>NZ_JASCOZ010000196.1 GCF_029960115.1 Stenotrophomonas sp. PS02289
ACACGCGGCGCGCGCCATCAAACCCTAAATCGCCTTATTTGGGGGGGCCCCCCCCCCCCCGCCCCCCGCTACCGGAGACACCCCATGAAACAGTTTTCTCTTGCTCTCTCCGTGGCGGCGGTTCTGCTTGCCTCCGGCTGCAGCATGCTGGAGCCGCGCAGCACCGAGGTCGCTCCGGCGATCCCGGCGCAGTGGCCGGCGACCGCATCCACCGCTCCGGCCGTCGAGGTCGATGCCATCGGTTGGCGCGACTACTTCGTCGACGCGCGCCTGCAGACCGTCATCGACCAGGCGCTGGACAACAACCGCGACCTGCGCGTGGCGGTGCTCAACGTAGAAAAGGCCCGCGCCCAGTACCGCATCCAGCGCGCCGACCGGATGCCGGCCATCGCTGCACAAGGGCAGATGACCCGCACCGGCGGTGACGCACCGGTGGCGGAGCAGTTCAGTGCCAACCTGGGCGTGGCCGAGTTCGAACTGGACCTGTTCGGTCGCGTCCGCAACCTCAGCGAGGCGGCGCTGCAGCAGTACTTTGCCGAGGCCGCCAATCGCCGCAGCGCGCAGCTGTCGCTGGTCGCCGAAGTGGCCAATGCGTGGCTGACCCTGGGGGCGGATCGCGAGCAGCTGCGGATCGCCCAGGACACCCTGGCCGCGCACCAGGAGTCGTTGCGTCTGACCGAAGCGCGCCACCAACTCGGCGGTGCGTCGGCACTGGAACTCAGCCAGACCCGTACGCTGGTGGAGACCGCGCGTACCGATGTGGCCCGTTACCAGGGCCAGGTGGCGCAGGACCGCAACGCGCTGACCTTGCTGGCCGGTGGGCCGGTCGATGACAGCTCGCTGCCCGAGGGCGCGGTGTTCGATGTTGCCGCCGTACGTGCCATTCCGGCCGGCGTGCCCGGCGAGGTCCTGCTGCGCCGACCCGACGTGATGTCGGCCGAGCACCTGTTGCTGGCGGCCAACGCCAACATCGGCGCGGCCCGCGCGGCGTTCTTCCCGTCCATCCGCCTGACCGGCAGCATCGGTTCCGCGTCGGATGAACTGTCGGGGCTGTTCGACAGCGGCACCCGGGTGTGGAGCTTCATGCCGCAGATCAGTATTCCGATCTTCCAGGGCGGCAAGCTGCGCGCTGGACTGGGCGTGGCCAATGCCAATCGGGACATCGCCCTGGCGCAGTACGAAAAGGCGATCCAGTCCGGGTTCCGCGAGGCGGCAGATGCACTGGCGCTCAATGACAGCCTGGATGCACAGCTGGAGGCGCAGCAGGCGCTGGTGGCAGCAGCCGAGCAGACGCAGACCCTGTCACAGGCGCGCTATGACGCCGGCCTGGACAGCTTCCTGACCCTGCTGGATGCGCGTCGAACCGCGTACACCGCGCGGCAGTCGCTGGTCAGCACGCAGCTGGCGCAGCAGTCCAACCAGGTGGCGCTGTACAAGGTGCTCGGCGGCGGCTGGCATGAGCGGGGTGTGGCCGCGCGGTAAGTCGATGATGGCGTAGAGCCACGCCCTGCGTGGCTTCGACCAGGCCGGAACTCGCATAGAGCCACGCCCTGCGTGGCTAGGTTGGGGCGTCCGGCGTCCCAGCCACGCAGGGCGTGGCTCTACGGCGATCAAGTGCCGTGCGCGCCGCCTGGGCCATCTGCTCATACTCGCGGCGGATCTGCTCGAGCCGGTCCTCGTCCAGCTCTTCCAGGTCCAGCAGCTCGTTGTTGGCCGCGTCCACGGCGCGGATCAGCTCGTCCAGCTTGATCTGCACGGCGGCGGCATCTGCGTTCTGGGTGTGCTGGATCAGGAACACCATCAGGAAGGTAATGATGGTGGTGCCGGTGTTGATCACTAGCTGCCAGGTATCGTTGAACTGGAATACGGGGCCGGTCACGCCCCAGATCACCACGATGGCGACGGCGGCCAGAAAGGTCCACGGCCGCCCTGTCGCCCGGGCGGCCTTCTTGGCCACTGTATTGAACAGATCACGCAGATTCATCGCTTGCACCACTGGCCAGAGTGGCTGGCATCTTCAGCGCCGTGGCGTGTAAGGCCTGTGCAGCGGCGATCAGACGCTGGCGGCAATCAGCCGTGGACGGGTGGCGCGATCGGTGTGGCTGCTCAGGTACACGTGCTCCCAGCACTGGTCGACGAACGCGCGGGCTTCGTCTTCGGTCAGGCGCGGCATGATCTTCAGTGCGTACTCGGTCTGGAACACGGCTTCGCGCTCCTCGTCGCTGGCGCGCGGATGGGTGATCAGCGAGTCGCAGGCGAACTTGATCCACGGCACGAAATGACCGAACGAGCCGCCACCCATGAGACCGTCGGCGTGACGCTGCCGCCAGTAGTTCACTTCGGCATCCACATTGATCACGGCAGGAACGGAAAACGAGGCTGAGGGCATGGCGGTGTCGATTCGGCAGAGGGAAGAGGGGGCGTGCCAAGCATGCGTAACACGCGGTGCATGCAACGTAATGGCGATGTGCAGCGCGTGTGTCGACATCGCGTTGACGCCATCTGCACGTGCGCAGCAACGCACGCCCACCGTAGGCGCATACCTCAGGGCAGTTGTTATCGACGTGTGGTGTTGAAGCGCGCGAACGCATCCTGGTGCGGCGCGGTGTGCAGAAAGCTCAGCATTACCAGTGCTTCTGCGGCTTTGTCGTTCTCTGAAGCATTCATGACTGCGCGCAATGGCGGTGCGACATAACGTCGCAATCTGCGCGCCGGAGCCTTCGGCGCGCAGATCGGAGGCGGATTACTCGCCGATGTCTTCGTTCCAGACCTCCGGATGCGCGGAAATGAATCCGCCCAGCAGGTCGATGCATTCCTGGTTCTGCAGGTCGATCACCTGCACACCGTTCTCACGCAGCCAGTCGATGCCACCCTGGAAAGTGACCGACTCGCCGACCACCACCGTGCCGATGTTGAACTGGCGCACCAGCCCGCTGCAGTACCAGCACGGGGCCAGGGTGGTGACCATGATGGTGTCGCGGTAGCGGCGCTGGCGGCCGGCTTTGCGGAAGGCGTCGGTTTCGCCATGAACGGACGGATCGCCTTCCTGCACGCGGCGGTTGTGACCGCAGCCGAGCAGGCGGCCATCGTTGTGGTACAGGGCCGCGCCGATGGGAATGCCACCTTCCGCCAGGCCCTGGCGGGCTTCGGCAATGGCGGTCTGCAGCAGGGCGGCGTAGTCGGGCGTGGTGATCATGGCGGTTCCTGTCCAAAGTGACCGCCATGATAGGCGGCGCTGCCCGGGTTGGCTGCCCCGGGTGCCGCGAACGCCCCAGCGGTGCGATAATCGGGCCATGAGCGAATCCCCCTACAAGACTGGCACCACCCATTTCGGCTTCCGCGACGTTGCCGCCAAGGACAAGCAGAAGCTGGTGGGCGAAGTGTTCACCTCGGTCGCGCGCAACTACGACCTGATGAACGACCTGATGAGCATGGGCATCCACCGGGCGTGGAAGCGCTACTACGTGGCCACCGCGCATGTGAAGCCCGGCGACCGCGTGCTCGACCTGGCCGGCGGCACCGGCGACATCGCCGCGCTGATCAAGGAGCGGGTGGGGGACGAGGGCGAAGTGGTGCTGGGCGATATCAACGCCGGCATGCTGTCGGTGGGGCGCGACCGCCTGACCAACCGCGGGCTGGTCTCCGGCCTGCAGTACGTGCAGTGCAACGCCGAGGCGCTGCCGTTCCCGGACAACAGCTTCGACCTGGTCACGATTGCCTTTGGCCTGCGCAACGTCACCGACAAGGACGCCGGTCTGCGCGAGATGTACCGCGTGTTGAAGGTGGGCGGCCAGGCACGGGTGCTGGAGTTCTCGGAAGTGACCGCCGACTGGTTCAAGCCGATCTACGACTTCCACTCGTTCAAGATCCTGCCCAAGCTGGGTCAGCTGTTCGCCCGCGACGCCGACAGCTACCAGTATCTGGCCGAGAGCATCCGCAAGCACCCGCCGCAGGAGCAGCTCAAGACCATGATGGGCGAGGCCGGCTTTGCCCGCTGCCATTACAAGAACCTGACCGGCGGCATCGTCTCGATCCACTCCGGCTACAAGGTGTAATCACCGTAGAGCGGGGCTTGCCCCGCTGCGTGAAAGATCGTGCCGGGCAAGACCCGGCACTACGTTAGCAGGCGTGGCTTTCCGTATTCAGCTTGCGACAGGCGTAAACTGGCGGTTTCACCCCGACCGGTCCCGATTGATGCGATCCCCGTTCCTGTTGATTCCCCTGGCCGTTGCCCTGGCCGCCGGCTGCTCGAAAGAGCCCGCTGCGCCCACCGCCGAGCCCGCCGCCCAACCTGCCGCTGCCAACGCCGTGAAAGCTGAAAACCGCAACCATGACGAAAGCTCGTACGCCGAGCCGGACAAGGTCGTCATCAAAGACCTGGCGCTGGACCTGAAGCTGGACTTCGACAACAAGCAGATCGGTGGCACCGCCACCTACACGCTGGACTGGAAGGACAAGGCGGCCAAGCAGCTGGTGCTGGATACCCGTGAGCTGACCATCGAAAAGGTGGAAGCCGTCACCGCCGATGGCAAGACCGCGCCGCTGCAGTTCGCGCTGGCCACTGCCGACAAGGTGTTTGGCAGCAAGCTGACCATCGAAACCCCGGAGCAGCCGGCCAAGGTCGCGATCACCTACCACACGGCCCCGACCGCCTCGGGCCTGCAGTGGCTGGAGCCGTCGATGACCGAAGGCAAGCAGCTGCCTTTCATGTTCAGCCAGTCGCAGGCGATCCACGCCCGCTCCTGGGTGCCGCTGCAGGACACCCCGAGCGTGCGCTTCACCTACAGCGCCCACGTGACCTCGCGTCCGGACGTGATGGTGCTGATGAGCGCCGACAACGACCCCAAGGCCGCGCGTGATGGTGATTACACCTTCAAGATGCCGCAGCCGATTCCGTCTTACCTGCTGGCCATCGCCGCCGGCGACCTGGTGTTCGAGCCGATCTCCGGCCGCTCCGGCGTGTGGGCGGAACCGACCATGGTCGGCAAGGCTGCCAAGGAGTTCGAAGACACCGAGAAGATGATCGGTGCCGCTGAGAAGCTGTACGGCGAATACCGCTGGGGCCGCTACGACATGCTGGTGCTGCCGCCGTCGTTCCCGTTCGGTGGCATGGAAAACCCGCGCCTGACCTTCGCCACCCCGACCGTGATCGTGGGCGACAAGTCGCTGGTGTCGCTGGTCGCCCATGAGCTGGCGCACAGCTGGTCGGGCAACCTGGTGACCAACTCCAGCTGGAAGGACATCTGGCTCAACGAAGGCTTCACCACCTACGTGCAGGGCCGCATCACCGAGGCGCTGTACGGCCAGGAAATGGCCGAGATGGAGCGCGAGATCGACCAGAACGACCTGCTCGCCGAGGTCAAGGACATGAGCCCGGCCGACCAGGCCCTGGCGCTGCCGCCGCTGACCGAGCGTGACCCGGACGAGGCATTGAGCAACGTCGCCTATGTGAAGGGGTCGTGGTTCCTGCAGTTCCTGGAACAGCGCTTTGGTCGCGAGACCTTCGACCCGTTCCTGCGCAGCTGGTTCGATGACCACGCCTTCCAGAGTGCCAACACCGACCAGTTCGTCGAGTACTTGAAGAAGAACCTGCTGTCCAAGAAGCCCGGCGCGGTCACCGACGCCGAGCTGAAGGCGTGGCTGGACGAACCGGGCATTCCGGCATTCGCCGCCAAGGCCCGTTCGCGTAACTTCACCATCGTCGACACCGCCCGCATCAGCTGGGAAGGCAGCGACAAGCTGCCCAGCCCGCAGATCACCACCGAGTGGGGCACCCAGGAGTGGGTCCACTTCATCGACGGCATGGGCAAGACCCTGCCGGTCGAGAAGCTGGCCGCGCTGGACCGCGCGTATCACTTCACCGGCACCGCCAATGGTGAGATCGCCATGCGCTGGTACCCGCTGGCCATCCGCAGTGGTTACACGGAAGCCAACGAAGCGGCCGGTGCGTTCATCGAGCGCGTCGGTCGTCGCAAGCTGATCCTGCCGATCTACGCGGAGCTGGTGAAGACTCCGGAAGGGCTGGCGTTCGCCAAGGCGGCGTTCGAGAAGGCCAAGCCGGGCTATCACCCGATCACCACCGCCTCGGTGCAGGACATGCTGGACAAGGCCTCGCCGGCTCCGGCGGCGGCTCCTGCGCCGGCACCGGCCCCGTAAGCCAGGTGACAACGAGTGAATGAAAAACGGCGGGGAAACCCGCCGTTTTTTTTGGGTAACGGTGGCCGTTACACTTCAAGCATCTTTCGTACGGACACTGCCATGAAGCGACTGATCCTCATTGCCGCCTGCACGCTCGCATTGGCGGCCTGCACCGATCCGGAAAAGGAGCGCCAGGCCCAGGAGGCCGCGGCTGCCGCCGCCAAGGCCGCGAAAGAGGAAAAGGCCGAAGGTGTGGCCAAGCAGTACGACATGGCCGTGGCGTCGCAGGACTGGGAGAAGGCCCGCATCCACGGCGGCTCCCTGCTGGACATCTACAAGGACACCGACGTCGCCGCCCGCATCGAACCCGGCTTCGCCGAGGTCAAGGCCAAGGCCGAGGCCGCGCGCGACCTGCGCCGCATGCAGGGCCTGTGGCACTACAACACGATTGCCGTCGGCACCAAGGGCAGCCAGATCTCCGCTTCGATCTACAGCAAGGAGCGGGTGGATGTGGATGGCAGCGGTCCCAAGCCGGTGCAGCTGGTGTTCCGCGACCACCCCGAATGGAAGCGCCACGCCTACCTGGTGCTGCAGGCCGGCGATTTCCGCTGCCCGCAGTGCACGGTCAAGGTCACCGTCGACGACGGCAAGCCGGTCAACATGGCCGCCTGGCGGCCCAAGACCGACGAGGCCATCGCCATGTTCATCACCGACCAGAAGGCGCTGTGGAAGCTGGCCCGCAAGGGCAAGACGATCAGCATCGAGTTCCCGGTAAAGGCCGGTGGCACCCGTACCGCGGTGTTTGAAACCGGCGGTGTGGACGCCAGCCGCATGCCGGGGTGGTGGAATTGAGCGCGCCAGGGTGGTTCCTGCTGGCGGCAGGGATGGTCGCGCTTGCGGCCCCCGGCCTGGCCCGCAGCGCCGACCGCGACGGCACGCCGTTCGCCGTGCACGGCGAGCAGCTGCAGGTGGCCGTGCCGTCAGGCTGGAAGCTGGCCTGGATGGCCGGCGACCGCAGCGGCAATGGCGAAGTGATGCAGGAGTACATTCCGGCCGACCAGGACATCAAGAACTGGCGTGGCCAGTACCTGCTGGTCGGACGCGTTCCACTGCCGCCGGCCGAGGTCACCAAGGAAGTCGCCGCGATGGGCAAGACCTTGCCGCAGATGGTTGCGATGGTGAGCCAGCAGGAGGCCCGTAAGGTGTGTGGTGGCACCTTCACCGAGATCGAGCCGCGGCGCGGCGCGGGCCGGGCGGGGGGGTGCCCCCGCCCCCGGGGGGTGTGGGGCCGCGTGG
>NZ_JASCOZ010000197.1 GCF_029960115.1 Stenotrophomonas sp. PS02289
GCGCTACCGGGGTCACCGGTGCGAATGCGGATTTGGTAGCGCCGGCCGTTGGCCGGCCCAAGCGGTCCCACCGCAGGTCAGAACGGGTCGGCCCCGGGACGCACCTCAACCCCGAGCAACGAGCACAGCGCCAGCATCGCGTCATCATCGCGGCTCAGCGCCATCCAGCCGGCCAGGCCGCCATTCCCGGTATCCACGCTCCACAGGCTGTAGTTGTGCTCGCGCAGGCGGTCATACGCGGTAGCCATCAGCATCGGCGCGTCCACGTCCTCCGCGAAGTCCTCATCGTCCAGGTCACCGCCCCAGTCCACCTGCACATTGAAGCGCGCGGACAGCTCGTTCACCGCCGAGACCAGCGAGTCGGCATCATCGCGCTCGACCTCGTAGCTCGACTGCCAGGCGGTGGCCACCATCAGCGGCGGCAGCCAGTCGGCCTCTTCGTCGATGGACTCCCCCGCCTCCAGCAGCTGTTCGCGCCAGCGGTTGAACTGCTGCAGCGCCAGCTCCTCGTCGCCGGGATTGATCAGCACGAACAGGTTCCAGATCCGCGCCTCGAAATCGTCTTCGTCGAAATCGCGCTCGTCTTCTTCGAAGTCGAAATAATCGCTGTTGTCGGGCATGGCCGGAAACTCCTGGAAACAGGCCAGCATTCTGACCTGCAACACCCGGCGCAGGAAGCGAAATCCTCCCAAAGCAGGGGCTCGGGTATCCTGTGCGCCTGAAGGCGGCCGCGGTGGCCGTCAGTGTGAACCCGAATCATGAGCGATACCCCTCCGGACCATCTGGCGATCAACCCCGCCAGCCCCTTCCACGATGCCGCAGCGCTGGAGCGCGGCGTGGGCATCCGTTTCAACGATGTCGAGCGCGACAACGTTGAAGAGTATTCGGTCAGCGAAGGCTGGATCCGCGTGCAGGCCGGCAAGTCGCGCGACCGCCGCGGCAACCCGATGACGGTGAAGGTGAAGGGCACCGTGGTGGCGTATTACCTGGATCAGAAGCCGGAGTAATCGGCGTTGTCACCGTCCGACGCATGCCGTTGCGTGCGTCGGTCACTCCCGTTGCCGGGTCTCCAGCAGATCCAGATTGCGGATCAACTTCCGCGAGATCTCATCGGAAATGCTGCCGCGCCGGGTCAGCCGGAACAGCTCTTCGCGCTCGGCGGTGAGCCCGGCGTTGCGCAGCTGGCGGTAGCCCTGCTCCATCCGCTTCACCTTTTCCGGGTCCGCATCCGGGCCGTGCTCCTTTTCCAGATTGCGCTGGTACAGCAGGCTCACCCGCGCCGCGGCGTCGTTGTACAGCTGCACGTTCTCGGTGTTCTGGTTCTGCACCAGCTGCTGGCGCATGCGCTCCACCCCGGCCAGTGCGGCCTTCGAGGCCAGCCGGCGCGCCAGGTCTTCTTCCTTGCGTTCGCCGGAATCGGCCGGCAGCTGCAGGCCCTTCAACAGACGCGGCAGCGCCACGCTGGCCCCGATCAACGAGAACAGAATCACGGCCGCGGCCAGGAAGATCACCAGGTCACGCGCGGGGAAGGCCGAGCCATCCGGCAGGAACAACGGCAGGGTCAGCACGCCGGCCAGGGTGATCGCGCCGCGCACACCGGCCACCGAGGTCGCCACCACCACCCGCCATTGGGTCACCGGGCGCTCCTCGCCGCGATGGCGCGCGCGCAGCAGACTCCAGCGCAGCGACAACCACACCCACAGCAGGCGCAGCGCGACCAGCGCCACGTTGATCACCACCACATACACCAGCAGCCACCACGCGCTGTGGTGCCCGCTTTCGTTCACCGTGGCAATGGCACGCTCAACGATGCCGGGCAGCTGCTCGCCGAGCAGCACGAACATGATGCCGTTGAAGCTGAACTGCAGCATGTTCCACACCGCCGTGCGCTGCACGCGCATGCTGCCGGACACGCGACCGGTCAGCTCGACGTAGCTCATGGTGATGCCCGCAGCCACCGCCGCCAGGATGCCGGAGGCCTTGGCCTCTTCGGCCAGCAGGTAGGCGGCGAAAGGAATCAGCAGGTTGACCAGCAGCGCCGCGCCCGGCTCCTCACCGAAGCGCCGCCACAGCCAGCGCTGGAACGTGGACACGCCCAGGGTCACCGCCACGCCGATGGCCAGCCCGGCCACCGCCACCCACAGGAAGGTCAGCGAGGCGGTCGCCAGCGAGAACGTACCGGTCATCACCGCCGCCACCGCGAAGCGGAAGCAGACCAGGCCCGACGCATCGTTGAGCAGCGACTCGCCTTCCAGAATGTGCATCAGCCGCTTGGGAATCGGCATGCGCGAGGCAATCGAGCTGACCGCCACCGGATCGGTCGGCGAGATGATCGCGGCCAGCGCGAAGGCCACACCCAGCGGCATCACCGGAATCATCCAGTGGATCAGCAGGCCCGCACCGACCACGGTGAAGATCACCAGCCCGAACGCCAGCTCCAGGATCACGCCTTTGTCGCGGAACAGCCCCTGTTTTGGAATGCGCCACCCGTCCAGGAACAGCAGTGGCGGCAGGAACAGCAGGAAGAACATTTCCGGCTGCAGCGCGTGGCCGCGGTTGAACACGCCGGCAATCACCGCGCCGAGGCCGATCTGCACCAGCGGCAAGGGCAATGACAGCGGCAACACGCGCACCAGGTAGCCACTGGCCACCACGGCGACCAGCATTGCCAGTACCACTTCAATCGTATGCATGCTTAAAAAACTACCACACCGGTGCCGTTACCTGAACAGGGCACCGACCTGCGGCACAGCTGGCGGACAGGCGCTACGCCGGGGCACCATCGAAGCGGTAGATGTCCATCGCCAGCATGCCGGCATCGATCCCCGCATCGATGCGCTGCGCCCCCAGCTGCTCACCGCCCGCTGCGCCCATCGCGAAGTGCAGCGGCTGGAAGTGCTCGTCGGTGGGATGCGCGCGCTCGGCGTACGGGGCCTGGCGGCGGTAGTCGAGCAGCGCCTCGGTGTCGTTGGCCTGCAGACGCTGTTCCACCCATTCGATGAAAGGCCGCACGTAGGGCGCTTCGCCACCGCTGTGGTAGGCGCGGAAGTCGTGCAGGTTGTGGGTGATGCTGCCCGAGCCGATCAGCAGCACGCCCTCGTCGCGCAGCGGGGCCAGCGCGCGGCCCAGCGCCAGCTGGTGGGCAGGACCGAGCATCGGTTGCAGGGCCAGCGGCACCACCGGGATGTCCGCTTCCGGGTACAGCAGGCGCAACGGGACCCAGGCACCGTGATCGAGCCCGCGCTGCGGGTCCTGTGCCGTCGGCAGGCCCGCTGCGGCCAGACGCTGGGCGACCTCGCCGGCCAGTGCCGGGTCGCCCGGTGCCGGGTACTGCAGCGCGAAAAGCGCTGCCGGGAAGCCGCCGAAGTCATGGATCGTCGGCGGCTGCGGATGCGCCCCCACCGCCGGCTGGTAGGTCAGCCAGTGCGCCGAGGCCATCACGATCGCCCGCGGGCGCGGCAGCTGCGCGGCCAGCTCGGCCAGGCGCACGCCGACCTGACCCGGGTTCAGGGCGGTCATCGGGGAACCATGGGAGATGTACAGCGACGGCAGGCGGGACATGGCGGGGCTCCGGGGGATCCAGGGCGTCAGGTTATTACCGTCACGAATGGCGATAAATATCCAATATCACGCAGATTCGTTCCGGATGTGGAACGAACAACGGGGCGTGGCGGCGGGCCGCGATTGCGACCGATGGCGGGGACGGGTCGCGATTGCGACGGATGACGGGGACCCGTAGAGCCGGGCTTGCCCGGCTGGGCCACCGGTAAAGCCCCAGCGGGGCAAGCCCCGCTCTACGTTACCCCAGCCACCGTCAGTTACCCCAGCCACCGTCCGGGTTCCCAGCCACGATCCCGTTCCCCAGCCACGATCCCGTTCCCCAGCCGCGATCCGGGTTCCCCGGCCCCGATCAGGTCGCTTCCGCCTCGATCTCCAACCGTCCGATCACATCGGCCAGCGGGGCCGGCCGGCCGAGCAGGAAGCCCTGCACCTGGTCGCAGCCATGCGCGGCCAGCCACTGTTGCTGGCCCGGCGTTTCCACACCCTCGGCGATGATGGTCAGGCCCATGCTGTGGCCCAGCGACAGCAGCGCGCGACAGATCGAGGCGTTGCGCGGGTTGCTCTCCACGTCAGCGACGAAGCTGCGGTCGATCTTCAGGATGTCCAGCGGCAGGTGCTGCAGGTAGGACATGTTCGAGTAGCCGGTGCCGAAATCATCCAGCGAAATGCAGATGCCCTGCTCATGCAGGCGCTGCATGGTCTGCTTGGCCTGCGCCGGTTTGCGCATCAGGCTGCTTTCGGTCAGCTCCACGTGCAGTGCGCCGCGCGACAGATTGAATTCCTGACAGGCGCGGTTGAACTCGGCCACCAGGTCGCTGTTGAAGAACTGCACGGCCGACACGTTCACCGCGATGGGCAGGTCCCAACCGGCATCCACCAGCTGCCGCTGCGCCTGCGCCGCTTCGCGGATCACCCAACGACCCAGCGCCAGGATCAGACCGGTGTCCTCGCACAGCTGGATGAACTCGCCCGGTGGAATGAAGCTGCCATCCGCCTGCGGCCAGCGCAGCAGCGCTTCCAGTGCCGCCGGGGTGCCATCGGCGGCGTGGCAGATCGGCTGGAAATACAGCTGGAACTCGCTGTCGATCGCCGTATGGATGCGCCCCGCCAGACGCAGCCGCTCGGCCAGCCGCGAACTCACCGTGCTGTCGTACCAGGCGATCACGCTGCCTTCGTCGCGCGCGGCGTGCGCGGCCTGTGCGGCCATGCCGATCACCTGCTCGGCACTGATCACATCACCCTCGAACTTCACCGCCACGCCAATGCGCGGCTCGAACTGATGCAGCCAGTCCTGCCCGCGCACCGGTTCGGACACGGTCTGCACCAGCGTGTCCAGCGCGCTCTGGCGTTCGTGGTCATCGCGGATGGCGAAGATGAAATCTTCCGCCGGCTGGAAGGCCAGCAGGCCATAGCGCACGCCGAGTCCCCCCAGCCGCTTGGCCATCGCCTGCAGCACCACGTCGCCGACCTCGCGGCCGAGCGTGTCGGCCACCAGCTGCAGGCCGCGGAACTGCACATAGGCAATCGTGTAGCTGCCGCCCTCCTCGTCCAGCTGCGCGGCCAGCGCGCGGGTGTTGAGCAGGCCGGTGGCGACGTTGTGGGTAGCGTGGTACGCCAGGTCGCGCTCATAGGCCAGCCGCTCACTGACATCCTCGGCCAGCACCAGGCAGGCCTGGCGACCGTCGAAGTCGAGCCGGGCCAGATGCGCGCGCACCTCGAACACGGTGCCGTCTTTGCGCCGGTGCAGCCGCACCTGCGCATCGTGGGTCTCGCCCGGACCCGCATTGGCGATGGCCTGGCGGATCTCGTCCCAACCTTCGCGCGGACGGATGTCGAGGATGCTCATCGACAGGAATTCTTCGCGGCTGTAACCGTACTGCTGCACCGCGGCTTCGTTGACTTCCAGGAAGCGCAGCGTGTCTGGATCGAACACCCAGAACGGGGCCGGGTTGCGGTCGAACAGCAGACGGAACTGACGCTCGGCCTGCTGCGCACGGGCCAGTATCTCGATGCGGTCGCTGACGTCGGTGAGCGCGCCGATCATCCGCCGCTCGCCTTCCACGCCATCCACCTGCTGGCCGCGTGCGGACAGCCAGCGCACCTTGCCGCCCGGCAGCACCAGCCGAAACATTTCATCAAGCACGCCGTTGTTGGCGAATGCGACGTGGAAGGCATCCTGCAGGCGCTGCGCGTCCTCGCGGTGCACGCGCGCAAAGAAGTCGGCCACCGGCAGGCTGTCGATGGGAATGTGGAAGATCTGCTGCGCCATCGGCGACCAACGCAGCAGCGAGGCGTCCTCGTCGACCGTCCAGGTACAGATCTGCGCGATCTGGTGGGCCATGTGCAACTCGGCATGGCCGGTGCGCAGTTCCTCGCTCATCGCATGCTGGCGGCGGGTGGCGCGGCGCAGGCTCAGGTACACCAGCGCGAACGCGCCCCAGTACAGCACGATCAGTCCCACCGACGCCCACACGTAGGGCCACCACGCCGCCAGCACGTCGCGGCGACCGAGGCCGGCGTAGACACCCAGCGGGTAGTCGCCCAGCGTAGTCAGCGTGGAGATGCGCTCCACGTTGTCCACCGGGCTGTGTTCGATGCCCAGCGGCACCACCGCGTCGCGGCCGAGACGGTCGCGGTGCTTCAGGCCGAACCGCTTGCCGATCGCCGCAGCCCGGTCCGGGCTGCGCGCCAGCATGTAGCCACCGCCGTCGGTGATCGAGATCACCCCGTCTCGGCCCACGTCCAGGCCATTGATGATGGTCTGCAGTTCGCTGGTACGCAGCCGGCTGAGCAGCCAGCGGTTTTCGCCCATGCGCAGCGCCAGCGGAAGCACCCAGCCCTGGCCGGGGGCCTGCTGAGGCGGTCCCAGGTACAACCGGCTGTGCTCGCCGCGGTTGCTGTCCACCACCCACAACGGCAGGTAGAGGTCGCCGCTGCCGCTGGTGAGCGCGCGACCGAACTCGTCCACCACCACGATGCTTTCCAGTTCCTGGTGGCGTTGCAGCACGCCACGCACCGACTCATCGAGCAGATCCGGGGCCTGGGTCGGCACCCGCTCGAACAGCTGCGCGCCGTCGGCGGCAATGCCGCGCATGGCGCGTTCCAGATTGCGCAGTTCCAGCCGCAGCAGGCGCTGGGTGCCGGCGGAAATGGCCGTGCTCTGGCGCTGGGCGGCCTCCTGGCGGCGCTGGTAGTCGTTGACCAGCATGATCGACAGGCCGACGGCCAGCAGCATGCCCAGGCCAATGCCCAGCCACACCAAGGTCCGCAAGGGACGCGCCAGGGCGCGTTTCATCGCGGGCATTGCCTGACACTCCCCCACGCAGCTGACGACATGAAAACAGTTCCCGGGTTCTTCAGACGAGAGCGGCCAATGTCTCAATTTCTTGATGCTGGCCAGGCCGATTCCCCGTCGGCCAGGCCTTGGCGCGCCTGTACCGGTCCAGCATGCACCAGGCCGGCGCATGCGGGAAGGTCTGTGACCGTATTCACATTACTGGCGATACCACAACCGGCCACAACTCCCGCCACACAAGGGCAGTTGCGGCCGCAACCACGGGTTTAGACTTGGGGTTTTCCCGTTGCCTGAGAAGTTGCATGTCCAAGCTGCGCCGCCCCACCCTGATGCTTGCCATTGCCGCCAGCCTGTCGCTGGGCCTGGCCGCCTGCGACCGCGAGGCCGCGCCCACGGCCGCCGCCCCGGCCGACACCGCGCCCGCCGCCCCGGCGGCACCCAAGGCCCAGCTG
>NZ_JASCOZ010000198.1 GCF_029960115.1 Stenotrophomonas sp. PS02289
ATGCCGGGTTTTTTGGGGGGGGGGGGGGGGTTGGCCCCCCCCACCCTTCCGGCGCAGGCCCGGGTCTATGCCACCCTCGGCGCTGACGGTCAGCTACAGGTATCGCAGACCCGGATTGCCGGGGCCACCATCTTCGACCCGCACCGCCCTGTGGCGGTGCGGGCGTCTGCGCGTGGGAAGCCGGTAGCTCCAGTGCCATCGCCTTCGCGCCCCGCCGGTCATGCCCGTTGGGGCCCGCTGATTGACCAGGTTGCAGCCGAACACGCGGTCGATGCGCACCTGCTGCACGCCATCGTTACCGTGGAGTCTGCCTATAACGCCAAGGCAAGATCGCATGCGGGCGCGCTGGGGTTGATGCAGGTCATCCCCGCCACGGGTAAACGATTCGGTGCACAGGATCTGCTCGATCCCCTGCAGAACCTGCGCGCAGGCACCGCCTACCTGGTGTGGTTGCATCGCCGTTTCGACGGCAACCTGGAACTGATGCTCGCGGCGTACAACGCAGGCGAGGGCGCGGTGCAGCGCCACGGTAACCGCGTGCCGCCGTTTGCGGAAACCCGCCAGTACGTAGCCAAAGTCACTGCGCTGTACCACAGCCGGCGCGATTGACGCTGCCGGCACCTGTGTAACGCAGGTACATCACGGCGGAGGATGCAGTTGACATTGCACCTCGAAATCACTTTGAAACTTTTTTTGTACGTTGCTCCGCACGCAGCTGTCAGTCTGCGTTCCGTGGGAGCCGGTGCGCCGCACCGATCCTCTTCTTTGACTCTGCCTTCGGACGTCGCATGCCTCTCATTCACAAGTTGAAACTGCTCTCGGGTCAGCTCGACGGCGTCGAATTCACCCTGCTGCCGGGCGATACCGTCTTCCATGTCGGTCCCGCACGCATCCTGCACGAGGGCAGGATGGAGAGCACGCTGGCCAACGCCGACAACGTGTTCTACATCCCGGGTGACCATCTGCCGGCGTCGTTCCGCATCCGTTGCTCGGAAACCGCGGTCAAACTGGAAGTGCGCGAGAACGACAACATCTGCTGGATCGCGCAGGACCTGCCCCTCAATGAGGTCGTGTATGTGGCCGGCCTGACCCTGGCCGTGCGCGAAGAGCACGAGGTCTGGTCGCTCGCGGTGCTGGACCATCGTCTGCCCGTGTTGGCCAAGTACGAGTCGATGGAGCGGGCTGCCGCCGCGGCGCGTCCGCGAACGCCGCTCATCCTGTGGCTGGTGCTCGGCGTCATGGCTGCCGTGCTGGCCGCCACCGGCTGGTGGCTGTACGACCGTCAGCGCCCTGCCACCCAGGTTCGGAATCTGGAACTGGTGCTGGCGCAGTCGCCTTATGACTACAACGTGGTGCACGACAAGCACGGGCGCATCCATGCGTTCACCGACACGGCCGAAGCCATGAGCTGGGGCCAGCGTGCCAGCGAGCGTGCCGGTCGCACCAAGGACATCTACCACATCCGTCACCTGGAAATTGCCCGCATCGGCACGTTCCTGGACAGCGCCGGCGTGGACTACGCGGTGATCCGCCTGCGCACCCCGCAAGTACCGGAAGTGGTGATCACCGCAGTCAGCGCCGACGACAGTGAGCGCCGCCGCCGCGTGGCCGCGATGCTGGCTCCGCACCTGCCGTACGCGACGCGTATCGACGTACGCTCGATCGGCGACGGGCACCTGGTCAGTCTGGCGCGCAACGGGCTCAACGCCCGCGGCATCAGCACGCGGACGGGCAGCCAGGCCGGGCGCACCAGCTTGACCAACGACACCTTCCTTGATGATGCCTCCCTGCACGCGATGTCGCGCTACCGCGATGAGTTCGTGCAGGAGTGGGGCGCACGTCGCGTGCACATCAACATCCGCTTGTGGGACGACCTGCTCAAGGGTCGCTCCTACCAGTACTCCGACGATCAGCTGCTCTCCATTGGTGAGGGTCGTTGGGAGTTTTCGACTTCAAGCAGCAGATAACCCGACGATACCATTGGAGAAACACTATGACTGAGAACACCAAACCGACCCCAGGTCCCGGTTTTGACCCGCCCGTCGACGATCCCGACCGCTGGAAAGGCTGGCTGAGCGAACACAGCCACCAGTTCAACCGGGGTGTGGCCAAGCTGAAGACCGATCTGGACAAAATCTTTAAAGATCTTACGGGTGACGGAACGGACGAAAAGCCGGGCGATCCGACCAACCCGGAGAAGCTGGCCAAGTACCAGACGGCGCTTTCCGAGTACACCACGTACCGTTCGTTGCAGTCGAACTCGGCCAAGAGCCTGGCTGACATGCAGAAGCAGAACGCCCGAAACCTGGGCTGATGCACCTTGCTGGCCGGACCGTCCCCGTCCGGCCAGCGTTCCCCCGCGCACCCTTCCGCAGGAACTCCCCACCATGTTGCAAGTTTCCGAGATCGCCACGGCGATCAACGCGGCCGAAGGCGCAGACGGCGCAGCCGTGTCGCTGTCCGACCGCATGACCCACGCCCTCGCCAACAGCTATGTCACCGCAGGGGAACAGCAGGCCAAGATTCACGCGGCCAGCAACGACCCGTATACCGCAACGGATCCCGACGAGTTGTTCGCCCTGCAGATGGCACTGGCCGACTACACCAAGCGTATGACCGTGGCCGCTGGGTTGGCCAATCACATGAACAAGACCTTCGAGACACTGCTCAAGTCATGAACACGCCGTTGTTTGCCGGCACCCCCCGCAAGGTGGGCTGGGTGCTGTTCGCCATGCTGGCCTTGCTGATGCTGAGTGGCTGCGCGCGCAAGCCGCTGCTGGAAGGTCTGGACGAGCGCCAGGCCAATGAAGTGATCGCGGTGCTGCTGCGTCACAACATCACGGCGGAAAAGCTGAGTGCCGGCAAGGGGGGGTACCAGGTACAGGTGGCCCAGCGCGACTTGCCCGAATCAATCGAGTTGATCCAGCGTAACGACCTGCCGTCGGCCCCGCGCAGCCAGGTGGCCAACGCGTTCCCGGCCGATTCGCTGGTCAGTACACCGCTGGGCGAGCGCGCCCGGCTGATCTCGGCGGTGGAGCAGCGGCTCGAGGAGTCACTGCAGTTGATCGACGGTGTGCAGTCGACCCGTGTGCACCTGAACTACGACGCCAGCATCGGCGGTGAAAACCGTCGTACCAACCCGCGCCGCATGCACGTGGCCGCGGTGGTGGCGCACGCGCCGGATGTGGACGAGGAGATTCTGATGCAGTCGATCAAGCGCTTCCTGCGCAATACCTTCGACGGCATCGATTACGACAACGTCTCGGTCATTCTGACCGAGGTGGAAGGTCCGCGGACCCTCGCCGTGACCGCTGCCGGTGAGCGCAGCGTATCCCCGCTGATACTGGCGTTGTTCGCGGTGCTGGGTGTCGCGCTGGTGCTGGGCGGCTGGGTGCTGGTGCGTGCAGTACCGGCCCTGGCCAGTGGCGCGAGTGGCCTCTGGCAGCGTCTGCGCCGACGCAAGCCGTTGCCGACCGGGAGCCGCTGGCGTGGAGCCTGAGCTGCTGCGGCTCGTGTACGCGCCTGCCAGCTACTACCGACCTTGGCGCGCGGTTTACGCACAGGCGACGCCGGCGCAGCAGCGCTGGCTCAATGCCACGCTGATCCGCCAGTGCGGCATGCCGGTGCCATCGGCGCGTGCGCAAATGCGCACGCCGCTGGCCCGGCGGGTGGTAACGGCGTGGGATCGCCTGCCCGAAGTGGCGGTGATGATCGGGGCAGCGCGCCTGCGCGACTGGGTGTCGATGCAGCGGGGCGGCACCGCGCTGTCCCTGCCGCTGCAGGCGTTCATGCGCGCCGGGTACTCACGGTACGACTCGCCGGAGCGGCCGCAACGGCCGCTGGAAGACGACCCGGATTCGCTGTTGCGCTGGGGCGCGGCCGAGGTGCGTGCGCTGGCTCCCTTGCTGCCCCCTTGGTTGGGGGCGCGCGTGACGCTTCCGCTGCACACCGACAGCGGCGACGCGCCCGAACTGGAGGTCCGCCCGGACCTGGATCTTTTCTGGAGTGCCCTGAACTATGTTGAAAAGCTTTCCTGAGCAGGCGCTCAACTTTGCGGTAGGGGGGGTGATCTCCCCCAGCGCGTTGGGCCAGGCCGCGCGCGCCGACCAGTTGGTCAGCATGGCCCGCCGGCGTGCGGCGGATGTCCTAGACGCCGTGCCCGCACAGGTGGCCGTGGCCACCGAGCAGGCACGCCGCGACGGCTATCACGATGGTTATGCCGAGGCGGTGGCCGAGGCGGTGCCGCTGCTGGAGGCCGCGCTGGCGGACGTGCAGACCCTGCGCGAGGCCGTGCTGGGTCAGTTGCGTGCGGTCATCGCGGCCAGTCTTGCAGCGGAATCGGTCGAAGCCGAGCTGGTGATCCGTCGCTGCGAGCAGGCGTTTGCCGACGGCGAAACGGACATCCGGCTGCACGTACCTCCGCAGCTGGAAGCGTTGCGTGACGCCGTGCGGCAACGATTGGCGCAACACACACCGATGCTTCCGCTGCAGGTGCTGGGCGGGCAGGGCACGTTGCCGGTGCTGAGTGTGGGTGCGCTGGTGTACGAACTGGATCCGGTCCATGCGCTGAGCCGCGCGGTGGAAGCCAGTGTGGATGCCAATGTGCTTGAAGCCGGTGCACGCGAACGCGCGTCCGCCTATCTGGCAGCGATCAACGCACGCTTGAAACCACTGCCTTTCCCTGACTCTTTCACTGGAGCACACTGATGATGCTGAACAAACTGGACGCCGGTGCGTCCAACTTCTCTGCCCTTCCCGATGGTGACGCCCCCTCGCTGGACCAGCGCATGCGTGAGGCCATGCGCGCTGCCATGGGCGGCGAGGAGCGCCGGCCGGACTTCAGCGATCTTGTTCCGGAGATCCAGCCGGTCAAGGAAAAGCCGGTCACCAAGCCGTTGCCGTTGTCGCCGGAGGCGCTGGTCGACATGATGTTCCGTGAGTGGTTCCAGAGAGGCTTCATGCAGGCGATGCTGCTGGGCGATCCGGATGAAAAGCTGGGTGTGAAGCCGGAGCCCTACGCCGACTGACATTTCAAGGTAGAGCCGGGCTCTTCCCGGCTTCTTGTGACAATGCAAACGCAGCCGGGCAGAGCCCGGCTCTACGGTGTAGTCGCCGTAGCAGCCGCCGCCGGCACCGCCGCAGGCGCAGCCATCCAGCGCTTGATCTTCGCGTCCAGAATATCCAGCGGCATCGATCCGTCGCGCAGCACTTCCGCGTGGAAGCGTCGCGGGTCGAACTGCGCACCTTGCGCCGCCTGCGCTGCGTCGCGCAGTTCCATCATCTTCAGTTCGCCCAACCCATTGGCCAGTGTCTGCCCGGGCAGCGCCATGAAGCGCTCCACTTCAGCTGTCGCGTCGTCCGCCGGCATGTCGGCGGTCTTGACCAGATAATCCACCGCCTGCTTCTTGCTCCAGCCCTGTGCATGCACACCCGTGTCGGCGACCATGCGCGCACTGCGGGTCAATGCTGCCTGCAGGTAGGCCACCTTGGCGTAGGGATCTTCATACACGCCCAGCGCGTCGCCCAGCGATTCGGCATACAGACCCCAGCCCTCCACGAAGGCGATGTCGCCTCCCAGTCGGCGGAAGCGCGGCAGCTTGTCCAGTTCCTGCTGCAGACCCAGCTGCACGTGGTGGCCAGGAATTGCTTCGTGCAGGTACTGCATCGGCGCGGCCCAGCTGCGCCGGCTCGGCAGGGCACCGGTGTTCACATACAACACGGCGGGGCGCATGCCGTCGGGCAACGGCGGCTGATAGCTCACCGCTGCGGCACTGGCCGTGCGGTCGGCTTCCACCGCGCGGATATCGAGCCTGGCCTTGGGCAGCGTGCCCAGCTGGGTGGGCAGCCGCGCCGCCACCTGTTGCTGCAACTGGGTATAGCGGCCGAGCAGGGCCTGCGGCGTGGCGAACTGGAAGTCGCGATCCGTGCGCATGCCGCGCAGCACTTTCTGCTGCGAACCGCGGATGCGGTTGTCCTTCAGGACTTTGCCGATCTGCTCCTGCAGCGCCGCTACACGTTGTTCGCCGAGTGTGTGGATCTGCTGCGGACTGAGCGTGCTGGCCGTGCTCTGCACGATCGTCTGCGCGTACCAGGCCTGGCCGTTCGGCAGGGCAGAGAGTCCATCGCTGGCGCGGGTGGCGGGCAGGTATTCGGTGGCGATGAAGCCGCGCAGCGCGCGGTAGGCCGGCATGATCCGCAGTTCGATCATGCGCTTGTACTCGGCGCTGATGCGCGCCTTGTCGGCTTCGGGGAAATCATCGGGCAGGTTGCGCACCGGAGCCCAGAAGATGCTTTCCTCAGCCGTGGGCTTGATTACCGCGTCCAGCTGCGGCAGCACCTTTTCCATCAGGTCGCGTGGCTGCACCACACCGGCCTTCATGCCCTCGCGCATGTTGGCGATGGCCTGGTCGAACAATGGCGGAACACCCAGTGAGCGTCGCGACCAGGCGTCATAGTCGGCCACGGTATTGAAGGGCTGGGCCCCCGAGCCGGAGCCCAGAATCGCCATGATGCTGCCCAGGTTGTAGTACTGGCTGACGGGCGTCATCCACGACGGGTATTTTTCCGCCGCCAGCGACATCTGTGCGTCGCGCACGAAGATCTGGTAACTCAGCAGGTCCTGGCCTTCCAGACCCTCCGCGCCGATCTTTTCAACCTTGCCCAGCCATTCCGTGGTGAAGTCGTGTGACTGCTGGCGCCAGGCCGCCGAAAGGATATTGGGCAGCTGGTCGTTATGGCGGGCGTCGCCCTGGAAGGTGGCCTGCAGCGGGTTCAGCCGCATGGAGGCGTCCCAGTATTCGTCGTACACCAGATTCAGCTGCGCGGCCTTGCTCTGCTGGCGGACCAGCGGCTTGCGTGCCGGCGCGGCGGGACGCGCACGCGGCTTGGCCTTGGGCTTGGCGGCCGGGCGGGTCTGCGCGGCCGCGGGGCGGTTGGCCTTCTTCTTGGCCGCTTCAGCCGGCGGGGCGGCGCTGAAGATCAGCGCGGCGGCGATGGCGAGCGCCAGGGCGCGGGCGGGGTGGGGCATGGAGCGCTTCCGTAAATCCTATACAGACCCGGGAGCTTGCCTGATTCGCCCGGACGGAGCCACCGCGTCGTTCAGCTTTGGTAGCGCCGGCCGTTGGCCGGCTCACGCAGTGCCCGGGCC
>NZ_JASCOZ010000199.1 GCF_029960115.1 Stenotrophomonas sp. PS02289
GAGCCACGCCCTGCGTGGCTTCGCGGTGCCAATCGTGGTCGAAGCCACGCAAGGCGTGGCTCTACAGCAAGGTGCGCGCAACATCCTTCCACGTCATGACGTGTTGCATGCCCTGCGGAACCGCTTTGCGCTGCGGCCCGAACAGGTATCGATGCGTCACCACGCCCTCCATGGCCTGCAGCACGTCGGTCCGGTCATCAATGAAATGGGTGATGCCCAGCGCCCGGCAATGCACCGCTTTCTCCGGACGTTGCAGGCAGAACCTGACGTTGGCCCTGTCGATCCCGGTGCGCTCGAAGAACCGATGATGCTCGAACCACTGCATCGTTCTGTCCTGGATGCGCTGCCCGCATTTGGACACGATCCAGACCTCACCGGCAAACCGCTCCACCAGCGCTGGAACCACCTGGAACATGTCGTCCATCGGTGGGGTGTTCAACGCGTTCTCCAGCGAGCCTGCGATGAATGAGGTATCCGGTGTGGTGTCGTCACCGGGGCTGATCAATACACGTCCGACGTCAATGCCGAGTTTCATGTGCGCTTCTCCGTAGTAGGTTGAAGCGCATTTCATCTGGCTGAGCTATCGAGCGGAACTTGATTTTAAAGATCATCTATAGAAAAAATGGATAATGAATCTTCTCCGCGACGTCAGCCTTGATGCCCTGATGGCCTTTGCCGAGTTCGCAGAGGACGGCAACTTCACCCGCGCCGCCGGCCGGCTCCACCTTTCCCAGCCGGCGCTGCATACCCGGATCAGCAAGCTGGGCGAGGCGGTCGGACGGCCCCTCTATGTGCGCCGCGGCCGAGGTATCGAGATCACCCCGGTTGGCCGGCAGGTACAGCGCTTTGCGCGTGAGCTGGCGGCATCAGCGAACGCCTTCCAGAGCGAACTACAAGGGCAGGACGTTGAACCGACCGTGGTGCTGGCGGCTGGCGAAGGAGCCACGCTGTACCTGCTCGGGCAGGGCATCCGCGCCCACCTGTCCCATCGCCGTCATTCGCTTCAGCTGCTTACGGCCGACGGCGCGGCCGCTGTCGAGGCCGTGCGCTCGGGCCGCGCCCAGCTGGGGGTGGCCTGTCTGGAAACCGTGCCCAAGGATCTGACGGTGTTGCCGCTGACCCGGGTGGGTCAGGTGCTGGCAATGCCGCGCCGACATCCGTTGTCGGCGCGGCGCAAGGTGAAGCTGACCGACCTGCAGGGTACCGATCTGATCGTGCCGCCCGAGGGGCGGCCGCATCGGGTCATGCTGTCCCGCCTGCTGCAGTCCGCCGGGGTGGATTTCAACGTGGCCGTGGAGGCCACCGGCTGGGAGGTGATGCTGCACCTGGTGCGGCTGGGCATGGGCCTGGCCGTGGTGAACGCGTGTTGCCGCCTACCCGCGGGCGTGGTCAGCCGCCCGATGCCGGAGCTGCCGTCGCTGCAGTACCACCTGTTCCATCGCAATGGCGGCGTGACCGGGGCCGCGGCCGCACTTCGGCAGAACCTGCTGGCGCAGGCCAACACCTGGCGTGACACTCAGTAGACGGTTGCGCGGGCCTGCACGAAGGAGAAGAAGAACACCGCGTTCGGATCGTTCTGCACCAGCCCGAATTCCTGGCGCATGCCGTCCACCGTGGCCTGGTCGACCAGACCGGCTTCCAGCAGCGGCTCGGCGGCCGACAGCAGCAGCTGTTCCCAGAACGCGATCATGGTCTTGCGCCGTGCCGGCTCGCGGTTGTCGAGGTGGATGGTCTTGATCTCGGTGTGCACGTCGCGGAAGCCGCCGGCGAGCAGCAGGTTGCCGAGCTTGGCCCCGACGAACGGGTCTCCGCCGTGGTCGTACTGGAAATCATTGAACGCCATCCAGTAGCGCCAGATGTGCGGCGAATACGGGTCGAGCAGGAACGAGGCGTTCATCACCTCGGTCACATACACCGGCGAACCCGGCACCAGCACGCGACGCACTTCACTGAGCACGCGGGCCGGCGAGGGCACGTGTTCCAGCACCCAGCACAGGAAGGCCGAGTCGAACTCGCGCGGGCCGAACGGCAGGTTGCCGGCGTCAGCCTGCTGCAGGGTGTAGCGCTCGCTGCACCACGGGGTCTTTTCCAGGTTCTGCCGCGCGGTGGCCAGCTGGGCCCCGCTCAGGTCCACACCGGTGACATGCAGTTCGGGGAACCGGCGCAGCAGGATCTCGGTCTGCGCACCCACGCCGCTGCCGACTTCCAGCAGCTTGCGCGCACCGGTGTAGTCGATGCTGTTGAAGATGGTGGACTCGAGCAGCCGGGACTGGATGACCAGCCGGTTCTGTTCGGTGTCGGAGAAGCCGTGCAGGTAAGTGGGGGAAGCAATAGGGGGCGTCATGGCAATCACATGGATGGCGGCGAGCGGGGGAGCCCGGTAGCGTCGAGCTCTGCTCGACGAGAAATCAAAATCAGGCAGCAAATGACAACGGCTGTCCCGCTGCCAACGCATCAAAATAGTCCCGTGTCAGCGCCACCTGCTGCTCAGCGTCTTCAGCACGGTTGACCACCGCACGGAACGCGGCATTCTCCGGCCGGTCCTTGGCGTACCAGCCCAGGTGCTTGCGCGCGATCCGCACGCCCTGGGCTTCACCGTAGAACTCGTGCAGCGCGTGCAGATGCCCGAGCAGGATGTCGCGCACTTCAATCAACGTCGGCGGCGGCAGTTCTTCACCCGTCGCCAGATAATGCGCGACTTCGCGGAAGATCCACGGCCGGCCCTGCGCCGCGCGGCCGATCATCACCGCATCGACGCCGGTCTGTGCGAGCACCTGGGCGGCCTTCTGCGGCGAATCGATGTCGCCGTTGGCCAGCACTGGAATGCGCAGGGCAGCCTTGATCGCGGCGATGGTCTCGTATTCGGCGCTGCCGGTGTAATGCTGGTCGCGGGTGCGGCCGTGCACCGCGAGTGCGGCAATGCCGCTGTCTTCGGCAATGTGGGCGATGCGCGGGCCGTTGCGGTGGTCGCAGTCCCAGCCGGTACGGATCTTCAGGGTGACCGGGACGGGCACGGCGTTGACCACGGCGGTGAGGATGCGGGCCACCAGGTCCTCATCGCGCATCAGCGCGGAGCCGGCCCAGGCGTTGCAGACCTTCTTGGCGGGGCAACCCATGTTGATGTCGATGATCTGCGCGCCGTGGTCGACGTTGTAGCGGGCGGCGTCGGCAAGCTGGGCCGGTTCGGTGCCGGCGATCTGCACACTGATCGGGGCGGGCTCGCCGGCGTGGTCCATGCGGTGGATGGACTTGCGGGTGTTCCAGAAGCGGGGATCGGAGATGGTCATCTCCGAGGCAGCCAGACCCGCGCCGAGCCGCTTGCACAGCAGGCGGAAGGGCTTGTCGGTGACGCCGGCCATGGGCGCGAGCACCACGTTGGGCTGGATGGAGTAGGGGCCGATCTGCATGGGCGGCATTGTAGTGCGCCGGGCGTTGGCCGGGCGTGCCGGGGATGGAACGCTGGGGTGACCGACGCCGCGGCAAAAAAAACGGCGCTTTCGCGCCGTTTTTCCGGTTGGATACGCCGATCAGGCGCTTTGCGCGTCCGCCGGGGTGAAGTGCGGCATGGCCACCGCCGCGCCTTCCTTCTCAGTCGAACGGCCGGCGAACTGGTTGGCGAAGCGCACGTGGCGGGCGAACGCGGCGCTGGGGTCCTGGGCCATCGAGGCGACCAGGGCTCCGTTGAAGGCATCGCCGGCACCGGTGGTGTCGGCCACCTGCACCTGTTCCGCGCCAACGCGGTAGTACGGCTGGGTGTCGCCGCGCAGGGTGTCTTCGTCGTGCGAGACGAATACGCCCACCGCGCCCAGGGTGACCACCACGGTGCCGTTGCCGACCAGCTTGCGGCACAGCGCGTGCAGGCTGGCACCGTCCAGGGCGGCGACGTTGTCGGCGTCGATGCGCTCGCCGACGTGGCGGCCGAGCAGGGCGGCGAACTCGGTCTCGTTCGGGGTCAGCACGTCGGCCAGCTTGAGCAGACCAATGCTGGACGGAGCGTCGGCCGGGGCGGCGTTGAGCACGGTGGTGGCACCGCCTTCACGGGCGATGGCCAGGGCCGCTTCAATGGTCTCCACCGGCGATTCCAGCTGCGCCAGCACGACCTTGGCACCGGCCAGCAGCGGGCGCTGCTGTTCGATGAAGGCGGTGCTGAGGGCGGCGTTGGCACCCGGGCCGATCACGATGGTGTTGCGGCCACGGGCATCGACATAGATGCCGCCGGTGCCGGTGGGCTCAGCGCTGGCCTCGGCGGTCAGCTCGAAGCCGTCCTGGGCGGCCAGGCCACGCGCCATGGCACCGCCGGCGTCGTCGCCGAGGGCGCACAGGAAGGTGGTGGTGGCACCGGCGCGGCGGGCCGCGACGGCCTGGTTGAAGCCCTTGCCACCGGGGCCGGTGCTGTAGCGGCCGGCAATGGTCGCACCCGGGGCGGGGAGCGACTCACAACGCCAGACATGATCCACGTTGAAGGAACCGACAACGACGACACTGCTACTCATAAAGATTGTTTCTCTAAAACGGATATCAGCTGAAATGCGTCAGCACGCCGGCAATGGTCGCCGTCATGAAGGTGGCGATCGTGCCGCCCAGCACCGCACGCAGACCGAACTTGGCCAGGTCGTGGCGGCGCTCCGGGGCCAGACCACCAATACCACCAATCTGGATCGCAATGGAGCTGAAATTCGCGAAACCGCACAGGGCGTACGTGGCGATCAGCCGGCCTTCATCAGAAAGGGTCATTCCCGGCACCTGGCCGTTGACGATTTTGGACAGTTCCGAGTACGCGACGAACTCGTTCAGCACGACTTTCTGGCCGATCAGCGAGCCCACGGTGGTGGCGTCGGCCCACGGGGTGCCGATCACCCAGGCAATCGGGGCCAGCAGGTAGCCGAACAGGGTCGACAGGTCGGTCGGTCGGCCCAGCAGGGCCTGCAGGCCGGTCACTTCGCCGAACCAGGTCAGCGGGGCGTTGAGCAGGGCGATCAGGGCGATGAAGGCCAGCAGCATGGCACCGATGTTCAGCGCCAGCTTCAGGCCGTCGCCGGCACCGGCGGCAGCGGCGTCGATGATGTTGCTGGAAGTCTTCTCCACTTCCATCTTGACCGTGCCACGGGTCAGCGGGGTACCGGTTTCCGGCACCAGCAGCTTGGCCACCACCAGGGTCGCCGGGGCGGCCATGATGCTGGCGGCCAGCAGGTGCTTGGCGTAGAACGCCTGCTGCACCGGGTCGCTGCCGCCGAGCATGCCCACATAGGCCGCCAGCACGCCGCCGGCGATATGCGCCATGCCGCCGATCATCATGGTGATCAGCTCAGACTGGGTCATCTTGGCGATGTACGGACGAACCGTCAGCGGGGCTTCGGTCTGGCCGATGAACACGCTGGCGCAGACGCTGGTGGTTTCCGCACCGGACACGCGCATGATCTTGGTGATCGCCCACGCCATCGCGCGCACGATCGTCTGCATGACGTTGAGGTGGTACATCACCCCCATCAGCGCCGAGAAGAAGATGATGGTGGGCAGCACCTGGAAGGCGAAGATGAAACCGTACTGATCGATGTTCATCAGGCCGCCGAAGATGAAGCTGGAGCCTTCGTTGACGAAGCTCAGCACCTTCACGAAGCCCTGGCCCAGGCCGTCGAACACATTGCGGCCGCCCGGAATGATCAGCACCACTGCGGCAAAGGCGATCTGCAGCGCGATGCCGGTGATCACCAGCCGCCAGTCGACCGCACGCTTGTTGTTGGAGAACAACCAGGCGATACCGATCAGTACCACCAGACCAAACAGGCCGAAGCCGATCCTGCCCAAACCTTCGACCATGAGAAGCCCCCCTGGGGCGCCGCGAAAAACGGGAAGCCTATAGTGGTGGCCGGGGCGGGGCAAGAAAAAGCGCCGGCCCGGGGCCGAACGGCCGCGATCGGGCAAGCATCCATAAGGGTTTGCGCCGGTTTGGGGGCTAAACTGGTGAACATCGTTCAGGTTCGCCGCGCGGCCTGGGTTCCCGATTTCCGCAGGAGACACATATGCATTACCGCCGCCTGGGCTCGACCGGCCTGAAGCTTTCCGCCCTGTCCTTCGGAGCCTGGGTCACCTTTGGTGACCAGATCGGCCGCGACGAGGCCCGCAATCTCATTGCCACCGCTTGGGACAACGGCATCAACTTCTTCGACAACGCCGAGGGTTATGCGCGCGGCCGCGCCGAACAAGTGATGGGTGACGTGATCGCCGACCTGCGCCTGCCGCGCGACGGCTACTGCGTGTCCAGCAAGGTGTTCTTCGGCTCCGTCGACGACCCGCGCCCGACCCAGCACGGGCTGTCGCGCAAGCACGTCACCGACGCCTGCCACGCGGCGCTCAAGCGGCTGCGGGTGGATTACCTGGACCTGTATTACTGCCACCGTCCGGACGCCGACACCCCCATCGCCGAGACCGTGCTGGCGATGGACACCCTGATCCGCCAGGGCAAGGTCCTGTATTGGGGCACCTCGGAGTGGTCGGCCGCGCAGATCCAGGAAGCGGTGGATTTCGCCCGTTCCCAGCACCTGCACCTGCCTTCGATGGAGCAGCCGCAGTACAACCTGCTGCACCGCAAGCGGGTTGAGGAGGAATACGCCCCGTTGTATGCCGACCCGGGCCTGGGCACCACCATCTTCTCGCCGCTGGCCTCCGGCCTGCTCACCGGCAAGCACAACGCCGGCATGGAGCCGGGTTCGCGTCTGGGCCAGCAGGACATGGGCTGGCTGCGCGACCTCGTGCTGGGCGATTCGGCCGAGCAGCGCCTGCAGCAGGTACGCCGCTACACCGAGCTCGCCGCCGAGCTGGGCTATTCGCCGGCCGAACTGGCCATTGCCTGGTGCCTGCGCAACCCGAACGTGTCCAGCGTGATCCTCGGGGCCAGCCGGGTGGGGCAGCTGGAGCAGAACCTGCGCGCGCTGGAGGTGCAGCTGGATGAGGCCGCTTGGACCCAGGTGGAGGCGGTGTTCGCCTGATCGGAGGAATCCGGTCATTGCGTCGCGCTATGTGACACGCTCGATGCAATGCCGGTGTGGGATTCGATCCGCTCGGTGAAACGCGGGTGTGGGATTCGTAGAGCCGGGCTTGCCCGGCTGCTTTTTGCGCGGACCCTCAGCCGGGCAAGCCC
>NZ_JASCOZ010000019.1 GCF_029960115.1 Stenotrophomonas sp. PS02289
GCTACCGAGGCCGCCGTGTTTCGGGTAGCGCGGGCGGTTGGCCGGCCCAGGCGGTGCCTGACCCCTGCGACGCTTGGTCGCACGCGGCGTTCGGCCGCATCCTGCTCGCTACAATTCCCCGGTGAATCGCCGTCGCCGTCCCTTCGCCCTCCTGCTGCAGCTCGCCTTCGTGGCGACGCTGCTGATGGCGCTGGCTCCGCTGCTGAGCCGCTGGCAGCAGGCGCACGGCGACCCGGTGATGTTGATGCCCGGTGGCATGGCACACGTCATGCCGGCCACGTCCGAGGTGGCGTCTTCGCCCCCGATGCATGACCACGCGATGATGCATCGCGGTGCATCGCATGCCATGCCGGCGCACGCCCATCACGCGGTGCCGGCCGAGCCTGCGCCGCCACCGCCGCTGGACCCCCACGCCGGGCATGGCGAGGCCTGCGAGTACTGCATGATGGCCTCGCGGCTGATGCCGTGGCTGGCGGTCCTCCTGGTCCTGTTGCCAGCGCTGCCGAAGATCGCGCCGCCGATCCTGCGCAGCGTCGCCACGCCACGCAGCCTGCGCTGGCCGGCCCATGCCGCGCGCGGCCCACCCCTGAACGCCTGAACACCGCCCCCTGATTTTTCTGCTGCGCGCGGCCCAACCGGCCGCGTGCACCTCTGCGTGTTCCTGGAGTTCCAACATGACGTTTGCTTCCCGCAACCCGGGCGCATTGACGCGCCTGTCCGTTTGCCTGTCCCTTGCCCTGATCGCGCCCTCGCTGCATGCGGCAGAACGCGACGACGCCCGTACCCTCGATACCCTGGTGGTCACCGCCGCCGCGCCGTCCTCACCGCTGCAGTGGGTCACCGACCCCCGCCTGCCACGCCAGCCCGTTCCCGCCAGCGACGGGGCCGACTACCTCAAGACCGTTCCCGGCTTCTCCGCCATCCGCAATGGCGGTACCAACGGCGACCCGGTGCTGCGCGGCATGTTCGGCTCACGCCTGAACATCGTCAGCAACGAAGGCAATCTGATCGGGGCCTGCCCCTCGCGCATGGACAATCCGCTGTCCTACATCGCGCCGGAAACCTTCGACCGTCTCACCATCATCAAGGGCCCGCAGAGCGTGCGCTGGGGCGCCGGTGCCTCCGCCGGCACCGTGCGTTTCGAACGCGAAACCCCGCGCTTCGACACACCCGGCATCAACCTGGATGCCAGCGCCCTGGTCGGCTCGCGCAACCGCAACGACCAGGTCCTCGACCTCACCGCCGGAGCGTCGCAGGGCTACGTGCGGGTCAATGGCAACCGTTCCGAAGCCGATGACTACAAAGACGGCAACGGCGATGTCGTCCCCTCGAAATGGCGCAAATGGAACAGCGACGTCGCCGTCGGCTGGACCCCCGATGCGGACACCGTGCTGGAGCTCTCCGCCGGCACCGGCGACGCCATTGCGCGCTATGCCGGACGCGGCATGGACGGCGCGGCGTTCAAGCGCACCAGCTACGCCGCCCGCTTTGAAAAGTACAATCTGCCCGGTGCGTGGGACAAGGTGCTCGCCAACGTCTACTACAACGACGCCGACCACCTGATGGACAACTACACCCTGCGTGAGCCCAACATGGCCAGCAGCATGCCGATGCCCATGGCCGCGAACGTGGACCGCCGCACGACCGGCGGCCGCGTCGCCGCCGAATGGCGCTGGCAGAACGTGGCCGTCGTCGCCGGCGTGGATGCCCAGGACAGCCGCCACCGCAGCCGCAGTGGCATGGGCCGCAACACCTACCGCCAGCAGCCGTGGAGCGTCGACGCCCGCTTTGAACAACGGGGTGTCTTCAGTGAGATCACCCTCGGCGAAGGCACCGCCCAGCGCTGGATCGGCGGCCTGCGCATCGACCGCGCTGAAGTGACCGACGAGCGCCGCAGCGGCGGCATGATGGGCATGCCCAATCCCACCGCCGGCCAGACCCGTCGCGAAGATCTCGGCAGCGGCTTCTTCCGCTGGGAGCGGGATATCAGCGGTGCGCTCACCGCGTATGCCGGCCTCGGCCACAGCGAACGCATGCCGGATTACTGGGAACTGTTCTCGCCCGACAGCGGCCCCACCGGCAGCCTCAACGCGTTCAGCAGCATCCAGCCCGAAAAGACCACCCAGCTCGACCTCGGTCTGCAGTACCGCAGCGACCGACTCAACGCTTGGGTTTCCGCCTACGCCGGCCGCATCCAGGACTACATCCTGTTCACCTATCACGCCGGCGGCATGATGGGCAGCAGCAGCCAGGCCAGCAACATCGACGCACGCATCGCCGGTGCCGAAGCCGGTGCCGAACTGCAGGTCGGGCAGGGCTGGAAACTCGGCAGCACCCTGGCCTATGCCTGGGGTGAGAACCGCAGCGACGGCAGCGCATTGCCGCAGATGCCACCGCTGGAAGCCCGCCTCACCGCCAACTGGGAAGGCGCGCGCTGGAGTGCTGGTGCCTTGGTTCGCGCGGTGGCGCATCAGCATCGTGTTGCGGCCGGGCAGGGCAATGTCGTGGCCCAGGATCTTGGGCCGAGCGCGGGATTCGCCACCTTGGCGTTGAATGCCGGATACCGCTTCAGCGATAGCCTCTCGGTCAGCGCTGGCATCGACAACGTATTCGACCGCGCCTACAGCGAGCATCTGAATCTGGCCGGGAGCGCGGATTTCGGGTTCCCGGCAGACCCCGTGCGCATCAACGAGCCGGGGCGGACGGCTTGGTTGAAGGTGAATTACCGGTACTGAGGGTCGAACGAATCAGGCACCGCGAAGCCACGCAGGGCGTGGCTCTACGGCCGGCCGCGAGCGATGAACCACCGGGGGCGGCCGTCAGGCGGCCCCCGGTGGGACACTCTCTCGAGGCAAACCGACACGCACTGACACACGTCGATACACGCCCCGTATAGCCCAGCACGAAAGGGGTTTCCGGTGTCACCGCGTGGCCGTGAAGGCCCCGGTAAACGCTTGGCACATATGCCCTCACGGATCGGCCGCTACACTCGGCCGTCGTAGAATCTTTGGGGTTGTTCTGCATGTTGGTACGCATCACCGCGCGCATCGTCGCTGGCCTGGGTCTGGCCCTTCTGGCCGCCTGTGGCAGCAAGGACGAGGCCGCTCGCCGGCAGGCTGAACAGGTCCCGGTGACCACCCAGGTGGTGCAGCCCTCTGCGTGGAGCGACACCCTGCAGGCCCTCGGTACCGCCAAGGCCCGCGAATCGGTCACCGTCACCGCCAAGGTCAGCGAGATCATCGAGCGGGTCCACTTTGAGAGCGGCCAGCAGGTCGCCGCCGGCACCCCGCTCGTGACGCTGCGCGGCCAGGCCCAGCAGGCGGCCCTGGTCCAGGCCCAGGCCACGTTTGCCGAGGCCGACCAGCTCTACAAGCGCCAGCGCGAACTCGCCGCCCAGCAGCTGGTTGCCAGCGCCACCCTCGATACCCAGCGCGCCATCCGCGATGCGGCCGAGGCCCGTGTGCTGGAAATGCAGTCCGACATCGGCGACCGCCGTGTCCGCGCGCCCTTCGCCGGCGTGCTCGGCATCCGCCAGGTCAGCGAAGGCTCGCTGGTCACCCCCACCACCGTCATCGCCACCCTCGATGACATCGAGCGCATGCACGTCGACTTCCAGGTGCCCGAAGCCGAACTCGCCTCGCTCGGCAAAGGCGACAAGGTCACGGCCACCAGCGTCGCCTATCCCGGCCGCACCTTCGAAGGCGAGGTCGCCACCATCGACACCCGCGTCGATCCCGGCACCCGCGCCGTGACCGTCCGTGCCGACTTCATCAATGCCGACCACGCCCTGCGCCCCGGCATGCTGCTCGACGTGCGCATGTTCCGTCCGGAACGCCAGGCCCTGGTCATTCCCGAGATCGCCGTCGTCCAGGTGGGGCGCGATTCCTTCGTGTACCGCGTCAAGCCCGACCAGAGCGTCGAGCGCGTCGACGTGGTCAGCGGCGCACGCCGCGCCGGCGTGGTGGAGATCCGTGAAGGCGTGAAGGCCGGCGACCGCATCGTCGTCGATGGCACCGGCAAGCTCCGTCCCGGCCTCAAGGTCAGCGACACCCCAACCGCGCCTGCCGCGGCACCCGTTGAAGAACCGGCCGCTGCCCCGACGCAGCCGCCTGCGCAGAAGGCCACCACTCCGGTGGAAAGCGCCGGATGAAGCTCTCCGACGTCTCCATCCAGCGGCCGGTGTTCGCCGTGGTGATGAGCCTGCTGCTGGTGGTGCTCGGCATCATGTCGTTCACCCGGCTCACCCTGCGCGAACTCCCCGCCATCGACCCGCCGATCGTCTCGGTCTCGGTGGACTACACCGGTGCCTCGGCCGCCGTCATCGAAAGCCGCATCACCCAGGTGCTGGAAGACGCCCTGGCCGGCATCGAAGGCATCGACACCATCAATGCGCGCAGCTCCAATGGTCGCTCGCAGGTCAGCATTGAGTTCACCTCCAACCGCGACATCGAAGCCGCCGCCAACGACGTGCGTGACGCCGTCAGCCGCGTCGCCGACCGCATGCCCGAGGAGGCGCGCCCGCCGGAAATCGCCAAGGTCGAGAGTGACGCCGACCCGATCATCTGGTTCAACATGACCTCGTCCAGCATGAACACGCTGGAGCTGAGTGACTACGCCGACCGCTACGTGGTCGACCGCTTCTCCAGCCTCGACGGGGTCGCCCAGGTCCGCATCGGCGGCCGCCAGCGCTACGCCATGCGCGTGTGGCTGGATCGCGACCAGCTGGCCGCACGCGGCTTCACCGTCGGCGATGTGGAAACCGCGCTGCGCAACGAGAACGTCGAACTGCCGGCCGGTCGCCTGGAATCCACCGACCGCGACTTTACCCTGCGCGTGGAGCGCAACTATGTGAAGCCGGAAGACTTCGCCACCATTCCGCTCGGCAAGGGCGCGGACGGTTACGTCGTACGCATGGGCGATGTGGCGAAGATCGAACTGGCCTCCTCCGAACGCCGCGCCTACTACCGCAGCAATGGCGAGCCCGGCATCGGCCTGGGCATCGTCAAGACCTCCACCGCCAACTCACTGGACGTGGCCCGGACCGCGCGCGCCGAGGCCGAGCGGGTCGGGCAGACCTTGCCCGATGGCACCCACATCTTCGTGGCCTTCGACAACACCACCTTCATTGAAGCGGCCGTGGACCGCGTCTACGCCACGCTCGTGGAAGCGATGCTGCTGGTGCTGGTGGTGATCTGGCTGTTCCTCGGCAGTTTCCGCGCTGCGCTCATTCCCGCGGTCACGGTGCCGGTCTGTCTGGTCGCCGCGTTCATCGCGCTGTATGCCTTTGGCTTCTCGATCAACCTGCTGACTCTGCTGGCGCTGGTGCTGTGTATCGGCTTGGTGGTCGACGACGCGATCGTGGTGGTGGAGAACGTGCAGCGCCGCATCGATCTGGGCGAGCCGCCGCTGGTGGCGTCCAAGCGCGGTACCGCGCAGGTCGCCTTTGCGGTGATCGCGACCACCGCCGTGCTGGTGGCGGTGTTCCTGCCGGTGGGCTTCCTGGAAGGCAACACGGGGCGTCTGTTCCGCGAACTGGCGGTGGCGCTGGCCTCGGCCGTCGCGCTGTCGGCGTTCGTGTCGCTGACGCTGACCCCGATGATGGCCTCCAAGCTGCTCAAGCCGCATACCGGCCAGGCCCCAAAGGGGCTGCACGGCTTCATCAACCGCAACCTGGACCGCGTCTCGGCCAGCTACGGCCGCTTCCTCGACGCACACGTCGGCCGCACCTGGATCTACATCGTGGTGATGATCCTGTCGCTGGCCGCCAGCGCGCTGCTGCTCAAGGTGCTGCCCTCGGAGCTGGCTCCGGCCGAAGACCGTGGTTCGTTCCAGATCATGATCGACGGACCGGAAGGTGCCGGCTACGACTACACCGTGGGCCAGGTGCAGCAGGTCGAACAGATTGTCGGCGGCTTCGTCGGCGACGACAAACCCATTGCCCGCGCCAATCCGCGTGTGCCCGGCGGCTTCGGGGCCAGCGAGGAAATGCACACTGGCCGCATCAGCGTGTTCCTTCAGCCCTGGCGCGAGCGTGACACCAACACCATGGACGTGGCCGCGGATCTGCAGAAGCACCTGGATGTGATGCGCGGGGTGCGCGTGCGCACCCAGGTCGGCGGCGGACTGGTTCGCAGCGGTGGGCAACCGTTCCAGATCGTGCTCGGCGGCCCGGAATACGCGGAGATCGCCCAGTGGCGCGACCGCATGCTGGCGCGCATGGCCGACAACCCGGGTCTGGTCGGGCCGGACTCGGATTACAAGGAAACCCGGCCGCAGATGCGGGTCAACATCGACCGCCAGCGTGCGGCCGACCTGGGGGTTTCAGTGACCGCGATTGGTTCGGCGCTGGAAACCATGATGGGTTCGCGCCGGGTCACCACCTTCGTCGACAACGGCGAGGAGTACGACGTGCTGGTCCAGGCGGGCCGTGAAGGCCGCGCCACGCCGGACGATCTGGCCGCCATCCGGGTGCGCGCCAACAGCGGCGAACTGGTGCCGCTGTCCAACCTGGTCACCCTGAGCGAGGTGGCCGAGGCCGGCAATCTGAACCGCTTCAACCGACTACGCTCGATCACCATCAGCGCCGGTCTTGCGCCCGGATATCCGCTCGGCGAGGCCATCGCCTGGGCCCAGCAGACCGCGCGTGAAGAGCTGCCGCAGCACGCGCAGATCGACTGGAAGGGTGAATCGCGCGAGTACCAGAACGCCGGCGGCGCGGTGCTGCTGACCTTCGCCATGGCCCTGCTGGTGGTGTTCCTGGTGCTGGCCGCGCAGTTCGAGAGCTTCATCCATCCGCTGGTGATCATGCTGACCGTCCCGCTCGGTGTGCTGGGGGCCTTGCTGGGCCTGTACGTCAGCGGCGGAACCATCAACCTGTTCAGCCAGATCGGCATCGTCATGCTGGTTGGATTGGCGGCCAAGAACGGCATTCTGATCGTGGAGTTCGCCAACCAGCTGCGCGACGAGGGCCGCGACGTGCACCGCGCGATTGTCGAGTCGTCGATGGTCCGCCTGCGTCCGATCCTGATGACCTCCATTGCCACCGTGGTCGGTGCGATCCCGCTGGTGGTGGCCGGGGGGCCGGGCTCGGCCAGTCGCGGCACTATCGGCATCGTGGTGATTTTCGGCGTCACCGTGTCCACCTTCCTGTCCCTGTTCGTGGTCCCGGCCTTCTACGCCGTGCTGGCTCCGTACACCCGCTCGCCTGAAGCCGTGGCACGGGAACTGGAGAAGCAGGAAGCGGAAACGCCCTCCGTCGGCGGCCACGCGTAACCTGAACGGTGCCAACCAACGGTTGGCACCTATCGGCGGGGCCTTCAATCAGCGAGAATCGGGGCGGTCCCTTCCAGCCGACGGGACGCCCTTCATTTTCCGCCGACTGGAGAGAGCGCGTGGAAGCAGCCGTACATTTCATCAATGGCATCATCTGGAGCAAGGCACTCATCGCTGTGTGCCTGCTCGCGGGGCTGTACTTCAGCCTGCGCACCCGTTTCATGCAGCTCCGCGGCTTCGTGGAAATGTGCCGCCTCACCGTGAAGGGCGAAAAGTCCGACGCCGGTGTCTCTTCGTTCCAGGCGCTGGCCATGTCGATGGCCGGACGCATGGGCATCGGCAACATCGCCGGCGTGGCCACCGCCATTGCCTTCGGCGGCCCCGGTGCCATCTTCTGGATGTGGATCATGGGCTTCCTCGGCGCATCCACCTCGTACGTGGAATGCACCCTGGCGCAGATCTACAAGACCAAGGACGCCGAAGGGCGTTACCGCGGCGGTCCGGCGTACTACATTGAGAAGGCCATGGGCCTGAAGTGGTATGCCATGGCCTTCGCCATTGCCACGATCATCGCCGCCGGCTTCCTGATGCCGGGCGTGCAGGCCAATGCGATTGCCGACAGCATCATCAATGCCTGCCGCGGCGGCGCGCTGTGCGGTCCGCTGGATGGCCAGGCGTTCGGCATGGAATCGGTGGCCGCGCTCAAGCTGGGCATCGGCATCGTGGTCGCCCTGCTGCTGGCGGTGGTGATCTTCGGCGGCGTCAAGCGCATCGCCAACTTCGCCGAGATCGTGGTGCCGTTCATGGCCGCCGGGTTCATCCTGATGGCCGTGGTCATCATGATCATCAACTACGATCGCGTGCCGGAAATGTTTGGCATCATCTTCAACAGTGCGTTCGGTACCCACGCCGCGTTCGGCGCGATGATGGGCCTGGCCATTGAATGGGGCGTCAAGCGCGGCATCTACGCCAACGAAGCCGGCCAGGGTTCGGGCCCGCACGCGGCAGCCGCGTCAGAAGTCTCGCACCCGGCCAAGCAGGGTTACGTCCAAGCCTTCGCGATCTACTTCGACACCATGATGGTGTGCACCGCTACCGCGTTCCTGATTCTGGCCAGCGGCACCTACAACGTGTACTCGCCGGTGGAAGGCGCAGCGCCGATCTTCCAGGGGCTGGCCGGCATTCCGGAAGGTGCGGGCTACGCGCAGGCCGGTGTGGAAGCTGTGCTGCCGGGCTGGGGTGCGTCGTTCGTGTCGATGGCGATCTTCTTCTTCGCCTTCACCACCATCATGGCGTACTACTACATGGCCGAGACCAATCTCAGCTATGTGAACCACAACAAGCATCGCCCGCTGACCGTGCTGCTGCTGCGGCTTGGCATCATCGGCATGGTCATCTTCGGTGCCTTCCACAACGCCACCCTGGCCTGGGGCCTGGGCGACATCGGCGTGGGCCTGATGGCGTGGCTGAACATCATTGCCATCTTCATCATCCAGAAACCGGCCATGCTGGCGCTGCGCGATTACGAGCGGCAGAAGAAGCTGGGCCTGGACCCGACCTTCGACCCGGATGCACTGGGCATCAAGAACGCCGACTTCTGGCGTCAACGCAAGCTGGAGCTGTCCCGTAGTGAATGATCCCTGGAAAAACGCACGTCGCCCGTCGGCGCGCCCGCCACGCGCCACCCCGCTGCCCCCGCGTGAGGGCAGCGGGCAGGGCGGTGGTCATGGCACGCCGCCGGGTCGCGGCAACGACGAACTGCGCCTGTACGGTCTGAACGCCGTGCTGGCCTTGTTCGAGCGTCGGCCGCAGGCGCTGCGCAAGCTGTATCTGGCCGAGGCGCTGATTCCGCGGCTGCAGCCGCTGCTGAAGTGGTGCGTGGCCAATCGCGTGGGGTACCGCGTGGTGGAGGAGGGCGACCTTAACAAGCTGGCCGCCACCACCCACCATGAAGGCGTGGTGGCCGACGTGCTGCGCGCACCGATGCTCGAGCTGGGCGCATGGCTGGATGGGTTGCCGGACGACAAGCCGGTACTCGCGCTGTGGCTGGACGGGGTCGGCAATCCGCACAACTTCGGAGCCATCCTGCGTTCGGCCGCGCACTTCGGAGTGGCCGGTCTGCTGTTGCCGCCGGGCGCGACACTGGCGCTGTCCGGTGCCGCCGCGCGTGTCGCCGAAGGTGGCGCAGAAGCCGTGCCGCTGGTGCGTCTGCCGGCCTTGCCGGAGGCGATGGCGCAGTTGCGCCAGGCCGGCTTCGGGCTGGCTGCCACGCTGGTTTCAGGCGGCGACAACCTGTTCGCCACGACCTTGCCGGCGCGCCTGGTGTACGTCATGGGTGCCGAGGGTGAGGGCATGGACCGCGCGCTGGCGCAGGACTGCGATCTGCAGGTGTCCATTCCCGGCAGTGGCGCGGTGGAAAGTCTGAACGTGGCCTCGGCCACGGCCGTGCTGTTGTCGCACTGGTACGGCCACAACGCGATGTGACGTTTGATCGGGGCGACGCGCAAGCGCCGCCCCACGTGGTGCGATCGACCGCTGCAGACCTGCAGTGACGTCAGTCGATTCAGAGTTATCGGATGGTCAGCGGGTCGGGCAGGGCGCCACAGTGCACCGCCGTTCCGTATTGCGTTGGTGAGGAGAGACACCCACGCAGTGCGGCACCGTTGTCCGGTTCACGGATCGTCCGTGTCGCTCACCGCGTGGGGTGTGAGGAATCCCGGTAGCCCGGTCGCAGTGCGACCGGGCTTTTTTTTGCGGAAGCCGAAGCGACAGGCCATGTGCGACGCACAGTGTCGCCTTCAACACCAACATGCCTGCAAAGTTCACGAAACCCCCATTTTGAACATTTAACGATTTTTCACCGCGACAGCGCCCGGCAGATTGCAGCTTCCAACACCACAGGAAGCACCCGATGTCGCGATTGATTCCCCTGGCCCTGGCCACCCTGTTCTTCGTTCCCGGCGTGGCATCGGCCAGCGGCCGCACCCTGGAGGGCGTCAACTTCACCGGCCCGCTGATCACCCCCAATCCCGCCGGCATGCCCAAGGGCAACGCCTACGTCGAGCCGTACCTGATCCGCACTGATAGCGACCGTTTCTACGACGGCGAAGGCCGCCGCCACGACAGCCCGGACAGCAGCGCCTGGCTGATGGTCCTGCCGATCGCCTACGGTCTGGGCGAGCGCGTCACCGCGCAGGTCAACCTCAGCGCCGCCCGGGTGGAAACGGCGGGCGCGCGCAGCCGCGGCTTCCGCGCGGGCGACACCACGGCCATGGTCCAGTACGCCCTGCAGAAGTCCAACGAGGACGGCACCCGTCCGGCCATCTCGGTCTCGGTCAACCAGCGCTACGCCACCGGCAGCTATGACCGCATTGGCGGCAACCCGCTCAATGCCCAGGGCGATGGCGTGCAGCGCACCAGCTTCGGGCTGGGCATGCAGCAGGTCATCTGGATGCCGAACGAGCGCCCGCTGCGCTGGCGCGCGCAGCTCACCGCCAGCCCGTCGCCGGCGCGGGTCGCGCTGAACGACAACAGCGTGTACGGCACGCCCTACGGCTTCCGCGGCAACTATGCACCGGGCTCGCTGCTGGGTGTTTCCGCCGCCGCCGAGTACAGCTTCAGCTCGCGCTGGGTGGGGGTGTTCGAGGTCGCCGCCAGCCGGCAGTCCGACCGCCGCCTGAGCGGCTATGCACCGGGTACTGACGGACACGCGGAACGCGTGGAACTGCGCCTGCCCGCCACCCGCGTGGTCAGTCTGGCACCGGCGGTGGAATACCACTTCTCGCCGAACGTCGGTCTGATTGCCGGCGTGGAGTTCTCGGTGGCCGGCCGCAACACCGGGCACTACATCAGCCCGCAGATCGCGCTGGGCATGTTCTTCTGAACCATTGGGGGTCCCCATGAACATTGAAGCCATCGTCACCTACGTGGTCGGTGTCGTCTGGAGTCCGGTGCTGGTGGGCCTGTGCCTGCTGGTCGGTCTTTACTTCAGCCTGCGTACGCGCTTCATCCAGCTGAGAGCCTTGCCGGACATGCTGCGCCTGATGGTGCAGGGGCGCAGCTCCGGTTCGGGCGTGTCCTCGTTCCAGGCGCTGAGCATGTCCTTGTCCAGTCGTGTGGGCGTGGGAAACATCGCCGGTGTGGCCATGGCCATTGCCTACGGTGGCCCCGGGGCGATCTTCTGGATGTGGCTGGTGGCATTCCTGGGAGCCTCCAGTGCCTTCGTCGAATCCACCCTGGCGCAGATCTACAAGGAGCGTGACAGCAGCGGGATGTTCCGCGGCGGGCCGGCGTATTACATCGAGCGTGGTCTGGGCCAACGCTGGTACGCAGTGTTGTTCGCCATCAGCACGGTGATCGCGTGTGGCCTGTTCCTGCCGGGCACCCAGTCCAACGCCATTGTCAGTGCAGTGGATGAGGCTTGGGCGATTCCAGGCTGGGTGACCGCCGCTGTCATTGGAACCGGCGTGGCCCTGGTCGTGTTTGGTGGGGTACGCCGCATCGCCCAGGTGGCACAGGTCGTGGTGCCGGTGATGGCGGTCGGCTACCTGGTGGTCGCGGGCATCGTGATGGTGCTCAACGTGGATGCGGTGCCGGAGATGTTCATGATGATCGTCCGCAGCGCCTTCGGCACCGACGCGGCGTTTGGCGCGATGATCGGTACGGCCATCCAGTGGGGCGTGCGCCGTGGGGTGTTGTCCAACGAGGCCGGGATGGGCAGCGGTGCGCATCCGGCGGCCGCCGCCGATGTCTCGCACCCGGTCAAGCAAGGTCTGGTGCAGGCGTTTTCGGTCTACATCGACACCATGGTGGTATGCAGTGCCACGGCGTTCCTGATCCTCTCCACCGGGGCGTACAACGTCTACGATCCGCTGTCGCAGACCGGGCAGTTCATCGTCTGGCATGTGGGGGCGTTGGAAGCCGGGCCGCGTTACGTGCAGCAGGCGGTGGAATCGGCCTTGCCGGGCTTTGGTCGCTCCTTCATTGCCCTGGCGATCCTGCCGTTCGCTTTCACCACCATCCTGGCGCTGTACTACACCGCGGAAACCAACCTGGTGTATCTCAGCCGCAACCGTCCCTCGCCGCTGCTGGTGGCGGGCTTCCGGGTCGCGTTTGTGGCGGCGATGCTGTACTCGGCGCTCAATACCGCCACGGTGGCCTGGACGCTGGGTGACATCGGGGTGGGCATGATGTGCTGGCTCAACATCATCGCGTTGCTGCTGCTGCAGAAGCCGGCGTTGGCGGCGCTGCGTGATTACGAAGCCAGCCGTGGCAAGGGTGCCGACCCGCGGTATGAGCCCAAGGCGGTGACCCGGGCAGCCCCTAATGTGTGGGGAACTGCCCGGTCATGATCGGTCATTCGTTCGGCGGCGTGGTCGGCTTGGCCTCGCTGCCGAACGAACCGTCGGCTTCTGCCGCCAGATACGCAAACACCGTGTAGGCGGCCACGTTCTGCGCCAGCGCGGCCGGGTCGATCTTGTCGAGCGTGTCGTCAGCGGTGTGATGCAGATGGAAGTAGTCGCTGCCGTCCTGCGCCAACCACGCCCAGGCACCGCCCTTGGCCGCCAGCGGGCCAATGTCCGGGCCCGGGCCGCCCTTGTCGGCGACGTATTCGATGCCCAGCGGCTTCATCACTTCGGCGATCTGGCGGGTTGCTTCGCGCGACCCTTCCGGGTTCGGCGAGCCGGTGTTGAAGGCATAGATGCGGCCGGCACCAAAGTCGCTCTCGGCGGCCAGCTGATGCACGGCGATGTCCTTGGCGTGGGCTTCGGCATAGGCCTTGCCGCCGTACAGACCCTGTTCCTCATTGGCGAACGCGACCACGCGGATGGTGCGCTTGGGGGCCTGCTTGAGCGTGCCGATCAGATGCCCGGCGGCCATGGTGATGGCCACGCCGGCACCGTCATCCACCGCGCCGGTGCCCAGGTCCCACGAATCCAGGTGGCCACCGATCACCACCACTTCCTTGGGCAAGCTGCGCCCGGTGATTTCACCGATCACGTTGTACGAGGTGGCCTTGCCATCCCAGCCGCAGTCCAGGCTGAGCTTGATACGGGTATCGCCCAGCGCGACCAGGCGTGCCAGCTGGTTCGCATCGGGTACCGACAATGCCGCCGAGGGGACCGGGGTCAGGCCGTCGTCGAAGCGGGTGATGCCGGTGTGCGGAACGCGGTGCGAATCGGTGCCCGCCGAACGCATCACAAAGCCGACGGCCCCCTTGCGGATCGCTTCGGACGGCCCCTTGCTGCGCACTGCGCCGCCCTTGCCGTAGTCACGCCCATCACGATAGGCCGTCATCTGGTAGTCGACGAACGCGATCTTGCCCTTCAGCGAGCCTTCCGGCGCGGCCTGCAGCGCGGCCAGATCGGCAAAGCGCACCACTTCCGCTTCCACGGTGCCGCCCGGGCTGCCGCCCAGTGCGGTGATGGCAAGCGGTTGCGCGTGCTTGCCGACGACCTGTGCGCTTTCACTGCGGCGTTCCCACTTCGGGAACTCCACCGGCTCGGTCCAGACCTTGTCAAACCCCAGTGCCTTGAACTTGGCCACCGCCCACGCCACGGCGCGCGCATCCGCTTCGCTGCCCGCAATGCGCGGACCGATTTCGGTGGTCAGCGACTCCACCACTTTCCAGCCCGTGTCGTCCTTCAGCGCCTGCTCGCGCAGCTGTGCGGCGGTGCCCAGCGAGGCCGGAGGCAGGGTGGTGGTGGACGGGGCCGCGAAGGCCGGCGAAGCCAGCAGCGCGAGGGTGGATGCGATGGCAAGGACGCGGCGACGCATGGCAACTCCGGAAAACGGGGCGGAAGCGTCTGAGAGTAACAGCATCGCCCCACCGCACATGGGCGGGAGGTCATGGTTCTGGAAGATGCTGTTTTCCAATTTCCGGCGTGGCGACCAACGGTGCGCCACCTACCGGTAGGTGCGCACCGTTGGTGCGTACGCCTTATTTCTTCAGGTTGTCGCGGATCTCGCGCAGCAGCAGGATTTCTTCCTTGGGTGCCGCCGGCGCGGCTTCCTTCTTCTTGGCCAGGCGGTTGATTACCTTCACCACCATGAAGATCGCAAAGGCCACGATGATGAACTGCACCAGCGTGTTGAGGAAATCGCCATAGCCGATCACCACCGCAGGAATCTCGGTGCCGTCCGCCGCTACCCGGGCCGGTGACAACGTCCACGCCAGTTCCGAGAAGTCCACGCGGCCAATCAGGTAGCCCAGCGGCGGCATGATGATCTTGTCGACCAACGCGGTGACGATCTTGCCGAACGCCGCACCAATGACAACGCCGACCGCCAGGTCGATGACGTTGCCACGCATGGCAAATTCCTTGAACTCAGTCAGCATCCCCATCGGGTTCTCCTGTTGTGGTGCATTCAAAAGGCAAGGCAGGGTAACGCAGCCGATGTCATCCGCCGATGATGCCGTGGCGCTCGGCGACATTTTCCAGGCGTGCGCTGAAGCGGTCACCCGGCTTGAGCGCGGCCACGCCACTGGGCGTGCCCATGAACACCAGGTCGCCCGCGCGCAGGGCCCACAGCTTGGACAGTTCGTGCAGGATCTCCGGGACGTTCCAGATCATCTGGTCCAGCAGCGACTGCTGGCGTACTTCGCCATTGATCTCCAGCGAGAGGTTCAGTGCGGCCAGGTCACCCACTTCGCCTGCCGGTACCAGTTCGCTGACCGGAGCAGAGGCATCAAAGCCCTTGGCGGCGTCCCAGGGATGACCCTTGGCTTTGGCGGCGGCCTGCAGGTCGCGACGGGTCAGATCCAGACCGACACCGTAGCCGAACACCAGCGCCTCCGCCTGGTCGACCGCCAACACGCCGGCGGGTGCATCGCGGCCGATCGCCACCACCAGCTCCACTTCGTGGTGCAGGTCGGAGGTCGAGGGCGGGTAGGGGATCACGTCATCGTGGCCCACCACGATGGCATCGGCGGGCTTGGCAAAGAACATCGGGCGACCGCGGTCATCGGCGGCGGGAACGGCGGCCCCCATTTCACGCGCATGGTCGGCAAAATTGCGACCCACACAGTAGATCCGGCGCACCGGGAAGGTGCCGCCACCGGCCACCGGAATGCGGGGCGTTTCAGGTGTGGGAATTACATCGGTCATGCGCGCGTGTCCTGTTGCAGGGGTTCACGCGATGGTAGGGCCGACGGCCGGTCGGCAACAACCTCAAACGGCGAATGACCTCAACGCGACAACGGCAACGCCTGCTTGCGCACGACGCGGTATTCGCCTTCAACGACCTTCGGGTCGCCCTGGCGCGCGGCCTGCTTGCGGCTGGCCAGCAGCTTCCACGCCACGCCGGCGATGATCATCGCCGCACCCACGAACACGCCCACGAACACCAGGGCGGCCAGCACGGCCAGGCCCAGCAGGCCGACCGCAACGCGCACCAACGGGTGGCGCGGCTTGCGCGGCGCGAACAGGGTGCGGAACTGGTTGAACTGGAAGCGAAGCGGCATGGTGATCATTCGGCTGGAGTCAGCAGGGGGCCAGTATCTCGGGTCACTTGGGTGCATGAGTGAAAAATACGTTAACTGCGACATTCTGTCATTTCAAATCAATGGCTTGCGTTCATTTTCCAGCCAGCCGGCGGTCAGGCATGCGACAATTCCGGCCTCGCTCGCTCGTGTGAAACGCCATGTCCGTTGCCCAATCGCCGTCGCCCCTGATCGCCGTGGACGCCATCACCGACGGTGCATTCGCCGAGGTCGAGGTGCGTCTTGACGGCGATTTCGAATCGGCCGTGCTGTTCCGCGAGGGCAACAGCGTGCGCGGCTGGCTCAACATCTGTCCGCACGCCGGCCGCCGGCTGGACTGGGCACCGGGGCAGTTCCTCAAGAGCCGCGAAGGGCACCTGGTGTGTGCCGCACATGGGGCATCGTTCTCGCTGGACGATGGCGAATGCGTGGCGGGGCCGTGCAAGGGCGATGCGCTGCGGTCGGTGGCGTTGCAGGTGCGCGACGGTCAGGTGTATCTCGTCTGACGGAATGCCGACCAACGGTCGGCATCTACCGGTTTGTCGCACCACCCGGTAGGTACCGACCGTTGGTCGGTACGCTTTAAAACATCAAATTGATCATCAACACGACCACGATCGTGTAGATCAACGACAGCGGCGCACCCACCCGCCACAACTCGCGCGGGGTGTAGTTGGCCGGACCGGTGATCATCGAAATCACCGGGTTGGAGGCCGTCATCAGGTTGTTCGAGGCCGACAGCGCCACAATCAGCGCAAAGGCCGTCGGGTTGCCACCAGCGGCCAAGGCCAGATTCACCGCGATGGGCACCATCACGATGGTCGCCCCCACGTGGCTGATCACCAGCGAGAACACCGTGGTCAGCAGCGCCAACGCGATTTCCAGGGTCCACACCGGTATGCCGGTGGGCAGCCGGTCGATGGTGTGGCCGGCCACCCAGGCCGCCGCGCCACTGCTGTCCATCGCCCAGCCCAACGGAATCAGGCCGGCCATCATGAAGATGGTCTTCCAGTTGATCGAGGCGTAGGCCTCGTCCATGCGCAGCACGCCGGTCAGCAGCATGCCCGCCACGCCGGTCATCAGCGTGAGCGCCACCGGCAGCTTGGAGGTCAGTGCGATCAGGATGGTGATGGCGAAGATCGTCATTGCGATCTTGAATTTGTGCGGCCGCTGCTCGCCCTTGGGGTAGTCGGTCACCACCACGAAGTCGCGGCTCTTGGCGGCTTGGGCCAGGTCGGTCCAGATGCTGTGGAACACCAGCATGTCGCCCGCACGCAGCGGCACGTTGCGCACGTCCTCGCGGATGACCTGCTTGTCGCGGTTGATCGCCAGCAGGCTGATCCCGCGCTGCTTGCGCAGGCGCAGCTGCGAAGCGCTTTTGCCGATCACCTCGGAGGTGGGCGGTACCACCGCTTCGGAAATGCCCGCGCGGCTGGGGTTGAACAGGTCGCCCAGGTGCTTCAGGCGCGAGGACATGCGCAGGAACTGGTTCTGTGCGAAATCGCTGACCTGCTGGCGGCTGCCCATCACGCCGAGCACGCTGCCGACCCAGATGCGCATTTCCGCCGGTGGGGCCAGGCGGGTGTCGTTACCGGTTTTCAGTGCCAGCATCAGCGGCGCGTCGTGCACTGTTTCGGCCTCGCCCAGGGTCATGCCGACCAGCGGACTCTCCGCGCTGACCACCAGTTCGAACACATCGCCCTCGATACCGTAGGTCTTGGCGAAGTAGTTCTCGGTGCGGGTCGGGGTCACCCCATCGTTGGCCAGGGTCTCTTCTTCCACCAGCTTACGGTCGCCGAAGAAGCGGAAGTACAGCAGCGAGGCTACCAGCAGTGCCAGGCCGATCGGCAGTGGCGCGAACATCCGCAGCGGCTCGATGGTGGCCAGGCCCGACGGCAGATTGTTGTTGGCCGAGGCCAGCAGGTCGTTGAGCAGGATCAGTGGCGAATTGCCGACCATGGTCAGCGCGCCGCCCATCACGATGGCCGCGGCAATTGGCAGCAGCAGCCGTTGCAGGGTGAGCCCGGTGCGCGCGGCCAGCCGGGAGGCCACTGGCAGGTACAGGGCCATCACCGACGGGTTCTGCATGAAGGACGAGTTCAGGCCGGCAATGGCCGTGGTCATCATAAGCAACCGCTGTTCAACGCCGTGGCCGCGCCGCAGCAGCCACGCCGCCAGCCGGTTCAGCGCGCCGGTGCGGTCCAGGCCCGCGCCGAGAATGGTGGTGGCGATGATGCTCATCACCGCGTTACCGGAGAAGCCACCGAAGATTTCTTCCGGTGCGATCAGGCCGGTCACGCCGAGCACCACCAGCACCACCAGCGCCACCACGTCGGCGCGGATGCGCTCGAACAGGAACATCGCCATCGTGAACCCAACCAGCCCGAGGACGAGCTTCATGTCGTTGGTCAGCGTCAGCGCGGTTTCCATGGGGTGGCGCGGGTCCTTGGCCTTGGGTCAGGTGCGGTCGTACAGCAGATCCCACACGCCGTGGCCGAGTTTCTGGCCGCGGGTCTCGAAGTGGGTCTGTGGTCGCCACTCCGGTCGATCGACCTGGCCACGCGGACCGGCGCGGTTGACCAGCCCTTCGGTGGCGTCCAGCACCTCCCACATCTGCTCGGCGTAGTCTTCCCAGTCGGTGGCGCAGTGCAGGCGACCGCCCGGGCGCAGCTTGCGCACCAGCAGCGCCGCGAACGCCGGCTGCAGCAGGCGGCGCTTGTTGTGGCGCTTCTTGTGCCACGGGTCGGGGAAATAGATGCGCACTTCATCGAGCGCGCCATCGGCGATTTCCTTTTCCAGCACTTCCACCGCGTCGTGGTGGTACAGGCGCACGTGATCGGCGTTGTCGTCGGCCAGTGCATTCAGCAGCCGGCCCACGCCGGGGGCATGCACCTCAATGCCGATGTAGTCGCGGCTGGGGTCCTGCTGCGCGGCAAAGCGCAGCGCTGCACCGTTGCCGAAGCCGATTTCCAGCACCTTGTGCGCGTCGCGACCGAACGTGGCGTTCAGATCACGCAGTTCACCGGAGTAGTCCAGTCCGAAGCGCGGCCAGCGCTCGTCAAACGCGCGCTGCTGGGCCGGCGTGAAGCGCCCCTGGCGCAGCACGAAGCTGCGGATCTCGCGGCGGCCTTCGCTCACCGTGAACGGCTTGGGCGGAGCCTTGGCACCGCTGCTCGAGAACGGGTTGGTCATCAGCCGATCACTCCTTCCACCGGAGAAGACGCACTGGCATAACGCTTGCGCGCAATGCGCCCGGCCAGGAAGGCTTCACGGCCGGCTTCGACCGCCTTGCGCATCGCGCTGGCCATCAGCACCGGGTTGCGTGCGCCGGCAATGGCGGTGTTCATCAGCACGCCGTCGCAGCCCAGTTCCATCGCAATGGCGGCATCGGAGGCGGTGCCCACGCCGGCATCAACGATGATCGGCACCTTGGCGCTCTCGATGATTTCCAGCAGGTTGTACTTGTTCTGGATGCCCAGCCCCGAGCCGATCGGCGCGGCCAGCGGCATCACCGCCACGCAGCCGATTTCTTCCAGGCGCTTGGCCAGGATCGGGTCGTCGGAGGTGTAGACCATGACCTCGAAGCCGTCCTTGACCAGCTGCTCGGCGGCCTTCAGGGTCTGCACCACGTCCGGGTACAGGGTTTTCTGGTCGCCCAGCACTTCCAGCTTGGTCAGGTTGTGGCCGTCGAGCAGCTCACGCGCCAGCCGGCAGGTGCGCACCGCGTCTTCGGCGGTGTAGCAGCCGGCGGTGTTGGGCAGGATGGTGTAGCGGTCCGGCGGCAGCACATCCAGCAGGTTGGGCTCGCCCGGGTTCTGCCCGATGTTGGTGCGGCGGATGGCCACGGTGACGATCTGGGCCGCGGCTGCCTCGGTGGCGATGCGCGTTTCTTCCAGGTCCTTGAACTTGCCGGTTCCGGTCAGCAGCCGGGACGTGTAGGTCTTGCCGGCGATCACCAGCGAATCGGGGGAGGCGTGAGCTGTCATGCGGTGAATTATCACACACGTGGCGTCGGCCGCCCCGCCCGATTTCGACCCTCAACCGCCGCCCAATGCGTGGACGATCTCGATCACATCGCCGTCGTGCAGTTCGTGCGTTCCGTGCAGGCTGCGGGTCACGATCTCGCCATTGACCTCCACCGCCACGCGGCGCTGGGTCAGCTGTTCAAGGTCAAGCAACTGCTGGACGGTGGTGCTTTGCGGAAGCTGGCGGGGTTCGCCATTGAGCTGGATGTTCATGACGCCATTGTCCCCTAAAGGCCCCACTTCCGCGTACCCTTGCCGCCCCCGTCGGTGGCCGTCCATGCCTGTGCTGGCGTGGTTCTGCGCCGATCCCGGCCGGTTCCATGTCGCAATGCAGCGTGAAACAGCCGGGGTGCAGTAGGACCATGGCACCGTGCGCCGGCGTACGTCGGCCGCTTCCACCCTCAAGGAGTTTTTCATGCTGCTCAGCAAGCGTCCCCTGCGTTCCCTGATGGCCGTGGCCATTGCCCTGGCCGCAGTGCCGGCCATGGCGCAGTCCCCGTATTCCAAGACCGTGTTCATTGGCGACAGCCTGACCGACCAGGGCTACTTCCGCCCGCTGCTGCCTGCAGAAGTGCGGCCGGTGACCGGTCAGTTCACCACCAACCCGGGTTGGGTGTGGGCGCAGTACGTTGCCGACTACTACGGCACCAATGCCACGGCCAACGGCAATGGCCAAGGCGGTGACAACTACGCCATCGGCGGCGCGCGCGTGGGCGTGCACGGCAGCCAGATCCTGGCCCCGAACACGCCGGCAGTGCCGGTTTACTCGCTCAAGGAGCAGACCCAGCAGTATCTGGCTGCCAACGGTGGCAAGGCCGATGCCAACGGCCTGTACACCGTGTGGGGCGGGGCCAACGACCTGTTCGCCATCCAGGCCGGTGCGCCGCTGCAGGCCACCCTGGGCGCGGCGGTGACCGACCAGGTCGGCATCGTGGGCACCCTGAAGGGCGCTGGCGCGCAGTACATCGTCGTGCCGACCCTGCCTGACATCGGCCTGACCCCGGCCGCGCGCGCCGGCGGCGCGGTGGGCATGGCGCAGGGCACCGCGCTGGCCAAGGCCTACAACGACGCCCTGTTCGCCGGCCTGAAGAGCGCCGGTCTGCAGGTCATTCCGGTCGACACCTTCCACATCCTGCAGGAAATCGTCGCCAGCCCGGGCACCTACGGCTTCGTCAACGTCACCAGCCCGGCCTGCGCCACGGCCTCCTCGCTGACCTGCAACCCGACTGCCTACGTCAATCCGAACGCGGCCAACAACTACGTGTTCGCCGACGGCGTGCACCCGACCACGGCCACGCATGAAATGCTGGGGCAGTACACGCTGTCCATTCTGGAAGCCCCGCGCAACCAGCAGATCCTGACCCATTCGGCGCAGACCATCGGCCGCTCGCGCGCCGACCAGGTCAGCCTGCACGTGGGCGGTCGTCCGGCCGATGGCCTGAGCTGGTGGGGTGGCGTGCGCGGTGACATGCAGCGCTACGACCACGCCGACCTGTACGACGGCCTGGCTCCGGCCGGCCTGTTCGGCATGGATTGGGCGAAGGACGGCTTGGTGCTCGGCGGTTTCGCCGGTTACGGCCGCATGGACGCCGACTTCGGCCACAACAAGGGTGACTTCACCCAGTCCGACACCTCCCTGGGTCTGTTTGCCGGCTGGTATGGCGACAAGGTGTGGGTGAACGGCCAGGTCAGCTACAGCTGGCTCGATTACGACGTCACCCGCAAGGTCCAGCTCGGCCCGGCCACCCGCACCCACACCGGCAAGCCGGAGGGCAGCAACCTGACCGCCGCGCTGAACGCCGGTTACGAGTTCGGCACCGAGGGCGGCCTGCGCCACGGTCCGGTCGCCTCGGTGATCTGGCAGAAGGTCAAGTTGGACGCCTACAACGAGTCCAACCTGAGCGCCACCGCGCTGGGCTATGGCAATCAGGACGTGGACTCGACCGTGGGCCGCCTGGGCTGGCAGATGCGCTTTGATGGCGGCAGCGTCAAGCCGTACGCGCAGATCACCTGGGACCATGAGTTCGAAGACGGCCAGCAGGCCAGCGCGTGGCTGCAGACCATGCCGGAAGCCGGCATGTACAAGGTGCCGGGCCTGGAGTTCGACGAGGACTACGTGACCGCCATCATGGGCGTGCGCATGGACATGTTCGGCCTGAGCAGCAACATCGGCATCAGCACCACCGCCGCGCAGAACAGCGCCCGCGACGCGACCATCTTCGCGCAGTTCAGCGGTAGCTTCTGATCCAACGGCACGGGCGGCGCAATGCCGCCCGTTGCCTTTTTCCCGCCCGGGCGCATAGAATTCCCGGGCACCAAGCGGGTGTAGCTCAATGGTAGAGCTGTAGCTTCCCAAGCTACTGACGAGGGTTCGATTCCCTTCACCCGCTCCACGGTTTGCGCAGCAAACCATGGAGCGTGGCGGCATGCCACCAGATCCCCGCGCCTGTCGGCGCGCCCCCTTGACTCAAGGGGGCTGCTATTTCGACATATTCCACGCACGCTTTATTGACCCGCGCGCTGAAATGATGGCGCGAACGGCGCATTGCGTCATGCGTGGGGTTCTACATGTGCGGATCAAACAAGGCAGTGCTGGAAGCCGCCAACGCTGCGGTTCGCGCGGGTGACAATGAAGGGTTCCTTGCCCATTGCACCGACGATATCCGCTGGACGACCGTGGGTGAGGGCACGTTGCAGGGCAAACAGGCGGTTCGCGCGTGGATGAAAGGGGCGTATTCAGTGCCGCCGCAGTTTGAGGTGCAGTACATGGTCGCGGAGGGGGATCGCGTGATTGCGATCGGCACGATCATGGGGGATGGCCCCGAAGGCAAGCCCGCGGAACTTGCCTATAGCGACGTCTGGCGTTTCCGGGATGGAAAGATGTGTGAGCTCGATGCGTTTGTGATTGGAGCCTGAAAATCGCTGGGACGACGCAACTTGACGCAATTGTCCGGAAAAAATGGGCCGGAATCGGCAACGTAACTACAATGTGAACCTGTTCCGTGTGAGGTCAGAAAACCCTGATCGACGCAGCGCAACTTGATCTTCACCATCACTCCTCCATTTGATTGAGGACGGACGATGCCCCGCGATGCGTTGCTGGAAAACGGATATGCCCACTACGCCATTCGACCTAAGCGAGCCAGCTTGGATGGGGAGATCGAACTGCTCAGGAGCGAGTTCGCGAAGCTGGAGTTGGATCCCTACGCGCCATCGGATGCAAACCGCTACCGACGCTATGGCAATGGCGTAATTCTTCCATGGTGCCATCAGGCCACGCCGCATTGGATGCCCGCCCTGCAAGGGGAGGGTGGGCAGCGACTCGCCGCGTACGGGCAAGGCTCATTCAACCCTGATCATCATCGTTCGCGGCAGTTCCCCTGCCTAAGCGAAGACGTAATGGAATGCGAACTCCTGCTCGACCTGATTCGCGAAGATTATTCAAATACGTTCTGGGATTCGCCGGGACAGGCGATGCCAATCTACTTCGGTGTTCATTTCATCAAGTTGACGTCATGTGGCCCCGATAAGTGGGGAGTCAGCTCGCCAAACTGCTTTCACCAGGATGGGGAGACATTCACGTTTGCGCACCTGATCCATCGATCTCCCAATTTGGATGGGGGTGTCAATTACATCGCATCGCCCGCGTTGAGAGATACCCCGATGGAGCATGTGAGGCCGGATCAAATCATTTCGGAGTTCACTCTGGTGAATCCCCTGGACAGTTTTGTGGTTCATGACCCCAAAGTGTCTCACTACGTCAGTCCTGTTCGAATGGCGAGCGATAGTGATCGTGACGCGATGGTCTGCGAGCGTTGCATGGTGCTTGTGGACTTCTCGCCAACTGTGCAGAAGATATGATCACCAAGGCGGTTCATTCGATGCTGCCCATACTTGCAGCTCTCGCAGGCGGTTGGCTGGCTGGTCGATATCTGCTGTCAGGCATGGTGAACAAGGGGCTTGTTCGCCTTATCGGGCCTTTGGTATGGCTGATGCTGTTTCTGATCGGTGTCGAGTTCGAAAATGCACTGCGATCATTGGATGCTGTCAGGCAGGTCATGGGTGCGGCGCTGCTCATGGTGGTGACGACCACGGCAGTGCCGTGTCTGCTGCTCACCATGTTTTTCCGGCCGGCGCGCAGTCAGGTGCCGATTCGGCGCACGCTCCCGTCGCGTAAGGGGCTGCGGGCGCGGGGAGCTGCGATGCTGCCCGCCCTGCGGGAGTGCGGGCTCGCCATATTGATGGTCTCGGCGGGGCTAGTGGCTAGCGCAGCGATGGCACCATCTGGCATCTCAGCTAGTCCATTGGGTATTCCGCTGAGCCACGTTGCTTTGATGGTGCTCATCGTCCTGGTGGGCGTTGATCTAGCGGGTTTGGATATCAAACGTCACTGGTTCTCCCGGCAGGTGTTGAGCGTGCCCATCATCGTGGTTGCGGGATCCCTGCTTGGCGCGGTTGTGGTCCACCTGGTTACGGGCGATGATCTTCGACTGTTGCTTGCTCTCGCTACGGGGTTTGGCTGGTTCACGCTATCAAGCACGCTGGTGGGCTCCTTGGCTGGCGAGATTTATGGGGCTACCGCGCTGTTCGTTGATCTGGGTCGCGAGTTCGTCGCCATAGTTCTGCTGTATCTGCTCGGAAGGCGGCACGCTCGGCTGGGTATCGCTGCTGCCGGGGCGACTGCCATGGACTCGACGCTCCCCATCGTCCGGCAGACGTGCAGGCCGGAGGAAGTGCCGATGGCATTCGTCAGCGGGTTCCTGTTGACGCTCCTGGCACCATTTCTTATCACCGCTTTCCTTGCAAGGTGAGGCGAAGAGTGCAGCACGGCGGCTGCACAACGCCGTCATCCGCGCGCAGGGGTCTGCGCGCTATGCTTCGCGCTTTCCCCATCCACACACCCCGATGAAACTCGCCATCCTTTCCCGCAACAGCAAGCTGTACTCCACGCGGCGGTTGGTGGAGGCGGCGCGTAGCCGGGGGCACACCGTGCGGGTGCTGGACCCGTTGCGCTGCTACATGCGCATTGCCGCCGACGGTTTTTCAATGCATTACAAGGGCCGGCCGATCACCGGCGTGGACGCGGTGATTCCGCGTATCGGCGCGTCCGTCACCCGCTATGGCACCGCCGTGCTGCGCCAGTTCGAGATGATGGGGGCGGTCACGCCCAACCCGTCCGACGCCATCCTGCGCGCGCGCGACAAGCTGCGCGCCCACCAGATCCTGGCCTCCAAGGGCATCGACATGCCGGTGACCGTGTTTGGCGACAATCCGGACGACACCGTTGACCTGCTGTCCATGCTGGGGCCGCCGCCGCATGTGGTGAAGCTCAACGAGGGCACCCAGGGCAGGGGGGTGATCCTCACCGAGAAGGCCAGCGCCTCGCGCGGCATCGTCGAAGCCCTGCGTGGCCTGTACGCCAACTTCCTGATGCAGGAGTTCATCGGCGAGGCGCAGGGGGCGGACCTGCGCTGCCTGGTGGTCGGCGACCAGGTGGTGGGTGCCATGCGCCGCCAGGCCCCCGAGGGCGACTTCCGCTCCAACCTGCACGCCGGCGGCAGCGCCTTGGCCATCAAGGCCACCCGCGCCGAGCAGCAGGTGGCGATCCGCTCGGCCCGTGCGCTGGGCCTGGGGGTGGCCGGGGTCGACCTGATCCGGTCCGATCGCGGCCCGTTGGTGCTGGAGGTGAACTCCACGCCCGGGCTGGAGGGCATCGAGGGGATCTGCCAGGGCGACCTCGCCGGGCGCATCATCGAGCACGTGGCAGGGCAGGTTGTTGCGCATAAAAAACCAACGAAATCAAAGGTTTGAAATTTTCGTACAGAATCCGGGCAGGTTTTAACACGGGTTTAATCGACCCCCGCGTAGGCTTCAACGAACCGCAGCTCTGCCCTCCTCAGCAGAAACGGTAATCGGGAATGACTTCAGGCCCGGGTGGGCAGCCACCCGGGCCTTTTTCTTTTGTGCCAACCGGCACATTGCCGAGCGCCATCCGCGATCGTACAGTTAGGGCTTCGTTCATGGATGGAATGGGAGAGACCAATGATCCGCATGTTGTCGATAGCAGTGCTGTTGTGTGTGGCCGGTGCAACGCAGGCCAAGGAGAAGGGCAGCAAGGAGGCTGTGCAGATGAATTCGACCACCCCGGTGGCCGAACAGATCCAGGAAGTCGAGAAGGCGATCGGCAGCGAGCGCTACAGCGAAATCAGCATGGAAGACAAAAGCGCGGTGCGTCAGGCATTGAGCCGCATTTCGACGCTCATGGGCGACCATGACCTCATCAGTGAGGTCGCGCCGCAAACGAAGACCGACATCTTCAATGAGCAGGAAAAGGTCAATGTGATTTTGACCAGCAGCCATGCCGACAGCCGCCTGGTGTGCCGCCGCGAGCGCAGCACCGGCAGCAACTTCCCGCAAAACGTCTGCATGACCGTCGCGCAACGTCGCAAGGCCGAGGAGGCCGCTCGCAACGTGATGAACAACAACCAGCGCTTCAACAACTACGGCCCGAGTGGCGGTCGGTAAGTTGCCTTCACGCCCGGGCATCGGTACGAAATGTTAAGACTGGACGCTGTATCGTTCGCTAGCTGAACGTGACCCCTCGCGCGCTGTCCTGGCGCGAGGGGCAGTGACCTATTTACGAACCAGAGGTTCCAGTGCGCATTCTAGTTATTGAAGACAACAGCGACATCGCCGCCAATCTGGGCGATTACCTGGAAGATCGGGGACATACGGTGGATTTCGCGGCCGATGGCGTCACCGGCCTGCATCTGGCTGTGGTGCACGAGTTCGATGCCATCGTGCTGGACCTCAACCTGCCGGGCATGGATGGCATCGAGGTCTGCCGCAAGCTCCGCAATGAAGCGCGCAAGCAGACTCCGGTGCTGATGCTCACGGCCCGCGACTCGCTGGACAACAAGCTGGCCGGGTTCGATTCCGGTGCCGACGACTACCTGATCAAGCCGTTCGCGCTGCAGGAAGTCGAAGTCCGCCTCAATGCGCTTTCGCGCCGTGGCAAGGGTGTGCAGACCCGCGTGCTGGAAACTGGTGACCTGGAGTACAACCTCGACACTCTGGAAGTGCGCCGCCAGGGCAAGCTGCTGCAGCTCAACCCCACCGCACTGAAGATCCTGCAGGCCCTGATGGAGGCCGCGCCGGCTGTGGTGACCCGCCAGGAACTGGAAACCCGCGTATGGGGCGAGGAGCTGCCGGATTCGGACTCGCTCCGGGTCCACATCCATGGCCTGCGTGCCGTGGTGGACAAGCCGTTTGAAGTACCGCTGATCCAGACCCGCCATGGCATCGGATACCGCATCGCCGCGCCGGAAGCCTGATCCCGTGCCGACTACAGGGGGGCGCCGCCGTGCGCCGTATCGGCGCCGGCTGCGCAGCCGCATCATCGTCTCGTTCGTGCTGTTGGGCTTCTGCCTGACCACGCTGTTTGCGTTCGCCACCAACTGGGCCCGCGCCCGCGTGGAGAACCAGCTGGTCGAAGACGTGATGAACCGCAACATCAACGAGTACGCGCGGCGGTTCCAGCTGGACCCCTCGCGCAACCCGGACCTGCCCGTACAGCAGATGCGCGCGCGTATCGTCGGTCCGGACCGGTTCGAGGCACTCCGAACGGAAGAGCCTGACTGGTACGACTTCAAGGACGGCATCCACAGCCTGGGCGGCGTTGACGAGCAGGGCAACGCGTTCTCCTACAAGCTGGCGGTGCGCAAAACCCCCGAGGCGTGGTTCTTCCTCGCCTATGACATGACCGAGAGCCTGCGCGGCGAGCAGCAGCTCAAGCGCGCGCTGTTCTTCTCGGTGCTGGTGTTCAGCCTGCTCTCGTGGGTGCTGGGCTGGTGGTCGGCGTCGAAGGTGATGAAGCCGGTGTCCGACCTGGCGGCGCGCCTGCGCGCCTACCGTGGTGGCACCAGCGAACCCGAGCCGCTGGCCCCGCGCTTCCCGGACGACGAGGTCGGGCAGCTGGCGCAGGCCCTGGATGACTACTCCGCGCGTTTGACCGAAGTGGTGCAGCGCGACCGCGAGTTCAATGCCGACGTCAGCCACGAACTGCGCACCCCGCTGGCGGTGATCCGCGGCGCGACCGAGCTGCTGCTTACCCGGCCCGACCTCGATCCCAAGGTGCTGCAGCGCCTGCAGCGCATCCAGCGCGCCGAACAACAGTGCACCGACCTGATCGGCTCGCTGCTGCTGCTTTCGCGCAACGAGCGCGGGCAGGGCAGCAGCAATGTCTCCCGCGTGGCCGAGCAGCTGCTGGAAGCGCACCGCGCCCAGCTCGGCGGCAAGCCGCTGGAGCTGGTGGTGGAAGGGGACCGCGAGCTGGTGGTCGATGCCCCGGAGTCGGCACTTTCGGTCGCCCTGGGCAACCTGATTGGCAACGCGGTGAAGTACTCGCAGGAAGGTTCGGTGCGGGTCCGGGTGACCGGCGACCAGGTCGACGTCATCGACAGCGGCCCGGGGCTGAGCGCCGAAGATGCCGCCAAGTTGTTCCAGCGCGGTTACCGGGGCACCCATGCCGGTCATTCGCAGGGTGGCGGAATCGGGCTTTCCATCGTCAGTCGCCTGTGTGACCTCTACGGCTGGCAGGTCAGCGTGCGGCCTGGCCAGGACCGTGGCGTCGTCGCGACCCTGAAGTTCAGCCCCGCCACCTGACCCTGCCCATCGTGGCGCCAGCGGGACAACCCCGCCCATCTTGGTTCTACCGGAACAACCCCGTCCATCTTGGCTCTACCGGAACAACCCCGTCCATCGTGGCTCTACCGGAACAACCCCGGTAGCGCCGGCCGTTGGCCGGCCCACGCACCGCGTCACCGCGCGCCAGCGGCCAATTCCCGATACACCCCATCCAATCGCAACACCTCGGCCTCCAAAAGATCCGGGTGTCCATCATTGACCACCACATCATCGGCCAGCGCCAGCCGCGCCTCCCGGCTCGCCTGCGCCGCAATCATCCGATCAGCCAGCTCAGGCGTGCTGCCATCGCGCAACATCAACCGCGCATGCTGCACCGCCACTGGCGCGTCCACCACCAGAATCCGGTCCAGCCACGGGTACTGCGCGCGCCCACCGGCTTCGGTCAGCAGCGGAATGGCCGCAATCGCATAAGGTCCAGCAGCAGCCTCGCAGGCCTCCCGCAACAGGTGCCGGATGGCCGGGTGGGTAATGGCTTCCAGCGCCTGGCGTTCCTGCGGCGAGGCAAAGATGCGCTCGCGCAGCGCCGCCCGGTCCAGTTGTCCGTCTGCGAGCAAAATGCCCGGCCCGAACTGCGCCACGATGCGCTCAAGCCCTTCGCTACCCGGAGCCACCACCGCGCGTGCGGCCAGGTCGGCATCGGCCACGGTGACGCCAAGCGCCTCGAAGCGTCGGCTGACTTCGCTTTTGCCGGCGGCGACGCCGCCGGTCAATCCAATGACAAACCGACTCATCGGCAGGCCCTCAACGCAGGCCGGAGATTCTCAGGTAGCTGTTGATCAGCGGCTCGCCCCACATGAACACGATCCAGCCGGCAATGGCCAGATAGGGGCCGAACGGGATCGGCGTGGCCTTGTCGCGGCCGCGCGAGTACAGCCAGATCGAGCCGATGATGGCCCCGATGACCGACGAGAGCAGGATGATCGGCAGAATGCCTTTCAGCCCGCACCAGGCCCCCAGCGCCGCCAGCAGCTTGAAGTCGCCGTGGCCCATGCCTTCCTTGCCGGTGAGCTGCTTGAACAGCCACCACACCGACCATAGCGACAGGTAGCCCAGCAGGGCACCCAGCAGGGCCGGCTTGGCCGGCATGTACAGGTTGTCCACGCTGGCGATCAGCCCTAGCCACATCAGGGGCAGGGTGAGCTGGTCCGGCAACAGCTGCGTGCGCAGGTCGATGCCGGACAGGGCCACCAGGAAGCAGCTGAGCACGATGGCTCCGAAGCCCTGCCAGCCAAAGCCGAACTGCCACACACTGGCCACGACCAGCAGGCCGGTGATCAGCTCCACCAGTGGGTACTGGATGGAGATGGGGGCCTGGCAATGACGGCACTTGCCCCGCTGGACCAGCCAGCTGAACAGCGGAATGTTCTCGTACCAGCTCAGCTTGTGCTTGCAGTGCGGGCAATGTGACGGTTCCACCACAATGCCCGGCGGTGGCGGCTCGTAGATATCTTCCAGTTCCAGCACTTCGCGGGCGTCGCGCCGCCACTGCCACTCCAGCCGCTTGGGCAGGCGCAGGATGACGACGTTGAGGAAACTGCCGATAAGCAGTCCCAGTCCGGCCGCGGCGGGAAAGCCGAGGCCGGGGTGCTGATCCAGAAAAGCCATGTGTTGTTAGACCACCGAAGCCAGTTTGAAGATCGGCAGGTACATACCAATGACCATGCCGCCGACAATGGTACCAATGAACACCATGATCAATGGTTCCAGCAGGCTGCTGAGGGCATCCACAGCGTTGTTCACTTCCTGCTCGTAGTACTCGGCCACCTTGAACAGCATGGTGTCCAGGGCACCGGCTTCTTCACCGATGGCGGTCATCTGGATGACCATGTGCGGGAACAGGTTGGTCTGCTTCATGGCCATGTTGACCGGGAAGCCCACCGACACGTCGTCTCGCATGCGCAGTACAGCTTCTTCATAGACCTTGTTGCCGGTGGCTCCGGCAACAATGCTCAGGGCTTCCACCAATGGCACGCCGGCACGGAAGGTAACAGCGGTTGTCCGCGAGAAGCGGGCAATGGAGCTGTTGTGCATGATCTGACCGATCACTGGCACCTTCAGGATGAACTTGTCCATCGCGTGCTGCATGGACGGGGACCGCTTGTAGGCAAAGATAAAGCCGCCGATGGCACCGCCAGCTGCAATCAGCATCAGCCACCACCAGGAAACCATGAACCTGGACAGGTTCACGATCATCTGGGTGAACGCAGGCAGCTCTGCGCCGAAGCTGGCAAAGACGTCCTCAAATTGAGGAACAACCCACACCAGCAAGATGCCGCTGACCAACACAGCTACCGCCATGACCATGGCAGGGTAGAACAGCGCCTTCTTGATCTTTCCTTTTAGTGCTTCAATGTTCTCTTTGTATGTCGCAACCGTGTCCAGCACCGTTTCCAGGACGCCCGCGCCTTCGCCGGCCTTCACCAGGTTGCGGTAGAGCTCGTCGAACTGGACCGGGTGCTTGCTGATGGCTTCGTACAAGGAAGAGCCGCCTTCGATGTCCATGCGGACGGTGTCAACGAGCTTCTTCATGCGCGGGTTCTTGTGCCCGCTACCGATGATGTCCAGAGCAGAGACGATAGGCACGCCCGACTTCATCATTGTCGCCATCTGGCGGCTGAAGAAGGCGATGTCCTTGGGTTTGATCGTGGCTCCTGCGGCACCAAAAAGAGGCTTGGGCTTGGGTTTGACCACGTTCGGGGTGATGCCCTGGCGGCGCAGTTCGGCCCGCAACAGGTTGGCGTTCTTGGCGGGCGACTCGCCCTTCATCTTTACGCCCCGCTTGTCGGTCCCCTCCCAGACAAACGGAACCAGCTCCATGGTATTGCGTACCACGGGCTCTTTCTTGACGGCACTACGGCTCACAGACATACAGGCTCCCCAGCCGCGCCATCCCCAGGCGGGCTTCTCCCCGGAATGGTAGCCGGTTCCGAGCCTGTGTGGCATCCCCTTGGCGGGGGCAATCCGTGACCGAGGTTCCGGACCGCTATCGTCACAAGGTGACGCAGGGGGTCACAATGCCGGCTGGGTCGCATTTTGGGGGGAGGGGGGTTCCAATCCTGAAGATTGGTGCCATCATTGCGCCCGGGGAACGCTGGGGAGCGTCGCCAAGACTTGGCACGCAACCTGCTTTGATCCACCCGCACAGGCCAATCGCCTTGCTCAGCCGGCTTCCGGCCAGGCGCAGGCCCGGTGTTCAAAAACTTTACCTACCTCTAGGGGATGTACTCATGAAGAAGCAGCAGGGCTTTACCCTCATCGAACTGATGATCGTCGTCGCGATCATCGCCATCCTGGCCGCAATCGCCATTCCGGCCTACCAGGACTACGTTGTCCGCTCGCAGGCTGCTTCGGCTCTGGCTGAAATCACCCCGGGCAAGGTTGGCTTCGAGCAGGCCATCAACGAAGGCAAGACCCCGTCGCTGACCGCCACCGATGCCGGCTTCATCGGCGTGACCAAGGACACCTCGTACTGCACCGTGTCCACCGACTCGGCCACCACCATCGTTTGCACGGCCAAGGGCGGCAACGCCACCAAGTTCAACGGCAAGACCATCACCTGGACCCGCGACGCGGCTGCCGGTACCTGGGCTTGCACGTCGGGCCTGGACGCCAAGTACAAGCCGGGCAAGTGCACCTAATAGCGTCAAATGCCTGAAAGAAAGAGCCCTCGCGGAAGCGGGGGCTTTTTTTTGGCTAATCGTCGGGAAACTGGCACGGATTGTGCTGCATCTGTTGCAAAGAACAGGGGATTTCTGATGCGGTGCGAATCGAAAGGCTTCACGTTGATCGAGCTTATGATCGTGGTGGCCATTGTTGCCGTGCTCGCGGCCGTTGCCATGCCGGTCTACCAGAACTACGTGGCCAAGACCCAGGTGACTGCGGCGCTGTCTGAAATCGCGCCTGGCAAGAATGGGATCGAGACAGCCTTGGCCAACGGCCAGACCACCTCGGTGGATGCAACCTATATCGGGCTGCGGTCACCCAGTAGTCACTGTTCTGCTGTTGTGGCGACGGTAGGGGCCGATGGTATAGCACGCATCAACTGCGTAGTTGTTGGCAACGCGCGCGTGCAGGGAGCAAGCCTGACCCTCAACCGTGATGCCGGTGGCCAGTGGACGTGCGCGGCTCCGGCAATCAGTGAGATCCATCGCCCCCGCAACTGCAATTGATTTCCCCCTGTCTGGGTTAAGCTGTAGCCCCCCGGAGCAACGTGCCGTGACGCCTCTATGAACGCAGTAGTGACCGCCAATCTCGTCGGCATCACCGGCATCGCCCGCCGCCTGGTGCAGGACGGCGCGCTGGATGAGGCTGCCGCCCGCGATGCCATGACCAAGGCGGCGGCGGCGAAGCAGCCTTTGCCGCAGTTCTTCGCCGACAAGAAGCTGGTGACGCCGGCTCAGCTGGCCGCTGCGAACGCGTTCGAATTTGGCATGCCGTTGCTGGACGTGTCGGTCTTCGACGCCAATCAGAGCGCAATCAGCCTGGTCAGCGAAGAACTGCTGCGTAAGCATCATGTGCTGCCGCTATTCAAGCGTGGCGGCAAGCTGTTCATCGGCACCAGTGACCCGACTCACTCCCTTGACGAAATCAAGTTCCACACCAATCTGGTGGTGGAACCGATCCTGGTCGATGAAGACCAGATCCGTCGTACCCTGGAGCAGTGGCAGTCCAAGCATGACGCCCTTGGTGGTGGCCTTGGGGGGGACGACGACGGCATGGGAGACCTTGACGTCTCGGCCGGGGGGGATGAGGACGGCGGAGCCGCAGACTCGGGCGTTGATGCCAAGGGGGACGACACCCCGGTGGTGAAGTTCGTCAACAAGGTGCTGGTGGATGCGATCCGCAAGGGCGCATCGGACATCCACTTTGAACCTTACGAAGACGACTATCGCGTTCGCTTCCGCATCGACGGTCTGCTCAAGAATGTGGCCAAGGCACCGGTCAAGCTCAACCAGCGCATCGCAGCTCGATTGAAGGTGATGTCCCAGCTGGACATCGCCGAAAAGCGCGTGCCGCAGGATGGTCGCATCAAACTCAATCTGTCCAAGACCAAGCAGATCGACTTCCGCGTCAGCACGCTGCCGACCCTGTTCGGCGAAAAGGTGGTTCTTCGTATTCTGGACGGCAGTGCAGCCAAGCTGGGTATCGACAAGCTCGGTTATGAGGAGGTGCAGCAGAAACTGTTCCTTGAAGCCATCCACAAGCCCTACGGCATGGTGCTGGTCACCGGCCCGACTGGTTCGGGTAAAACGGTGTCGCTGTACACCGCGCTGGGCATTCTGAACGATGAAACCCGCAACATTTCCACCGCCGAAGATCCGGTGGAAATCCGCCTTCCGGGTGTCAACCAGGTGCAGCAGAACAACAAGCGCGGCATGACCTTTGCCGCTGCGCTGCGCTCGTTCCTGCGACAGGATCCGGACATCATCATGGTCGGCGAAATCCGCGACCTGGAAACCGCGGAAATCGCCATCAAGGCCGCGCAGACCGGTCACATGGTGCTCTCCACGCTGCACACCAACGATGCGCCGCAAACCATCGCGCGTCTGATGAACATGGGCATCGCCCCGTTCAACATCACCAGTTCGGTGACCCTGGTGATTGCCCAGCGCCTGGCGCGCCGGCTTTGCAGCAACTGCAAGCGGCCGGTAGACCTGCCGCCGCATGCGCTGCTGGCCGAAGGCTTCACTCAGGCCCAGCTGGATGCGGGTATCACCCTGTATGAAGCGGTCGGCTGCGAAGAATGCACAGAGGGCTACAAGGGACGTACCGGCATCTATCAGGTCATGCCCATGACCGAAGAAATCGCGGTCATCGTGTTGGCCGGCGGCAACGCCATCCAGATTGCCGAGGCTGCTCAGAAGGCAGGTATCAACGACCTGCGTCAGTCTGCCTTGGTCAAGGCGGCAGCGGGAACGACCAGCTTGGCCGAAATCAATCGCGTGACCAAGGATTGATCGGGCCTGTTACCATCGGTAACGCAACACGCCGGCGGGGAGCCGGATTCAACATTCGATTGCCAGCCGGTGCCGACCACGGTGCCGCGCTTGGCTGCAACCATGAATACGGGTAGTTGGCCCGGCTGAACGCAGTGGGGATGCAAGCATGACGTTGGCGAAAAGCAGGGCGGGTACCTGGCTGTTGTGGATCTTTGTGCTGTCCGGTTTTTCCGGGCTGATCTACCAGTCAATCTGGACGCAGTATCTGGGCCTGTTCCTTGGCCACTCTTCCTACGCGCAGTCGCTCGTGCTTATCCTCTTCATGGGGGGCATGGCGGTAGGGGCTTGGTTGGTCAGCCGCTGGAGCAGCCGGGTGCGACGACCGCTGCTGGCGTACGCCATCATCGAAGTTGTAATTGGCCTGTTGGGGCTGTGCTTTGACGGCATCTACCAGGGCTTGACGGGCTGGGCCTACGGTCACCTGTTGCCGATGCTTCCCGCCGGCCAGCTGCAGAATGTGCGCTGGCTGCTGGCGGCAGTGATGGTCCTTCCCCAATGTATCCTGCTGGGGGCCACGTTCCCGCTGATGAGCGCCGGGTACATCCGCCTGCAGGAGCATGCGGAAGGGCGCGTACTGGCAGGCCTGTATTTCTCCAATAGTCTTGGCGCGGCCATCGGTGCTCTTGCGTCCACCTATGTCTTGCTGCCGGCCATCGGTATGCCCGGCACGGTCTTCTCTGCTGGACTGATCAACATCCTCGTAGCTGTAATGGTCTATCCGCTCAGCAAGAGCGAGATCGCGCTACCTGGTGAGCCGGTCGCTCCCGTGCCGGAACCTGCTGCCGCGCGCGAAGAGCACATCGGGAAGTCAGGGATCTCCACGCCGCTGCTGGTCCTGCTGGTGGCAGGTCTTACCGGTGCAGCCTCATTTGTCTATGAAATCACCTGGATCCGGATGCTGTCGCTGGCGCTGGGTACCACTATCCATTCCTTCGAGCTGATGCTGGCGGCCTTCATCCTGGGCATCGCCATGGGCGGCCTGTGGCTGAAGAATCGTGCCGACCGGCTGACCTCACCACTGGTCACGGCCGGCTGGATCCAGGTCTGGATGGGCATTGCTGCCCTGGCGTCGATGTTTGTGTACGCCAATGCCTTTGAATGGGTCGGCTGGCTGATGAGGGTGATCACCCATACAGCGGAGGGGTACGGCGTCTTCAACCTTGCCAGCGCGGGCATCGCCCTGCTCGTCATGTTCCCGGCGGCATTCTTCGCAGGCATGACCCTTCCGCTGCTTACGCTCGCGCTGCTTCGCGAGGGGCATGGTGAGAAATCCATCGGCCAGGCTTACGCCTTCAACACGCTGGGCGCAATCGTTGGTGTGCTGGCAGCAGTGCATGTGCTGATGCCGGTCCTGGGCCTGAAATATGCGCTGCTTGCTGCTGCAGCCCTTGATATTGCGCTTGGTCTGATCTTGCTGGCCCGCTTTGCTCCGGCATCCTCGTCGGCACGTGTGCCGGCGCTGGCACCAGCGGGTGCCGTCTCCGCCATTGCCCTGATCTGCGCCTCCTGGTTCGTGACGTTCGATCCTGTGGTGCTCAACTCCTCGGTCTTCCGTCATGGCACGACCAAGCAGCAAGGCAACGTCAAGACATTGTTCTTCAAGGATGGAAAGACCGCGACAGTAGTGGTGTCCGAAGTGGGTGACGGGAACAACGCCGTTCGGATGATTTCCACCAATGGAAAGGTGGATGCTGGCATGGCCAGCTCCATCGCCCAGTCCCCGACCTCCGATGAGGCCACGATGGTCCTGCTGGCGGCGGTGCCGCTGTCGATGCGGGATCATTATGATCGGGTGGGTGTCATCGGTTTCGGCTCCGGATTGAGCACCCATACGTTGATGGGCCATGAAAAGATTGGTCGGGTTGATACTGTCGAGATTGAGCCGGCAATGGTTGAAGGTGCCCGTCATTTCGGCGAGCGTGTTGCCCGCGCGTACACAGATCCCCGCTCACACGTGATCATCGATGACGCAAAGGCGTACTTCGCCTCGGTTCCGGACAAGTACGATCTCATCATCTCCGAACCGTCCAATCCTTGGGTGGGCGGTACCGCGTCGCTGTTCAGTACCGAGTTCTACGGCTACATTCCGAAGCAGCTCAACGACGATGGTCTGTTCGTCCAGTGGCTGCAGCTGTATGAGATCACCCCAGATCTGGTGAACTCTGTGCTGTCGGCCATGTTGTCCAATTTCAAGGACGTCAGGGCCTACCTGGCAAATGAGAACGACCTGATTCTGGTCGCGTCCCCTCGCGGCCAGGTGCCTGAGCTGGGCGGAGCCATCTTCCAGCAGCCCCTACTGGCTGCAGATCTTTCGCGAATCGGGGTGTCCGGCCTGCGGGATCTGCAGGACACGCAGGTCATGAACCGGAAGGGGTTGGAGGGTTACCTCACCCTGTATCCCCACCAGATGAATTCGGACATGTTCCCGGTGCTGAAGCTGCAGGCACCGCGCGCCCGGTTCGAGCGGGGGGCGGTGACCGATTTCGTCGAGTTGGGCGCGGCTCCCTGGCCGGTGTCGCGGTGGCTGGGTGGGCCGGCCGCCCGTACTGCCACTACGCCCGCGGGAACCAATCGTCTTGGTCTGGATGCCGTCAGGCAGGGCGAGGTTGCGCGCGAGATCTTCGCGTCGCTGGTGGAGGGGAGCAAGGACACCACCAAAAGCATGACCGTCCGAGATGATGTGGAGGTGGATGCCTTGCGCGGTCTCGCTACTGCATGCGAACTGGACAGCCGCCCGCAACATAGTGCGAACCTGATCTTCTCGCTGGCCAGTGAAACAACTGCTCACCTTGATCCGGAGCGGCTGCGTCGCCTCTGGGGTAAGCCGGAATGGTTGCGCTGCCCGGTGCAGGATGACGCGCTCAAGGGGGTCCTTGAGTTCGTTTCGGCGGTGGCCGAGGAACGTCATGTGGACGTTATCCGCACTGGTCTTGAACTGCTGGATGGCCCGCATGGCCAAGCCCTCCTGCAGGAGCCCGTGTCGGGTTACTACATCATGGGATCCATGCAGTACGCGGCGCTGGCCGAAGGTGATTCCGCCATTGCCCAACAACTGGTGCAGCGATACTGGCAACGTCTGGATCGTCAGGCGCAAGCAAGCGCCTCGCTCAGGCTCCTGGCGTTGCTTGCATCCCGGGCAGACGCGAAGCCGCAGCAGTGATGAACTTGAAGGCCCCGCAGCAGCGGGGCCTTTCCGTTTCCAGAGCCGCAAGGGATCTATGAAGCACTGGATTGCAATCGCAGTCGCGCTAGGAATCTCATTCGTCAGCTCATCGAGCGAGGGAATGCCTGTCTATTCCTCTCCTCAGTACTCGGCGATTGAGCTCAAGTTCCTTCGTATGGAAGTATCTGATGGCTGGCTACTCGGGCTTTTCCGAATTGTAAACACGAGTGATGCGCCTGTTTCGTACCTCCTCTGGTCGGAAACAGGAACGTCGGTGCCGAGGCTGCAGCGAGTTCAGGGCCTACACCGCCGAACTTCGTTGCCTTGCGGCGAAATTCTCGGATGCGTTCTGCATCGGGGATAACTGTGAAACGGTGGTCAGAAAGAGAATCAACGACATCATAAATGGCATTCTTCCAAAGGTGAGAGATGGGACGTACGGAAACTAAGCTGGGGATCTGCATTGCCGGTGTTGCGGTCCTCCTTGCTGCCTGCTCCGCAGAGCATGTGGTTTGCGGTAGCGTAAAGCCTGCTAACCCGAACGAGGTCGAATCGAAGATTCTGGAGGTTGCAACGAAGCAGACTCTCGCCTACTGCAGTATCGAAGGGGCGAGTTGCGATATAGCTGCGTACGAAACACGCGGAGGCAGGACGGTCAGGATCGCAAGGGTATTCGCCGAGGATGGGAAATGCCTGGGTGCCCTTGGGGACGAGAAGTACTTTTCGTTTGATGAATCAGGTAATCTGCAAAAGATCATCGGCGGAATGTAACGCGTCTATTTGTGGCATGGCTGCGTATCTGAAGAATTTGCGTCCCCGGTTCGCTCGAAAGAAGTGGATCATGTGAACGACTCTCGGACGTGGGGTGATCGCGCGACGCCGGGGATAGAGAGCCTTGATTCAACGCTGAAGAATAGGTCGCGTCAGGATCCGCGCGTATGCGAGCAGCAGAATGAGGCTATCCTGTAGGGGCGCATGCGGGGCAGCATCATCGCGGCAATTCTGGATTCGTCCCAGAGATGGGGTCGAAGTGGTCTTCACGAAACCAATCCATGGTGATGTCAAAGGTCGCTCGATGAAATTTTCACGATATCGAACAGTCATTTTGGTGCATTCCTTCGCGTTTGCCCTGGCGATGATGATTGCGCAGCCGGCGGGTGCGGCAATGAGAGAATGTGTAGCTGTTGAGGCAGTGTTAACCCATGTCGCAGAGACCGATCACGGCTCTGTCGGAATTGTTTCCGTGCGCAATAGTGGCGATGAGGTGATTTCACTCGATTGGGGCGGGCGCGCACTTGATCCAAAACTGGGTTATGAAGTCGAAGTACTTCATCCGGTCTCGTACTTTGTCCAATCGCGCAGTGTCGGTGATTCGAGCTGGATACCGCACATTGTCCTGGGTACCTTTGCGCCTCCTGATGGTAGCGTTGAGGTAAAGGCGGGGGACAGGGCAAATGTAGCAGTTGGCATGGAGGGTATTCGCCAAGGTTCACATGAGGAGGAGATGGAATTCTCTGTGAACCTGTTTGATCGTGAAACTGGTTGTAGTGTCACTACACAATCGTTCCAGAAGAGCGACTTTTTTAGTGATGGACCGGCCGGGCTCCTATAGGCACGCTATCGCGTCACAATTAAATTACTGAATCTGGATGCGCACCATGACGGCATTGAGTTGGCTGGTACCGACACTGTTCTATCTGCTGGTGGCGGCGATGGTGGTAAGCGCTGCTGCCGTAATCGTCGCAAGGCGAACTGTTAACAAGTCCGGAAATGAAGAGCAGATTGGGGAGCTGGACATTCTCCCTCTGAATTCGCCTGGCGAAGCGCGGAACAGGTTCGCGGCGGTACGCTCGGTATTGAAGTCGGGCGTCACCGGGCCAGCTGGTGCACTCGTACTGCTCGGCGCGCTTATCTGGATAGCGATAGTGATCCTTTTCTTTGTGGGAATGCTGATCATCGCGACAGGCTAGGGGATTTCATTGGCCGAACTAACGGAGCGGGGGCGGCACGTCGAACTGGCTGGCGATCGGCTTGGTTACATTTGACGGCAAGGGAGGGCGGCTCGATAGTGAGTTCAGAGCGTATGCTGCTGAACTGCGGGCCTTTCCGTCAAGTTGTCCAGTACATTCTGTGTCGATGACAACTGTGAAGGCGTGGTCGGGCAACGAATCAGTGACTGGACCGGCCAAGATTTCGTGGGCACCTCTCTCGTTACCATTGATTGTGGCTCTGCGTAGTCTTCGAAATTCTGGACGACCCAGAACCTCACCAGTCCAGAGTGCACTTGAGAGGATCTGAGTTGTTGCAAGCGAAGCATTGGGCATGGGTTAACGGAATTTTCCTGATTGCGAACGTCGTCGGTGGCTCAACGATGAGCGGCAGCGCTGCGCTGCCAGTCGCGTCAGGCGGGGCAAAGGAACTTGTCGTGCTGGCGATCGCCGCTGCGTTAGCGGTCATCGCAGTTGGCGCTTCGGGCTATCATCTATCCGGCAATGGGAAAGGTTGGAAGAAGCCCTCAGTTCGTCGATGCCCAATCAATTTCGGCGACCCTATGCAGACTATCTACATTGGAGTCTTGGCGATCATTGCGCAGGCAACAGGTTTGGCGCTTGTCGCTTCAGTGAGGGCGGAGCAAGTGATGCTGATGCTAAGTCTCGGTATCGGGGCTCTTGCAGGAAGTCTGACCGTGAGTACTGCCATTTTCGGCAGGGTCATGCCTGGCAGATTCAATGATGATCAATGACCTGGTGCAGGCTCTGACGATGTCTCGCTACGAAGTTGCAGTCTCCACGAAATCCTGCCCATTCCAATATGCCAATGGTGAGAATGGGCATCCGGTGAACTGACATGATGAGAATGGCGCCACAGTACTTCCATTGCCTGCCTGTTGCATTGGTTCTTGCGTGGGCCGTCACGGGGTTTGGTTGGTCCAGTTCAGTCGCGAGCGCGGCTGAAAACTGTTCAGCGGAGATCCGATATCTGGGCACTAGCAACGCCTATGGGAAAGACACCGTGGGAGTCTTCTCAGTGAGAAACACCGGGGACGGTGTATATAAGTTTGCGGTGCCTGACCGCAAGGGCGTGATGCACTACATGTACGCAGAGGTGCAAGTCGAAGACGGTCGCGGCGGGTGGAAGCCCCGCAGCGTGCAACTGGACTCATGGAGGCGTCCCCCTGGCGAGCTGAGCGTCCGCCCAGGGCATGTCGTGAAGGCGGCAGTAAGTGATGCCGTCTTTCGAGGGCAGGCAGAAGCCGGCCATCGTTACACCGTCCTGTTTCGGGACCTTTTGTTCCAGTGCTCTGTGATGTCCGAGCCGTTCCTCGTCGAGGAGATCTGAGGTGATCGAATTGGCCGCTAAAGCGCGTTTCTTAATTGCCGGCTCACTAACAGTGTCAGTCAAATCAGATCAGGTTCGGGTTGCGGATGTGTCAAGGCATCCAGACGTCAGTGCGGGTGACAGTCGATGACAATCAGGTGGTTTGTGAGATTCACCGGTCTCTTGCGCAGTTCAGGAGGGGACTCCCCCATCGAGATATGCATCTCGGAGCCTGTTCCCGTGCTTGGGGAGGTCGAGTATCGCTGCTTGATCAGATCCGAGTTGCTTTTCAACCACGATGTGGAAATTGCAGGAATCGATGGGGATCAAGCCAGTCAGTTGGCCGTCGAGTTCGTCACAGCCATGCTGGGCGATGCCTGGCTTACTGACGCTGATGGAAATCCTGCTGGCCTGAAGTGGACCGGCTGGGACTCTGTGGAAAACTCAGACTCATGATCCATGTGGTTTACCATAGTGGAAGGATATGGGCGCAAAACCGCAGATCACGGTTTTGCACCCGCTGGAGGGGGCTTCGGTCATGAGTATCTCGGAACCATAGCCAGCGGTAACGATGGATACGTCAATGGCGACACGCAAATCCCAACGTGATGTCATGCCATCTGCACTTACGGAGGCGTTTAACGCCCTCCGCGAGCGGCATTCCACCTCAAGGGAGGAATTGCAGTTGTTGGAGCCATATCTCGCGGCGGGTAACGCAGAAGCGATCTATTTGTCGCACTGCCTGATCATTGATGACGATCAGCGCTACAACGAGGCTGCCAGCGACGCGGCTCTGAAAGAGGCCGCGTCAATGGGGTACATCCCCGCGGTTTACGCTTTGGGTATGAGGTATCGGTTCGGCGACTCGGTTGAAATGGATGTAACCCTTGCCGCGGAAATGCTTCGAGTGGCCTCCGATGCTGGCTACCCGGAAGCCATGTACGAGTATGGACTCGCACTGTTCCATGGCATAGGTGCGCCACAGGATGTTGGCGCGGCACTGGCACTAATCCGGCGTTCGGCCCGGGAAGGAGACGAGTATGCGGTTGAGTTCTTGCAAGCATATTCTTTTGATCTTGATGGCTAGGCTGGCCTGTACGGCCCCCCGTTTGCACGACACTGACCATGCTTCTATCTGAGGTGCTCGCCGACTACGCAGGCCTCCCCGAGTACTCGGGAGTGAAGCTCGTAGACGTCAACCAGGTCAGTCTTTTCGGCGACAGGCCCATCAACATCGCAGCCACAAGAGGGAGCGTTGCTGAGATGCAGGCTCTGTTCCTTGCCGGTGCCGACATCAATAGTCCTGGCGAGCATGGCTATACCCCGCTTCACAATGCAACCGAACAGGGGGCCTTAGACGCAGTCAAGTGGCTTATCGAGAACGGAGCGGATCGGGGTGCCAGGAATGATCTGGGCTGGACGGCCTTGGACTTGGCCACTGCTTTGGGCGAAGTGGGGTTGTATGAGCTGGTAAGCTAGCCCGGTACCAATGTGCTCTGGAACTGGCAGACACCCTTGTTCTGATCAGGAGTGAACCATGGGGCGGGAGAAGTCGAAGCGGGGTGTGCTCGTTCGCGTGATTCGTAAAGACGTCGCACTGGCGATCCGGCTGGATGATGCAGTACAGGTCGAAATCGGCTCCGACCTGTGGAGGCGAGACGTGTTTGTCACTGAGGGGGCGCTGGACGAGGAGCGGTTTGAAGCCATGAAGTTTGATGACAAGGAGCTCGCAGACTTTGGGTACTACGTTCTCGCGAGACTCTATGCATACAAGCAGATGGGCGAGGTGCCGTGAGCTCTACCATGTCGCTTGATGACATCGCGTTTCACGATTCGATCTTCAACGAGGTCTCTATCTCGCTTGTGCAGCGCACCTGCAGGATCGGCCTGAGACTGGGCGATTGGGATGTTGGGAAGGATCGCACCGTATGCGAATTTTTCTTCAAAGAGATGGTTTCAGTCTTCGGGCGATTCGACTTCATTGATCTGGCCGAGAATGCGTGGGCCGGCAATGTTCAGGATGGCTATGTAGATGCAACCGACAGTCGGCTTCGGATGCATCTGACGGGCGGAACGCTGGAGGCGGTTGCGGAGAGCATCTTGCTGAGCCAGATTGCCCCAATTGGGGCGGTCTCTGCTTGCCCCGGTGCCGAAGGTCTGGAAGCATCCTTCAGGTCTATCGAGGCCGTTGACCTCGACTTCTCTCATCTGGAATTGATCGAGATTTCGCCCGTAACCAGTACCTGCCGATTGGGCATCCAGGTGCGGACGTCAACCAACCTCTCCGAGCGCGCCATGGCCACGCTGATCTTCGAGAGCGTGTCGTCCTGCATCGCACATCTGGATGTCACCAAGCTTTCCGGCGAACATCGCTTCGGCAATGTCGTGGGCGGCCATGTTGATGCAGAGCAGGGCAGGGTGCGCCTTTACCTCAGGGATGGATTCATCGAGATCTTAGGTCGCGCCGCCTCGTTGGTGTGGACATGACCGGAACTGTGCCATGACAGTTCATTGGTACGACATGACTCACGTCACTTTCTGGCTCATGCTGGCGATCATTATTAGTCGCCCATTCGCAGTCATCTTGGCGCGCCGGGAAAAGCAGCGCAGCGAGTCGGAGGAAGTGCTCGCGAAGTTACCCATTCTGGCATCGCGTAGTGTGGAGGATCTGCAGGACACGTTTTATGCCTGCATGCTAGTCATCCGGCCTGGCGCTCTGCGCCGGCCCGCAGTCGTCGCCTCGCTGGTGCACATGATGCTGTGGGGAGCGATGATGCTGGCGTTGCTGTGTATGGCAGCGTTGATGATCGTGGACTACGCACCGGGTGAGTTCTGAGCGTCTTTGTGAGAAGGGTGGCAGTTTCACTGGGGCTGTTCGTCCTTGCTTTGGGGCTGTCGATCGCGTTGTTCGACTTGCTGAAGCCACAAGCGTCAGCTTGGGTGGTGGGTTGTAGCGTCGGTGCCGCTGGTCATCTTTGCGGTGTTGCTGCCTTTCTCGCAAGATTTTGGTGGCTACTGACGATCCCATGGGCGGGCTTCTTGCTTTTTGTGTCCGTGTGGACCGCGCTTCGTAGGGTGACGAGTACGAAGTAGCAGAGATCTCTGGTAGCCGTTGTAGGTCGGGGTGCGCTTGAGTGCGAACGGGACGGGCGGCACGACGTGCCGCCCTCGCATAGTTCGAGCCGCTACCTGATGAGGGGCGGAGTTCTACCGTAGCCTACCTGCCGCGCGAAACCTTCCGGAACACCTTCACCGCCTCCTGATCCTTCGGCGGCGGGTCGGCATGCCAGCGGAAGCCTCGCCACTCGGGATACAGGTAGAGTCTCGTGCCGGCATCGATGCCCAGGTCGCGGATCCACAGTCCTCGCGTTTTGAAGCACGGAACGGAGGGGCAGCCCGGGTAGGTCTTCGCGTCGTCGTGGCGCAGCGCGTTGACGATGATGCTCTTGGGTGGCCGCCAGAAGCGGCGGCGGAATTCTTTCTGTTCTTCGGTCAGGTCGTCCCAGTCTTCGGGCTCTTCGTTCATGGTGTATATCCTCTGTAGTCCTCCCCCGCCGGAATGGCGGGGGAGTCGGGAGGGTAAGAACCGTCAGAGGAACCGGCGCGACGTATTTCCGT
>NZ_JASCOZ010000001.1 GCF_029960115.1 Stenotrophomonas sp. PS02289
GCCAACGGCCGGCGCTACCGGGTCTGAAGCATTGGTAGCGCCGGCCGTTGGCCGGCCCAGGCGGTCCGCGCAGGAATCAGCATTCCGCCAGCGCCCCTGTCCCTACCCAAAACCGCCCCCATCACGGTGGAATACCCCTGATGGAACGGTTTCATGCAACTGTCGATTCTTGACCTGGCCCCGGTCTGCGAGGGCAGCGACACCACGCAGGCGTTCGCCAACATGCTCGACCTGGCCCAGCACGCCGAAGGCTGGGGCTACCACCGCTACTGGCTGGCCGAACACCACAACATGCCGGGCATCGCCAGCGCCGCCACCGCCGTGCTGATCGGCCACGTGGCCGGCGGCACCCAGCGGATCCGGGTGGGGTCGGGCGGCATCATGCTGCCCAACCATTCGCCGCTGCAGGTGGCCGAACAGTTCGGCACGCTGGCCTCGCTGTACCCGGACCGCATCGACCTGGGCCTGGGCCGTGCGCCCGGCACCGACCAGCCTACCGCCCGCGCGCTGCGCCGCTACTTCGACAGCGCCGACCAGTTCCCTCAGGACGTGCGCGAACTGCTGCATTACTTTGAACCGGCGCAGGCCGGGCAGGCGGTCCGCGCAGTGCCCGGAGCCGGCATTCCGGTGCCAGTGTGGCTGCTCGGTTCCAGTTTGTTCGGTGCGCGCCTGGCCGCCGCACTGGGCCTGCCGTATGCGTTCGCCTCGCACTTCGCGCCCGACGCGATGGACCAGGCGCTGGCGGTGTACCGCAGCGAGTTCCGCCCGTCGCCGTACCTCACCGCGCCCTATGCGGCGCTGGGCTTGAACGTGGTGGCGGCCGAGAGCGAGGCTGAAGCCAAGCGGCTGTTCACCACCCAGCAGCAGAGCTTCGTCAATCTGCGGCGGGGCAAGCCGGGCCTGATTCCGCCGCCGATCGATGACATCGAGGACTTCTGGGAGCCGCATGAAAAGATCGGCGTGCAGAGCGCGCTGGCCTGCGCGGTGGTGGGTGACCAGCGCCAGGTGCGCGAAGGACTGGAAGCGTTCGTGGCCCGGCACAAGCCGGATGAGCTCATCCTCACCGCCAACATCTATGACCACGCCGCGCGCAAGCGTTCGTTCGGCCTGGCCATGCAGGCGTGGCGCGACGCGAAGATTGCGTGACTGTGCGGTCACGCTGTCGTTGACCACCATCGGGTCTGATCAGGGCTCCCGCAACAGGAGCCCTGCCATGACCCGTCACACCCACACCGAGCAGATCGAACAGCTGGCCGAGCTGATCCGCGATGTCGACATCGCGATGTTCACCACCACCGGCGTGGATGGTCGCCTCTACAGCCGCCCACTGGGCACCCAGCAGGTCGCCTTCGATGGTGACCTGTGGTTTGCCACCTCCGCCGACAGCCCGAAGGTGGCGGAAATCTCGCTCAATCCGCAGGTCAACGTGGCCTACGCGTCGCCGTCGAAGAACACCTACGTTTCGGTGGCGGGCACCGCGCGCATCGTCGATGACCGCGCCAAAGTCGAAGAGCTGTGGTCGCCAGCGATGAAGCTGTTTTTCCCGGGCGGCAAGGATGATCCGAATCTGCGCCTGATCCACGTGCGTGCCGAATCGGCCGAGTACTGGGACGGCCCGGGCACGCTGCTGGGCAAGGCGTTGAGTTTCGTGTTGTCGGCGGTCAGTGATGAGCCGGCGGCGTTGGCCGACACCGGCAAGGTCGACCTGCGGTGATCAGAACCACTTCTGCAGCAGGTCACCGACGTACTGCACCAGCTGCCCGGAACTGAAGCCGAAGAACAACACGGCGGCGATGGCGGCGATCCAGTTGACCGCCATCAGCACGCCGTCGCGTTCCAGCAGCGCCAGCGAGAACAGCAGCAGCTGGAAGCCGAACAGGAAGTTGGTGAAGGGAATTGGCAGCGACAGCAGCAGGCCGACCAGGATCAGCAGCAGGCCGGTGAAGGCATGCGCGGGCAGGGGGATCAGCAGGGCAGAATTGCGCGGCTTGAGCAGCCGGTCCAGCCGACGCAGCGCCCCGTCGATGCGGGCCAGGAAGCGGTGCATGGTGCCGCGGCGCGGCCCGCGGTTGGCGATGAAGCCGGGCAGCCAGGGCCGGCGCATGCCGCACAGCATCTGCGCGCCGATCAGGATCACCAGCGGTCCACTGACCGCACCGCCGATGCCGGGAATGGGAATGAACGAAGGCAGGATGGCCACGAACAGGAACACGCCGAAGGCGCTCTGCTGCAGGTTCTGCAGGATCTGGCCGAGCTTGAGGTGCTCGTCCGGGTCGCCGTGGTCGAACATCGCCAGCAGGGTACGGATACCCTCGTTCTGATACTCGGGCCGGCTCTGGTCCGGCGTCGGGTCAGCCGGTGAGCTCATCGGTTTCCTCTTCGGCCAGCGTGCGCAGCAACAGCTTGTCCACGCGCGCGCCGTCCAGGTCGACGATCTCGATACGCCAGCCGGCCCAGTCGAAGTACTCGCCGGCATGCGGAATGCGGCCGAAGTAGTGGATGCACATGCCGGCCAGGGTGTAGTAATCGCCTTCCTCGGCGTCGGGCAGTTCCACATTGCCCATCAGTTCGCGCAGGTCCTCGATCGACAGCGAACCATCGACCAGGAACGAGCCGTCCTCGCGGGTCACCACCAGCGCGTCCTCGTCGACGTTCTCCACCGACTGCAGGCGGCCGACCACGGCCCCCATCAGGTCGCTGATGGTCACCAGGCCCTGGATCTCACCGTACTCGTCGACCACCAGCGCCATGGACTGCTGCTCCTCGCGGAATATCTCCAGCAGCTTCATCGCGTGGGTGGACTCGGACACATACAGCGGCTCGCGCAGCTGCTGGAACAGCGACTGGTCGGCGCGCGCCAGGCGGGTGACCAGGCTCTTCACTTCCAGCACGCCGACGATGTCCTGGTCGTTGTCGCGGTACACCGGATAGCGCGAGAACTCATGCTCGCGCATGGCGGCCAGGTTCTTCTCGGCGCTGGCCGCGGTGTCCAGCCAGGCAATGCGGTTGCGCGGGGTCATCAGGCTGTCGGCGGTGCGGTCGCCCAAGCGCATCACGCGGTTCATCATGTCGCGTTCGTGGGCGTCGATGACCCCGGCCTCGTGGCTTTCGGCCACCAGCATGCGGATTTCTTCTTCGGTGACCTGGGCGGCTTCGTCCTTGCCCAGCCCCAGCAGGCGCAGCACCAGACGCGTGGAATGCGAAAGCAGCCACACGAACGGGAAGGCGATACGGGCCAAGCCGCTCATGGGCAGGGCGACCAGACCGGCGATGTCCTCCGACCGGGTGATAGCGAGGCGCTTGGGTACCAGTTCGCCGAAGATCAGCGTCAAAAACGTGATCAGGGCGACGGCGAGGGTCTTGCCGATCACCTCCGACCAGGGCTGAGGGTCGTTGAACAGCGGGAAATTGGCCGACAGCGCCGGGAACATGTTCTGCAGGTGCTGGGCGATGGCGCTGCCGATGGCATCGCCGCCGTACACACCGGTCAGGATGCCGATCAGGGTGATGCCGATCTGCACCGTGGACAGGAAGGCCTCGGGCTTCTCGGACAGCTCCAGGGCCTTGGCGGCGCGCTTGGAGGTGGAGGCCATCTGCTTGAGGCGGCTCTTGCGCGACGTCATGACCGACATTTCGGACATGGCGAAGAAGCCGTTGAGCAGGATCAGGGCCAGGACAATAAAAAGTTCAAACACGGGCGTCGTCCCCGGTTGGTGGCAGGGAGGGCGTGTTCAAGCTGGAGCGGCTACCGGAGGGCGCGCAGGCGCGGCGGTGCGGCGGGGGGTAAGGGTCGTCGTCCATAGAGTGCACCCGAGGGTGCCTGCGCATCTTAACAAAAAGGCCGGGGGAGGGGTGTAGACAGGGTCGTTCAGGAGCCCCGGAGCCGGCGTGAAGATGACGGGAGTACCCGGAATGGACATCAAACCGTCATAATTCCGCCCGGTGCCGTCCTTCCTCGACGGCGAATCAGGTTTCCCCATGTTCTCTCTGCAGACCATTTTTGGCTCCGGCAAGCAGTTCTACACCCTGCTCGACGAGGCCGCCCAGGCCGCTTCTGACAGCGCCAAAGCCCTCCACGCCATGCTGCGCGCCGCTGACCGCCAGCCGGCGCTGGACGCCTTCAAGCTGGCCCGCCTGCGCGAACGCGCGGCCTCGGACAAGATCAGCCAGGCGCTGGTGGACAGCTTCATGACCCCGATCGAGCGCGAGGACATCGAAGCGCTGGGTTCGGCGCTGTACAAGATTCCGAAGCAGATCGAGAAGTTCGCGGATCGCTACTCGCTGGCGACCACGCACCTGGAGCACATCGACTTCGCGCCGCGCGCGGCGATGCTGGAGCAGGCCGCCAACGTGGTGGTGGAGATGGTGGCCGACCTGCGCCACATGAACCTGGACCGGATGACCGCGCTCAATGAGAAGCTGCGTTCGCTGGAAAACGAAGCCGACCGCCTGATGCTCGAGCTGTACCGCGACATCTACTCCGGTCGCCTGGACAACCTGCAGATGTTCCTGCTCAAGGAATTCTTCGAGATCCTGGAAAAGGCCATCGACCGCTGCCGCGAAGCCGGCGTGGTGGCTTACCAGATCGTGCTCAAGAACAGCTGACGGGCCTCCAGCATGCTGACCCTCGTTCTGGTCGTGATCCTGGCTGCGCTCGTCTTCGAGTTCATCAACGGCTTCCACGACACTGCCAACTCCATTGCCACGGTGGTGGCGACCAAAGTGCTCTCGCCCGGCTGGGCGGTGATGCTGGCCGCCTTCATGAACCTCATCGGCGCGCTGACCGGCACGGCGGTGGCGTTGACCATCGCCTCGGGCCTGCTCAACACCAACGTGGTCGACGTGACCCCGCAGGTGATCCTGTGCGCGCTGCTGGGCGGCATCATCTGGAACCTGATCACCTGGTGGAAGGGCCTGCCGTCTTCGTCCTCGCACGCGCTGATCGGCGGCCTGTGCGGTGCCGGCCTCGCGGCCGCGCACAACAACTGGGACGCGCTGATCTGGTCCGAGCGCATCGGCACCTGGGCCCAGAACAAGGGCCTGCTGTGGAAGGTGTTCCTGCCGATGATCACCTCGCCGATCGCCGGCTTCCTGCTGGGCATCGTGGTGATGATGCTGCTGTGGGCGATCATCGCCGGCATGGCCAAGGTGGGCGGCTGGCTGGGTCGTCTGGCCCGTCCGCGCATCGTCAATGCGTTCTTCGGCAAGGCGCAGATTGTCTCGGCGGCCTACATGGGCTTCGCCCACGGTCACAATGACGCGCAGAAGACCATGGGCATCATCGCGATGACCCTGATCGGTGCTGAAGCCACGGGCGCATTGAACGACCTGCCGTCGTGGCTGGCCTTCCTGCACCCCGACGCGAGCGCAGGCGAGGGCATCGCGATGTGGATCGTGCTGACCTGTGCGGTGGTGATGGCTGCCGGTACCGCCTCGGGCGGCTGGAAGATCATCAAGACGCTGGGCCACAAGATGGTGAAGCTGCACCCGATCCACGGCTTCGCGGCGGAAACCAGCTCGGCGACGATCCTGACGCTTGCCGCACACTTCGGCATGCCGGTCTCGACCACGCACAGCATCTCGACCGCGATCATGGGCGTGGGCTACGCCAAGAACCCGCGTTCGCTGCGTTTCGGCGTGATCGAACGCATCATCTGGGCCTGGATCCTGACCATCCCGGCGGCCGGTGGCTGCGCCTACCTCATCCTCAAGCTGTTCGAGCTGGTCGGCTGGGCGTGATCGCCGCGTAGAGCCGGGCTTGCCCGGCTGCTGTTGGATTCATGCAAAAAACCCGGCTCCGGCCGGGTTTTTTGTTGGCTGCGGAAATGTCGGGGGCCATGGAAAATGCCAAATCAACGGCGATGCCGATCCCGGGTCATGCGTTACCGGATGTTGGGTGTTTCACTGCAGTCGACCAACGGTCGACTCTACCGGGGATACGTGCTTTTGATTTCCGATGGCCGCCAACACAGGGAGCCGATGAACACCGGCTGTTCGCCCAAATCCAACAGCAGCCGGGCAAGCCCGGCTCTACGCAGCCTGTCGAATGCCGACGCAATCGCGCAGGCAAGAAAAACCCCGCCGGAGCGGGGTTTTTTGCGAGAACTCAGACCTCTAGCGAGGCCAGATCGCCCTTGTTTTCCAGCCATTGCTTGCGGTCGCCCGCGCGCTTCTTGGCCAGCAGCATGTCCATCAGTGCGCTCGTCTGCTCGTCGTCGTCCACAGTCAGCTGCACCAGGCGGCGCGTGTCCGGATGGATGGTCGACTCGCGCAGCTGTTCCGGGTTCATTTCGCCCAGACCCTTGAAGCGGGTCACGCTGACCTGGCCCTTGATCTTCTCGCGCTCGATCTTGTCCAGTAGCGAGCGCTTTTCTTCTTCGTCCAGCGCGTAGAACACCTGCTTGCCCACGTCCACGCGGAACAGCGGCGGCATCGCCACGAATACGTGGCCGGCCGCTACCAGTGCCGGGAAGTGCTTCAGGAACAGCGCCGTCAGCAGCGTCGCGATGTGCAGGCCGTCGGAGTCCGCGTCGGCCAGGATCACCACCTTGCCGTAACGCAGACCGCTGATGTCGTCCTTGCCCGGGTCGCAGCCGATGGCAATCGCCAGGTTGTGCACTTCCTCCGAGGCCAGCACGCTGCCCGAGGCCACTTCCCAGGTGTTCAGGATCTTGCCGCGCAGCGGCATGATCGCCTGGAAGTCCTTGTCGCGTGCCTGCTTGGCACTGCCGCCGGCCGAGTCGCCTTCCACCAGGAACAGCTCGGTGCGCGAGAGGTCCTGGCTGATGCAGTCGGCCAGCTTGCCGGGCAGGGCAGGGCCCTGGGTGATCTTCTTGCGGACCACCAGCTTTTCGGTCTTCAGGCGCGCACTCGCGCGCTCGATCGCCAGCTGCGCGATCTGCTCGCCCAGCGCCACGTTCTGGTTCAGTAGCAGGCTGAAAGCGTCATGTGCCGCGCCTTCGACGAAGCCTGCGGCCTGGCGGGAAGACAGTCGCTCCTTGGTCTGGCCGCTGAACTGCGGGTCGGTCATTTTCAGCGACAGCACGAACGACACGCGGTCCCACACGTCTTCCGGTGCCAGCTTGACGCCGCGCGGCAGCAGGTTGCGGAAGTCGCAGAACTCGCGCAGCGCCTCGGTCAGGCCGGTGCGCAGGCCGTTGGCATGGGTGCCGTGCTGTGCGGTCGGAATCAGGTTGACGTAGCTTTCCTGCACCAGCTCGCCGTCCGGCAGCCAGGCCACGGCCCAGTCCACCACCTCGGTGTCCTTCTTCAGCGAACCCACGAACAGGTTCGCCGGCAGCATTTCGCGTTCGCCCAGCTCGACCTTCAGGTAGTCGCTCAGGCCGTCCTCGAAGTACCAGCTGTCCTGCTCGCCGGTGGCTTCGTCGAGCAGCTTGACGGTCAGGCCCGGGCAGAGCACGGCCTTGGCACGCAGCAGGTGGCGCAGTGCCCGCAGGTTGTACTTGGGTGTGTCGAAGTACTTCGGGTCGGCCCAGAAGCGCACGCGGGTACCGGTGTTCTTCTTGCCGACGCTGCCCACCACTTCCAGCGGCGTGGCGCGGTCGCCATTGCGGAAGGTGATGCGGTGTTCGCTGCCTTCGCGCTTGATGTGCACTTCCACCAGCGTGGACAGCGCATTCACCACGCTCACGCCCACGCCGTGCAGGCCGCCGGAGAAGGTGTAGTTCTTGTTGCTGAACTTGCCGCCCGCGTGCAGGCGGGTCAGGATCAGCTCCACGCCCGGGATCTTCTCTTCCGGGTGGATGTCCACCGGCATGCCACGGCCGTCGTCGCTGACCTCGCAGCTGCCATCCTTGTACAGGGTGACTTCGATGGTGTGGGCGTGACCGGCCAGGGCCTCGTCGACGGCGTTGTCGATGACTTCCTGGGCCAGATGGTTCGGGCGCGCAGTGTCGGTGTACATGCCGGGACGGCGCTTGACCGGGTCCAGGCCGGACAGGACTTCAATATCGGCGGCGTTATAGCGGGCGTTCATCTGTCTTCATAAAGCGCAAAGCGACGGCGAAGTGTGCGGTCTGGGCAGGTTTTTTGCACGCCATACGTTCAGGGGGCGGCCGAAATCGGCGCGATACACTGTGCACGGTGGATTTCCGGGTGTTCCGGAAGCCCCGAACCGAGCCATATCGCGAGGAGACCCCATGAAGAAGTTGCTGACCATCGTTGCCATTGCCGCCGCCGTCGTGGCCGTGCCGCTGGCACTGGCCCAGAACGCCGGACAGGGCCAGCCCGCACCGCAGCAGGGCGAGCAGGCCGACCGGGCGCAGGCTGAAGCCGACGCCAAGGCCAAGCGCCGCGCGGCTGCCACCGCCGAAATGAAGGCCAAGGGCCAGCAGGCCCCGCAGAAGGAAGAAGAAGAGGAAGCGCGCAAGAAGAAGTAAGCGCTCCGCTTCGTTGTCACCGAGCCCCGGCCCCTGGCCGGGGCTCTTTTTTGTGTGAAGGCCACACGCCCCCCTTGGGCTGGAGGCCTTCAATCTGTAAACTATGGCTTTCCGGGAGTAGTGTGTGTCCTCGATCAGCGAATCGGCTGGGTCGGCCCTGTGCGGCCACCAGTCAGGCAGCCAGGAGGTGACGGTCCGTATGACCGGCACGGCGGCCCCGACCTCGCTGTGGACATGCCCTCCGGTGCCGGCTCCGCGCCTGCGCACCACCTCCCTCGCTTCCTCGGCGAACCGGAAAACCCCCTTCCTGCCCACCACCCGCCTTCCGGGATGGGGTGGTGCGGCCGTTTTCCATTTCCAGACAGGATGCTTGCAGCCATGACTCCCTTGATTTTCGTAACCGGCGGCGTGGTGTCCTCGCTCGGCAAAGGCATTGCCGCCGCGTCACTGGCCTCCATTCTTGAAGCCCGTGGCCTGCGGGTCACGATGATGAAGCTCGATCCGTACATCAACGTCGACCCGGGCACCATGAGCCCGTTCCAGCACGGCGAGGTGTACGTCACCGACGATGGTGCCGAGACCGACCTCGACCTGGGGCATTACGAGCGTTTCGTGCGCACCCGCCTGAGCCGCAAGAACTCGGTCACCACCGGTCGCATCTACGAGAACGTCATCCGCAAGGAGCGCCGTGGTGACTACCTCGGTGCCACCGTGCAGGTCATTCCGCACATCACCGATGAGATCCGCCACTGCATGGACGAGGCCACCGAAGGCTTCGACGTGGCCCTGGTCGAAATCGGCGGCACCGTCGGTGACATCGAGTCGCTGCCGTTCCTGGAAGCCATCCGCCAGGTGCGCACCGAGCGTGGCCCGGAAAAGGCGCTGTTCATGCACCTCACCCTGGTGCCGTACATCGCCGCGGCCGGTGAACTGAAAACCAAGCCGACCCAGCACTCGGTCAAGGAACTGCGTTCGATCGGCATCCAGCCCGACGTGCTGCTGTGCCGTTCGGAACAGCCGGTGCCGGACTCGGAGCGCCGCAAGATCGCGCAGTTCACCAACGTCTCCGAACGTGCCGTGATCAGCGTGCCGGACGTCGACGTGCTGTACCGCATTCCGTTCGGCCTGCACGAGCAGGGCCTGGACGAGATCGTCATCAACCAGCTCAAGCTGGGTGACAAGGCCGGCCCGGCCGACCTGCACGAATGGCAGGCCGCGCTGGATGCCACCCTCAATCCGCAGGACGAAGTCACCATCGCCGTGGTCGGCAAGTACGTGGACCACCAGGACGCCTACAAGTCGGTCGGTGAGGCGCTCAAGCACGGCGGCCTGCGCCAGCGCACCAAGGTCAACCTGAAGTGGCTGGAAGCGCAGGATCTGGAAGGCACCGACATGGCCGCCCTGCGGGACGTGGACGGCATCCTGGTGCCCGGCGGCTTCGGCGACCGTGGCTTTGAAGGCAAGGTGCTGACCTCGAAGTTCGCCCGCGAGCAGCAGGTGCCGTACTTCGGCATCTGCTATGGCATGCAGGCCGCGGTGGTCGACTACGCCCGTCACGTGGCCGGGCTGGAAGGGGCCAACAGCACCGAAAACGACCGCCAGTCGCCGAACCCGGTGATCGGCCTGATCACCGAATGGCGCACCGCCACCGGCGATGTGGAAAAGCGCGACGACAAGAGCGACCTCGGCGGCACCATGCGCCTGGGCCTGCAGGAGCAGCGTCTCAAGCCCGGCACGCTGGCCCGCGAGCTGTACGGCAAGGACGTGGTCGCCGAGCGTCACCGCCACCGTTACGAGTTCAACAACCGCTACCGCACCCAGCTGGAAGACGCCGGGCTGGTCATCGCCGGCAAGTCGATGGACGACACCCTGGTCGAAGTGGTCGAGCTGCCGAAGGACCAGCACCCGTGGTTCCTGGCCTGCCAGGCCCACCCGGAGTTCCTGTCCACCCCGCGCGACGGCCACCCGCTGTTCATCGGTTTCATCAGCGCTGCCCGCCAGCGCAAAGCCGCGCGCTGAAGCGCTGCCACGCCGTGCGTGGCTTCGCGCGCGCGGCTGGGTAATAATCACGCGGACGTTTCACGCGCCACCTCCGGTGGCGCTCTCCCTTTCTGACTGGAATTTGGCCCGCCATGACCGCGATCCGCAGCATCCATGCCCGTGAAATCCTCGACAGCCGTGGCAATCCCACGCTGGAAGCCGAAGTCACCCTGGAGGACGGTTCGTTCGGCCGCGCCGCCGTGCCGTCGGGTGCCTCGACCGGCACCAAGGAAGCCGTGGAGCTGCGTGACGGCGACAAGACCCGCTATCTCGGCAAGGGCGTGCGCAATGCCGTCGGCAACGTCAACACCACCATCGCCAGTGCGCTGAAGGGCTTCGACGCCGCCGACCAGGAAGGCCTGGACCGTCGCCTGATCGATCTCGACGGCACCGAGAACAAGGGCCGCCTGGGTGCCAACGCGCTGCTCGGGGTCTCCATGGCCAACGCCCACGCGGTGGCTGCGTCGAAGAAGCAGGCGCTGTGGCAGTACCTGGCCCAGGGCCGCGATGTGACCCTGCCGGTGCCGATGATGAACATCATCAACGGCGGCGCACATGCCGACAACAACGTCGACTTCCAGGAATTCATGGTGCTGCCGGTCGGCTTCACCTCGTTCTCCGAGGCGCTGCGCGCCGGCACCGAGATCTTCCATTCGCTGAAGTCGGTGCTGAAGGGCCATGGCCTGAGCACCGCGGTGGGCGACGAGGGCGGCTTCGCTCCGGACTTCCGCAGCAACGTCGAGGCCCTGGACACCATCCTCGAAGCGATCGGCAAGGCCGGCTACACCGCCGGTGAAGACGTGCTGCTGGGCCTGGACGTGGCCTCCAGCGAGTTCTACGAGAACGGCAAGTACAACCTGGTCGGCGAGAACAAGCGCCTGACCTCCGAGCAGTTCGTCGACTTCCTCGCCGACTGGGCCGCGCAGTACCCGATCATCACCATCGAAGACGGCCTGGCCGAGAACGACTGGGCGGGCTGGAAGCTGCTGACCGACCGCGTCGGCAACAAGGTGCAGCTGGTCGGCGACGACCTGTTCGTGACCAACCCGAAGATCTTCAAGGAAGGCATCGAGTCGGGCACCGCCAACGCCATCCTGATCAAGGTCAACCAGATCGGCACCTTGACCGAGACCCTGGAAGCGATCGCCATGGCCCACAACGCCAATTACGCGGCCGTGGTCTCGCACCGCTCGGGCGAAACCGAAGACACCACCATCGCCGACATCGCCGTGGCCACCACCGCCACCCAGATCAAGACCGGCTCGCTGTGCCGCAGCGATCGCGTGGCCAAGTACAACCAGCTGCTGCGCATCGAGGAAGCCTTGGGTGCCGGCGCGCGTTACGCCGGGCGTGACGCGTTCGTTTCGCTGAAGCGCTGATCCCATGCGCAACTGGCGCTGGCTGCTGCTGGTGCTCGCGGTACTGCTGGCATGGCTGCAGTACCGCTTCTGGTTCGGCCCGGGCAATTCGGGTGAAGTGATGGTGCTCGAGGCCCAGGTTGAAAGCCAGCGACGCGACAATGAAGGTCTGCAGCAGCGCAATGATGCGCTCGCTGCCGAGGTCAAGGATCTCAAGGAAGGCGAGGCCGCCATCGAAGAGCGCGCGCGCAGCGAGCTGGGCATGATCCGACCGGGCGAGAAGTTCTACCGCGTGGTGGAGAACGCGCCGGTCGCGGCCCCACGTGCGCCTGCCGTGGTCCATGCCGACACCGCGCCGGAGGTGCCCTGATGGGCGGCATCTGGGCAGTGGTGCCGGCGGCGGGTCGTGGCACCCGCTTTGGCGGTGCCACGCCCAAGCAGTATCTGGTGGCCGGCGACCGCGTGTTGCTGGCGCATACTTTGGAAGCGCTGCTGTCGCACCCGGCGGTCGCCGGGGCGATGGTGGTGATCGCCGAGAACGACGCCGACTGGCCGGGTTGGACGACGCTGGCCGACAAACCCCTGCTGACCTGCGTCGGCGGTGCCACCCGCGCCGAATCCGTGCTGGCCGGGCTGCAGGCGCTGCCTGACGACGTGCGCGCCGATGAATTCGTGCTGGTGCACGACGCGGCGCGTCCGAACCTGGCCGCTGCCGACCTGGGCCGCCTGCTGGAAGTGGGGCGCAACGACCCGGTGGGGGCGATCCTCGCCGCGCCGGTGCGCGACACCCTCAAGCGTGCCGGCGACGACGGCGGCATCGACGGCACCGAACCACGCGCGCGCCTGTGGCGTGCACTGACCCCGCAGCTGTTCCGCCGCCATCAGCTGGCGCGCGCGCTGCAGGAGGCCGCCGCGGCCGGGGTGGAAATCACCGACGAGGCCATGGCCATGGAGCGGCAGGGCCTGCGCCCGCTGCTGGTGGAGGGCAACGAAGACAACTTCAAGGTCACCACGCCGGCCGATCTGTCCCGTTTTGAATTCGAGCTGTCGCGCCGCGAAGCGTGAGCGGTTTCCACATCGCAAGGCCGGGCAGCGCCCGGCGCAACATTAGGTTTACGCAATGAATACGCCCGCATTTCCGCCTGTCCGCATCGGCCAGGGGTACGACGTCCACGCCTTTGGCGAGGGTGACCACATCATGCTCGGCGGCGTGCGCGTGCCGCACGACCGCGGCGTACTGGCGCACAGCGACGGCGATGTGATCCTGCACGCGCTGTGCGATGCCATGCTCGGTGCGCTGGCGCTGGGTGACATCGGCCAGCACTTCCCGCCCTCGGACATGCGCTGGAAAGATGCCGACAGCAGCCAGTTCCTGCAGCACTGCAACACGCTGCTGCGCGAGCGGGGCTGGCAGGTCGGCAATACCGACATCACAGTGATCTGCGAGCGCCCCAAGGTCGGCCCACATGCGCTGGCCATGCGCGAACGCATCGCCGCGCTGCTCGGTACCGCACTGGACACGGTCAGCGTCAAGGCCACCACCTCCGAGAAGCTGGGCTTCACGGGACGCAGTGAAGGCATTGCCGCGCAGGCCGTCGTGCTGCTGGTGGCGCTGTGATTCCGTTGCCGCTGGCGTTTGGCGCGCCGCTGCTGACCGCGAAGATCCGCACCGTCCCGGAGGATTTCCAGGTCGACGAGCTGCCCGCGTTTGAGCCGAGCGGGGAGGGCGAGCACCTGCTGCTGACCGTGCGCAAGCGCGGGGCCAACACCGTGCATGTGGCGAAACAGATCGCGCGCTGGGCGGGCCTGCCGGAAATGGGGGTCAGCTATGCAGGCATGAAGGACCGTCATGCGGTGACCACCCAGCGCTTCAGCGTGCACCTGCCCAAGCGGGTCGCGCCGGACCCGGCGCAGCTCAACGACGCCGAGATCGAGGTGCTGGAGTCGACCTGGCACAACCGCAAGCTGCAGCGCGGTGCGCTGGCGGGAAACCGTTTCAAACTGGTGCTGCGCGACGTGCAGGGCGACGCCGGCCTGATCGACGCGCGTCTGGCCCAGATCGCCACGCGTGGGCTGCCCAACTGGTTCGGTGAGCAGCGCTTCGGCCGCGATGGTGGCAACGTCCCGGCCGCGCTGGCGATGTTCCAGGGCCGGCGCATGCGCAAGGACCAGCGCTCGCTGCTGTTGTCGGCGGCGCGCTCGGCGCTGTTCAACCAGGTGCTGGCCGCGCGGGTCGAGCAGGGCAATTGGGACACCGCGCTGGACGGCGAAGTGTGGATGCTGGATGGCAGCCGCAGTGTGTTCGGTCCGGAAGCGTGGAGCGACGCGTTGGCCGAGCGCCTGGCGCGATTCGACATCCACCCCAGTGGGCCGTTGTGGGGCGAGGGTGAGCTGCGCAGCACCGGCGATGCCGCCGCGCTGGAGCTGGGCGCGATCAGCGACGAACAGTCGTTGCAGCTGCGTGCGGGCCTGGAAGATGCGCGTTTGAAGCAGGAGCGGCGTGCGCTGCGCCTGCGTCCGGCGCTGATGCAGCACCAATGGCTGCAGCCGGACGTGCTGGAGTTGTCCTTCGCGCTGCTGCCGGGGTGCTATGCCACCGCCGTGCTGCACGAACTGGGCCCGGTGCAGGACGTGGGCGGCGTTGCATCGGGCGATTGACCTACCGGTTCGCCAACAACACCAACACCGCCCCGGTCCCACCTTGGCCGGGCGGTGCCGAATGAAACGCCAGCACGTCATTGCGTTGCCGCAGCAGCCGGTCCACCAGGTTCTTGAGCACCGGCGCGCCGCCATCGGACTGCAATCCCTTGCCATGGATGATGCGCACGCAGCCATGGTCGTGCGCGTGCGCGTCGGCCAGGAACTGGCGCAGCAGGTTTTCGGCCTGCGCCGCCGTCGCGCCGTGCAGGTCCAGTTCGTCCTGTACCGAATACTGGCCACGTTTGAGCCGCTGGAACATCCGTGCCGGCAGGTTCTCGCGCCGGTAGCTGGCGGTGTCGCCAGCTTCCAGCGGCGTGCTGTCGCGCAGCAGGCGTGCGAACTCGCCACGCACCTCCTGATCGTCCTGTTCAGCCATGCGCGCACGCGGCTTGGGCCGCGGCGTGGCAGGCGGGGCGGCGACCGGCTTGCGCAGCGGCTTCACTTCGCCGATGGCGGCACGGAACAGGGCAGCCGGATCTTCGTCTTCAGGATGTGACATGCGTACAGCCTAATGTGCTGAATCGACGCTGCCTACCTCCCGGCGGGGTAGGACGATCTGTCCGCATGCGGCACAATAGCTGGCGCACTTGCGTGGCCGTCGCACCCGGGAGAGGGGCGCGACGACCCCGCCAACGCAGCAGAGTGATGGAATCGAAGTCTTGAAAAATCAAGCGGTTAAATCGGAGATGCGGATCCTGGTCAGCAACGACGACGGCGTCGATGCACCGGGCATCCGGATGCTCGCCAGCGTGTTGCGCGAGGCGGGGCATGAAGTGATGGTGGTCGCACCTGACCGCGACCGTTCCGGGGCCAGCAATTCGCTCACCCTCGACCTGCCGATCCGCACCAAGCGCATCGACCACTACACCTGCTCGGTGGCCGGTACGCCTACCGACTGTGTGCACCTGGCGCTGACCGGCATGCTCGATTACGAGCCGGACATCGTGGTGTCAGGCATCAACAACGCCGCCAACCTGGGCGATGACGTCATCTACTCCGGCACCGTGTCGGCGGCGATGGAAGGGCGCTTTCTCGGCCTGCCGGCGGTGGCGGTCTCGCTGGTGACGCACAACCACGATCCGAAGCATTTTGAAACCGCCGCTCGCGCTGCCGTGGAGATCGTGACCCGGCTCAAGGCCGACCCGCTGCCCGCCGACACCATCCTCAATGTCAACGTGCCCGACCTGCCATGGGAGCAGGTGCGTGGCTTCGAGGTCACCCGGCTCGGCAACCGTCATCGGGCCGAAGGCTGCATTCCGCAGCGCGATCCGCGTGGCAATGAAGTGTTCTGGATCGGACCGGCCGGTCGCGAGCAGGATTCCGGTCCCGGCACTGACTTCCACGCCGTACGCAGCGGGCACATCTCGATCACCCCGATCCAGGTGGACCTGACCCGCTACCAGGCCCTGGAAAAGGTCGCCAGCTGGGTCGGCGGGCTGACCGCTGCGCTGGACCGTCCGGCATGAGCCAGCGTCTGCGCCTGCAACCTGAAGCGGTCGGCATCGGCATGACCTCACAGCGCGTGCGCGACCGCCTGGTCGACCGCCTGCGCGAAAGCGGCATCACCGACGAAGCCACTCTCAACGCCATCCGCGTCGTGCCGCGCCATCTGTTCATCGATGAGGCGCTGGCCTCGCGCGCCTATGAAGACACCGCGCTGCCGATCGGCCACGGCCAGACCATTTCCCAGCCGTGGGTCGTAGCCCGCATGACCGAGGCGGTGCTGCAGAGCGCGCCGAAGAAGGTGCTGGAAGTGGGCACCGGCTCGGGCTACCAGGCGGCCGTACTGGGCGCGTTGGGCCTGGAGGTCTACACCGTCGAGCGCATTGGCGACCTGCTGCGCCAGGCACGCAAACGCTTCCGCGCACTCGGCATGAACATCCGCAGCAAGCATGACGATGGTCGTATCGGCTGGGCCGAGCATGGCCCGTTCGATGCCATCGTGGTCACCGCCGCCGCGCCGGCGCTGGTGGATGCGCTGGTCGAGCAGCTGGCCGTGGGCGGGCGTCTGGTCGCCCCGGTGGGCGGGCCCGGTGCGCAGTCACTGGTCCAGTTGACCCGTCGCGAAGATGGCAGCGTGGCGCACGAGGTATTGGCGCCGGTCACGTTCGTACCCCTGCTGTCTGGCATGCTGGACTGAACCCAAGGAGCTGCGCTTCATGAAGATTTTCGGCCCGCTGTACGAGCGGGCGATGAAGTGGGCCGCACATGAGCGTGCCCCGACCTATCTCACCGTTCTCAGCTTCATCGAGGCGATCATCTTCCCGGTGATGCCCGAAGTGATGCTCGCACCGATGTGCGTGGCCCAGCCCAAGCGTGGCTGGTGGTTCGCCACGCTCAGCCTGGCCGGCTCCATGGCCGGTGCACTGGTGGGCTATGCGCTGGGCCATTATGCGTTCGAAGCGGTCAAGCCGCTGTTCGCGGCGTTGGGCATGTTGCCCAGCATCGAAGGTGGCATCGCCATCGTCCAGGAAAAAATGGCCGAATCGCCCTGGGCGGTGTTCACCTTCCTGGTGCTGGGCGGTTTCATGCCGATCCCGATGAAGGTCTTCACCTGGGCCTCGGGTATTGTCGGTGTACCCATGCCGCAGTACCTGCTCAGCATGCTGATCGGGCGCGGCAAGCGGGTGTACGTGCTGGCCGCGGTGATCCGCATCGGTGGCGCGCGAGCCGAAGCGGCGTTACGACGTTGGATTGAACCGCTGGGCTGGATTGCCACCGCGCTGGTGGTGGTGCTGATTGGCTGGCTTGTCTGGAGGGCGAAGTTCGCATGAGTGCACAGCGTTGGAATAGCGGGTTGAAGCTGGCCGCAGCCGTGGCGATGGCCGTCACCCTGAGTGCCTGCGGCACAGCGACCGTGGTCAAGTCATCCGGCAGCCGGGGCGGGCACACCACGCCGCAGACCTCGGTCGCCAAGCCCGGCCAGACCGCCACCGTGCGCAAGGGCGACACGCTGTACGCGCTGGCCCGCATCCACAACATCACCCCGCGTGACCTGGCGGCATGGAATGGCCTGAGCGAGCCGTACACCATCTATCCGGGTCAGCAGATCCGCCTGTACCCGGGTGGCAGCGCCGGTGGCACGCCGGGTCGTGCCCCGACCACCGTGGTCACCGCGCCGCGCCCGGGCACCAGCACACCGGCACCCACGCCGGCCCCGGTACCGACCAACACCCCGATCAAGAACAACATCAGCTGGCGCTGGCCGGCCGATGGCGCGCTGGTCGGCCGTTACGTGGCGGCTGATGTGACCAAGCAGGGCATCGATATTGCCGGCACCAGCGGGCAGCCGGTACGTGCGACCGCCCCGGGCGTGGTGGTGTATTCGGGTGCAGGCCTGGTCGGCTTTGGTGAGCTGATCATCATCAAGCACAACGAGCAGTGGCTGTCCGCCTATGGGCACAACCGCAAGCGACTGGTGAATGAAGGCCAGAACGTGAAGGCGGGCGAGCAGATTGCGGAAATGGGCCGGACCGGCACCACCCGCGACATGCTGCACTTCGAGATCCGTTACAACGGCAAGCCGGTCGACCCGCAGCAGTACCTGCCGGCGCGTTGACCGACCTGGGATCTGGATGGACACGCCATGCGTGTCCTCGGGTAAGTAATTCCCCTGAGGTTTCAGTGTTGCTTGGGTCGCGCTGTGGGCAACGGGCGGCAAAGGCGGTGTGTTGCTGCCTCGGCACTACCACTAGGTGGCCCTCCCTGCATCCGCTATAGTCAACAGACCTGCATCTGCGTGCAGGACCAATCCCTATGGCTGCTCGGAGCACTCACAATGGACGTGGTTGAAGTTATAGACAAAAAAATCGGCGAAGTTCGGACCGAAAGCCTAGATATTTCAATTGGCGAGCTGGTTTCTCTTCACGAGAACAAAGAGCTAATTATCAGGCCGGACTTTCAGAGATTGTTTCGATGGAGCACAGAGCAGCGATCCCGATTGATCGAATCCATGCTGTTGGAATTGCCAATTCCTTCAATATTCGTGATTGAACGTGAGGACGGTGTCTTTGAGCTTATTGACGGACTGCAGAGAACTAGTTCACTGATTCAGTTCGTCAGCGCTAACGCAATCCAGCTTGATCCATTGGTCCTGGAAGGTTGTGACTTAGTTCCAGAGCTGAATGGAGCTCGTTTTGATGATTTGCCATTAACGCTGAGGCTTCGCCTCAAACGATCGAGTTTGCGCACGGTTGTCATCAAAAGGCAGAGTAGCCAGTTCTTGCGTTACGAGATGTTCAAGCGTTTGAACACGGGAGGCACCAAGCTCTCTGAACAAGATATTCGAAACGTGAACGCTAGGATGATTGGTGACGTCGGTACCGCATTCTATGATTTCATTGAGCAGTGCTCGGAGGACGTCAACTTCTTGGGCTGTACGGAACTGCTTTCGGCTGCTGCCGTAGAGGCACGCGCGAGAGAGGAATTGGTGCTTCGGTTCTTTGCAGTAAAAAACTTCAGGCAGGGGTTTAAAGGGAGTATCACGGATTGGCTCGACCACTTTATGGAGACCATATTGATAGAAGGGGCTCCGTTTGACTTTGTTGCTGAAAGGGCGGTGTTCGACGGCACTTTCGAGCTATTGAATGAGAAGTTTGGTCCCTACGCATTTGTGAAGTATCGTGCTGGAAAGCCGATGGGCGGCGTGGCACCTGCTTACTTTGAGGCGGTTACAATGGGGGCATACGAGAATTCCCTTGCGCTGTCCGCATTGTCGAACGATGAGGCCGTCGCTCGACTGTCGGCGGCAGTTGCCTCAGATCCGTTCCGGGCAGCGACTGGGCCGGGTGCTAATTCATTGCCGAAGCTCAATCAACGAATTGAACTTATCCGACAGGCGTTCGAGTGAGCCATGGCAGGCATCGTCACTCTGGTTAGTTCTCGCCTGACCACGGACCTTGATTGGCGCGAAGCTGAGCTTGCGATTATGCGCAAGAATCTGCATGGAACCACTGAGGGTAGTGCTCAAGAGGCAGCGCTTCTGCGTGCAAATCTCGCCATGCTTTATGCTCACTATGAGGGGTTCTGCAAGTACGCGATCGAGTTGTATATCGATTCGGTCGAGCGATTGAAGATTCGTCGCGGTGACCTCTGTTGGCCTTTGCTCACTTACTCGTTAGCTGCCTTTCAATCCACTCTCAATAGTGAGCCTGAAAGAAAAGCCTTTTTTTCGACTATTCTCAACGATTTCAATGGGTTGCTGGATGATGTGGCAACTTACGAGCGGCCCGGCCAAATATCGAACTTGTGGCCTGATCTTCTACTTGAGTGGCTGGCTAGGCTGGGTTTAGAAGACGCCGAAGTACTAGAGCAGCAGGTATTGCTTGCTTCTTTGGTCTCAAATCGCAACTTGATCGCTCATGGAAAGAGGGTTCAGATAGACGATCGAAAGCAGTTCGAGAAGTACTACCGGGCCGCGACAAACGCTATGCATGGTGTAGCAATCGGGGTTGTCGATAGTTTCGATAAAGGAGCATACAAGCGCAGGGCACCGCTGTCCGTGACAATAAATGCTCATCCCTAGCTCGCAGCCTGATTATCGTTCTGAAGCGAGACGATTTCAGATGCAGCGTGCGCAACGAAGCTGGGCGCGCCGGCGGATGTCGATTGAGCCGTGACCGATGACCAAGATTGGACTATTGGCTGACCGGATTCACTTTTCCGCCAACATGAACGCGGCGGCGACCTTGCGACCTTCGGCCGCCAGCAGGTTGAAGGTCCGCGCGGCGGCCTGGTTGTTCATCACTTCCAGGCCGATGCCGCGGCTCAGGCAGCGGCCGAGCACCTCGGCTGACGGAAACACCTGGGTGTCGCCGGTGCCCAGCACGATCAGTTCCGGCTCCAGTGCCAGCACCGGCTCCAGGTCGGCCACGGTCAAGGCCGCGCCGACCGCCACTGGCCAGTTCTCCACCAGGCGATCCGGGGCGACGATGAAGCTCGCCCCCAGCACCTTGTCGTTCACCGTGGCGCTGTGGCCACTGGCCGCGCGCAGGGTATAGGCGTAATCGGGCAGTTCGTGGCTGAGCTGCATGGCCGGATCAGCCGCGCGGCAGCACGATCTTGCGCTGTTCCTTGCTGGGGCGGTACAGCACGGCGGTGTGGCCGATACGCTGCACCAGCGCGCTGCCGGTTGCCTCGGTCAGCTCGGCGATCATGCCGTCGCGGGTGTCGCGGTCGTCCGCGCCCACCTTCACCTTCACCAGTTCATGGCGCTCCAGCACCTCCTCCAGCTCAGCCAGGAAGGCGGGGGTGATCCCCTTTCCGCCGATCTGCAGCAGGGCTTTCAGATCGTGGGCTTGGCCGCGGAGGAAGCGGGTCTGGGCGGAGGTGAGGGCAGTAGACATTCAGGAACGGACGGTTAATCAGGGCGATCAGGGTATCATGACCATCCCAAAAGGCCCCCTGTCCCATGGCAACGCGCAGCAAAAGCAGTCAACGTTGGTTGAAAGAGCACTTTTCCGACCCCTTCGTGAAGAAGGCCCAGGCAGAGGGCATGCGCTCGCGCGCGGCCTACAAGCTGGAGGAGCTGCTCGAACGTGACCGGCTGCTGAAGCCGCATATGGTGGTGGTCGACCTGGGCGCGGCCCCCGGCGGCTGGTCCCAGCAGGTCCGCCGCCAGATCGGCGACACCGGCCGGGTCCTGGCCCTGGACATCCTGGAGATGCCGCCGCTGGCCGGGGTCGAGTTTCTTCACGGCGACTTCAGGGAGCAGGCCGTCCTATCCCAGTTCGAGGCCATGCTGGGCGACCAGCCGGTAGACCTTGTGCTTTCGGACATGGCCCCCAATAAGAGTGGCATGGACGCGGTGGACCAGCCGCGGATGATGCACCTGGCCGAGCTGGCGTTGGATTTTGCCGACAACCACCTCAAGCCCGGTGGCGCGTTCCTGATCAAGCTGTTCCAGGGCGTGGGCTTTGACGACTACGTGCGTGAAATGCGCCGGCGGTACGACAAGGTGGTCATCCGCAAGCCTGAAGCCTCGCGTAAGCGCTCGCCCGAGGTCTATGCCCTGGGGCAGGGCAAACGCACCCAGATCAAGTAAGCTCGACCATACCAATCGCGTCAGGCATTAGAGGAACCACGGAGCCAATGAGGATGAACGACTTGACCAAGAACCTCCTGCTATGGGTGGTCGTGGCCGTGGTGCTGATGGTCGTGTTCCAGAGCTTCTCGCCCAAGACCAGCGGTGCGGGTGCCCAGGGGAGCACGTATTCCCAGTTCCTGGACCAGGTGGACAGCGGCAACGTCCAGAAGGTGACCTTCGGCGGCGAAGTCCGCGGTGGCACCAGCCAGATCTCCTACACCACGCGTGGCGGCCAGTCGGCCACCATCACCGCCCCCTACGACCGCGACCTGATCAACGTGCTCCGCGGCAAGAACGTGGAAATCGTCCAGGAAGAGCCCTCCAGCGGCATCTCGCTGGGTGCCATCCTGATGAACTTCCTGCCGGTCATCCTGATCATCGGCTTCTGGCTGTTCATCATGCGCCAGATGCAGGGCGGTGGCGGCGGAGCCAAGGGCGCGATGTCCTTCGGCAAGTCGCGCGCCAAGCTGCAGGGCGAAGACCAGATCAAGGTCACCTTCGCCGATGTGGCCGGTTGCGACGAGGCCAAGGAAGAAGTGGGCGAGCTCGTCGACTTCCTGCGCGACCCGAGCAAGTTCACCAAGCTGGGCGGCAAGATTCCGCGCGGCGTGCTGATGGTCGGTCCGCCCGGTACCGGCAAGACCCTGCTGGCCCGTGCCATTGCGGGTGAGGCCAAGGTCCCGTTCTTCTCGATCTCCGGTTCGGACTTCGTGGAAATGTTCGTCGGTGTCGGTGCCAGCCGCGTGCGCGACATGTTCGAGCAGGCCAAGAAGCAGGCTCCGTGCATCATCTTCATTGACGAAATCGACGCGGTCGGTCGCCACCGTGGTGCTGGCCTGGGCGGCGGTCATGACGAGCGCGAGCAGACCCTGAACCAGCTGCTGGTGGAAATGGACGGCTTTGAAGGGGGTGAAGGCGTCATCGTCATCGCCGCCACCAACCGTCCCGACGTGCTGGATCCGGCGCTGCTGCGCCCGGGCCGTTTCGACCGCCAGGTCGTGGTCGGTCTGGCCGACGTCAAGGGCCGTGAGCAGATCCTGCGTGTGCACATGCGCAAGCTGCCGCTGGCCGATGATGTCGAGCCGATGGTCATTGCCCGCGGTACGCCCGGTTTCTCCGGTGCGGACCTGGCCAACCTCTGCAACGAGGCGGCCCTGTTCGCGGCGCGTGGCAACGAGAAGGAAGTCCGCATGGACCACTTCGACCGTGCCCGCGACAAGATCCTGATGGGTGCCGAGCGCCGTTCGATGGCCATGAGCGAAGAGGAAAAGACCCTCACCGCCTACCACGAAGCCGGCCACGCCATCGTCGGCCGTCTGGTGCCCGAGCACGACCCAGTCTACAAGGTCACCATCATTCCGCGCGGCCGCGCGCTGGGTGTGACCATGTACCTGCCGGAAGGTGACAAGTACTCGATGAACCGCGTGGCGATCGAATCGCAGCTGTGCTCGCTGTACGGCGGCCGCGTCGCCGAAGAGCTGATCTTCGGTGCCGACAAGGTCACCACCGGTGCCTCCAACGACATCGAGCGCGCCACCAAGATGGCCCGCAACATGGTCACCAAGTGGGGTCTGTCTGACGAGCTGGGCCCGATCGCCTATGGCGAAGAAGACGATGAAGTCTTCCTCGGCCGTTCGGTCACGCAGCACAAGAGCGTCTCCGACGACACCGCCCGCCGCATCGACGAAGTGGTGCGCAGCATCCTGGACAAGGCCTATGCCCGGACCACCGAGCTGATGACCGCCAACCTGGACAAGCTGCATGCGATGTCGCAGCTGCTGCTGCAGTACGAAACCATCGACGCGCCGCAGATCGACGCCATCATGGAAGGTCGCGATCCGCCGCCGCCGGCGGGCTGGGGCAAGTCCAACAACAAGAGCGAAGGTGGCAACAACGACAAGGGTGGCGACGCCCGTCCGGTGCCGCCGATTGCCGGCCCCGCCGAGCAGCACTAAACATCACGTCGTGACTCACGAAGGCCGGGGCAACCCGGCCTTCTTCATCTGGAATTTTCAATGTCGACCCCGCCGCCCCCGATCTCGCACACCACCGAAATGGTGATCGCCACCGTCGTCGGTGCCGCCATCGGCCTGAGCACGGAAAACTACCTGCTCGGCATCGGCATCGGTGTCGCCCTCGGCATCGGCCTGAGCGTGGCCAAGACCCTGTATCTGGACCACAAGCGCCGTAAAGGCTGAATCTCCCTTGCGCGCAGGTGTCGCAATCGGCACGATGCACGGGCACGGTCGCATGACGCGGTCGTTGCCATCTTTTCAGGGGGAACACCATGCGTCATCCGATCCGCGCGGCCGCTGCCGCGCTGCTGTGCTGTGCCTCGCCCGCGTTCGCCGCCACCGTCCAGGTGCAGGACCCGGTGCCGTTCTCGGACTCGGCCTACATCGCCGACAACATCAAGGCTGAGTGCCGCATGGGCGCGCAATTGGCGACTGCGCTGGGCAGCAACGCCGGCAAGTTCGGCAACACCATTGAATTCAGCGCCGAACCGGGTGAGCAGGGGCGGGTGCTGAAGCTGGAGCTGGTGGAGGCGCAGAGCGCGGGTAATGCCTTCTCTGGTCACTTCAAGTCGGCCACCGTGCGTGGCGTGTTGCTGGACGACGGGCAGAAGGTGGCTACCGTCACCGCCCGCCGTGTTTCCCGCGGCGGTGCCTTTGGTGGCTTCAAGGGTTCCTGCGACGTGCTCGAGCGCGTGGTCACCGCCATCGGCAGCGATCTCGCCGAGTGGCTGGCCAACCCAACCGACAACGCCAAGCTCGGCGATTTCTGACGGTCAACCGTGGGGCGCCGGCGTAAACTACGCGCCGGCGTACTTTCTGGATGGCCCATGTTTGACACTTCTCCCCAGCTGGACTGCGGCGGTCGCGTACTGCGGCTGGATCGCCCGCGTGTGATGGGCATCGTCAACGTGACCCCGGACTCGTTCTCCGACGGTGGCGCGCATGACACCACCGAAGCGGCGGTGGCGCATGGCCTGCAGCTGGTGGCCGAAGGGGCCGACCTGCTCGACATCGGCGGCGAATCCACCCGCCCCGGTGCCGCGCCGGTGTCAGTCGAAGAGGAACTCCGCCGGGTAGTGCCGGTGATCCAGGCGCTGGCCGAACGCACCCAGGTGCCACTCAGCGTGGATACCTTCAAGCCCGAGGTGATGCGTGCGGCCGTGGCTGCCGGTGCCGGCATGATCAACGACATCCACGCGCTGCGTCAGGACGGCGCGCTCGCTGCCGCCGCCGACCTGGGCGTGCCGGTGGTGCTGATGCACATGCAGGGTGAGCCGGGCAGCATGCAGGACACCCCGCAGTACGACGACGTCGTCGCCGAGGTGCACCGCTTCCTGGCCGAACGCATGTTCTCGGCCGAAATGGCCGGCATTGCCAAGAAGAATCTGATCATCGACCTGGGCTTCGGCTTCGGCAAAACCACCGAACACAACATGACCCTGCTGGCACGCTCCGAGCGCTTCCTGGAACTGGGCGTGCCGATGCTCGCCGGGCTCTCCCGCAAGCGCAGCATTGGTGAGCTGACCGGTCGCCAGGAACCGCGCGAGCGGGTGGCCGGCTCGGTGGCGGCTCACCTGATCGCGGCCCAGCGCGGGGCCACGATCCTGCGGGTGCATGACGTGGCCGCCACCGTCGATGCGCTCAAGGTGTGGGCGGCGGTGGACGCCGTGCCTGCGCCGCGGGTGGCTGCCGCCCCGGCAATGCCACGTTGGCCGGACGAGGACTGATGGGCATCGACCAGCGACCGCTGGCGATCGCGCTGATGGGCCCGACCGCGTCGGGCAAGACCGCGGCGGCGATCGCGCTGGCCCGCCAGTTGGGCGGCGAGATCGTCAGCGTCGATTCGGCGCTCGTGTATCGCGGCCTGGACATCGGCTCGGCCAAGCCCGATGCCGCCGAGCGCGCCCAGGCCCCGCATCATCTGCTGGATCTGCGTGACCCGTGGCAGACCTATTCGGCCGCCGAGTTCGCTGCGGATGCGGCGCGTGTAGTGGCCGATATTGTCGCGCGCGGCCGCGTGCCGATCCTGGCCGGGGGCACCGGTCTGTATTTCCGTGCGCTGCTGCAGGGGCTGTCACCGATGCCGGCCGCCGACCCGGCATTGCGGGCGCGGATCACTGCGGATGGCGAAGCACGCGGCTGGGCCGCGCTGCATGCCGAGCTGGCGCAGGTCGATCCCGCTGCTGCCGCGCGCATTCATGCCACCGACCCGCAGCGCATCCAGCGTGCGCTGGAGGTGTACCAGCTGACCGGTACCCCGATCAGCGAATGGCAGAAGCGTCCCGGCGTGGACCGGCTGCCGGTGCGCTGCCTCAAGCTGGTGCTGGCCCCGCGCGAACGCAGCACCCTGCATCAGCGCATCGAGGCCCGTTTCGACGCCATGCTGGCGCAGGGGTTTTTGGACGAGGTGCGCGCCTTGCGTGCATTGCCGCAGATGGCGGCGGCGGCCGCTCCGCTGGACCTGCCGGCGGTGCGCGCGGTGGGCTACCGCCAGGCCTGGGAATTCCTGGACGGGCAGGGCACGGCGGCCGAGTTCCGCGACCGCGGAATCTACGCCACCCGGCAACTGGCCAAGCGCCAGCTCACGTGGCTGCGTGGCGAGCTTGATGTGCGGTGGTTCGACCCCCATCTGGATGCGGCTGCCCTGGCCGATGCGGTCAGTGCATTTACTGCGACCTGAACCATGTCTTCACGCCCTCCGGGCGGTGTACCATCAATGATTCCGGTGGGCGACGGGGCCGTGACCGCCGCCGGGCAACCCAATAAGAACAATAATGAGGAGTGTGCAATGTCCAAGGGGCAATCGCTGCAGGATCCGTTTCTGAATGCACTTCGGCGCGAACGCGTGCCGGTTTCGGTGTATCTGGTCAACGGCATCAAACTGCAGGGCACGATTGAATCGTTCGACCAGTTCGTGGTCCTGCTGCGCAATACGGTCAGCCAGATGGTGTACAAGCACGCCATTTCGACCGTGGTGCCGGCGCGCAACGTACGGGTCGGTCCCGGTGGCGGCTATGTACAGTCCAATGACGGTGGCACCGACGGTGCCCAGGGCGATGACGACGTTGAATGAAACAGGCAAGACCGGAGTGATGCGTGTTTGACCGTTCCAAGCGGGGCGAACACGCGCTCCTGATCCAGCCCCATGCGGGAAAGCTGGAAGAAGACGTGCTGGAAGAGTTCACCGACCTGGCCCGCTCGGCCGGGGCCAGTATTGCAGCCACGTTGACCGCGCGGATCGACCGGCCCAATCCGTCGATCCTGATCGGCAGCGGCAAGCTTGATGAAGTGAAGGCCGCCGCCGATGCGACCGGAGCCGACCTGATCCTGGTCAATCATTCGCTGAGCCCGGTGCAGGAACGCAACCTGGAGCGCTTTCTCGAGCGCCGGGTGATCGACCGTACCGGCCTGATCCTGGACATCTTCGCGCAGCGGGCGCACAGCCATGAAGGCAAGCTGCAGGTCGAACTGGCGCAGCTGCGCCACCTGGCCACGCGGCTGGTCCGCGGCTGGACCCACCTGGAGCGCCAGCGCGGTGGTGCCATCGGTCTGCGCGGCCCGGGTGAAACCCAGCTGGAAACCGACCGCCGCCTGCTGCAGAAGCGGGTCGAGCAGCTGCAGAAGCGGCTGGAAAAGGTGGAAGTGCAGCGCACCCAGATGCGTCGCGCACGCGTGCGCAGCGAACTGCCCCGCGTGGCCCTGGTCGGCTATACCAATGCCGGCAAGTCGACTCTGTTTAATGCGCTGACCGGAGCCGAGGCCTACGCGGCCGACCAGCTGTTTGCCACCCTGGACCCGACCGTACGGCGCATCGCCATTCCCGGCGGCAACGTGGTGCTGGCCGACACCGTCGGTTTCGTACGCGACCTGCCGCACGAGCTGGTGGCTGCGTTCCGCTCGACGCTGTCGGAAGCCCGCGAAGCGGACTTCCTCCTGCATGTGGTCGATGCCGCTGATCCGCACCGCGAGGAGCGCATCGCGCAGGTGGACGAGGTGCTGGCCGCGGTAGGTGCGGGTGACCTGCCGCAGCTGCTGGTGTTCAACAAGATCGACCGCATCGACGGAGCCGCGCCGCGTCACGATGCGCAGGACGGCATTCCCGATCCGGCGCGGCGCGAACGCGTGTGGATGTCGGCCCGCGATGGCACCGGTCTGGAGCTGCTGCAGAGCGTGCTCGGCAAGCGTCTGGGCCTGCAGCACATCACCGGGCAGCTGCGCCTGCCGCCCAGCGCGGGCCGCCTGCGGTCGCGCCTGCACCAGCTGGAAGTGGTGCGTGGCGAGCAGGTCGACGAAGAGGGCTGGCTGCTGGAGGTGGACCTGCCCATCGCCGAGGCCGAGAAGCTTGCGGCCAGCGCCGACGGCGCGCCGATCAAGGCGATGCTGCCGGAGAAGGTTCCGGAGTGGTAATGCCATGACCGTCCCCACTGACACCGAGCTGGCCGAGCTGGCCCGCACCACCGGCCAGCGCCTGCAGCAGGCCAGTCTGCAACTGGTCACGGCCGAAAGCTGCAGTGGCGGCTGGATCGCCAAGGCGATGACCGATATCGCCGGTTCTTCGGCGTTCTTCGACTGCGGCATGGTGGTCTACAGTTACGAAGCCAAGCAGCGTCTGCTCGGCGTGCGCGCACAGACCCTGGAGCAGTTCGGCGCTGTCAGTCGCGAAACCGTGATGGAAATGGTGTCCGGTGCCCTGGTCAATTCCGGTGCCGGCGTCGCCGTGGCGGTGACCGGCATTGCCGGACCCGGCGGCGGCAGTGCTGACAAGCCGGTCGGCAGTGTCTGGATCGCCTGGAAGCAGCGTGGCGGCTACGCACGTGCGCAGTTGTTCCACTTCGATGGCGACCGCGACGCCATCCGTCGCCAGACCGTGCAGCAGGCGCTTACCGGAATCTTCGCGCCGGTGTGACATGCTGGGCGGGTGTAGGCAACGGAGCGCTTGGCGATGTGGGAAACACTGGGAACCGTCCGTGACCTGGGGCGATTGCAGGAAATTGCCTCGGTCCTGATCCGCTATGGCTTCGGCGACCTGGTGCGCCGCATCGGCTTGGCGGACGTGCTGGAACGCGCCGGCCGGCTGCTGCACTGGAATGACACCCAGCACATGCTGCGCATGACCGCGCCGGTACGGGTGCGCCGGGCCATGGAAGACCTCGGCCCGACCTTCGTCAAGCTCGGTCAGGTGCTGGCCACCCGCGTGGACCTGTTCCCGCCGGACTGGATCGCCGAGTTCTCCGAACTGCAGAACGCGGTGCCGGCGCTGCCGTTCGAGCAGGTGCGTGGGCAGCTGGAAGCCGATCTCGGTGCGCCGCCCGAACAGGTGTTTGCCTGGTTGGACGTGATGCCGATGGCCGCCGCCTCGCTCGCCCAGGCCCACCGTGCGCGGCTGCATGACGGCAGCGAGGTGGTGCTGAAGATCCGCCGCCCCGGCATCCGCGACGTGATCGAAGCGGACCTGCGCCTGCTGGCGCGGCTGGCCGAGATCGTCGAAGCGCGACTACCCGACCTGCAGCGGTACCGCCCGGCTGAAGTGGTGCAGCAGTTCCAGGTGTCGCTGCGCCGAGAGCTGGATTTTGCGGCCGAGTGCCGTAACGCCGAGCGCATCGCGCGCAACTTCCAGGGGCGTCAGGACATCCTCATTCCACGGGTGCACTGGCAGTGGACCTGCGAAAGCCTCAACGTGCAGGACTTCGTCGACGGCATTCCGGGTCGCGACCTCACCGCCGTGGACGCGGCCGGGCTGGACCGGGTGCAGCTGGCCCGTACCGGTGCGCACATCGTGCTGAAGATGGTGCTGGAGGACGGCTGTTTCCACGCCGACCCGCACCCCGGCAACATCATTTATCTGGTTGACGGCCGCATCGGGGTGATCGACTTCGGCATGGTCGGTGCGATTTCCGAGCAGCGTCGCTTCCAGGTCGCGCAGTTGTTGCACGGGCTGGTCAACCAGGAGCCGGAAGCGGTGGCGGACATCCTGCTGGACTGGGCCGGTGGCGTGGACGTGGACGAATCGCGCCTGCAGCAGGACATCAGCGTATTCGTCGACCAGTACCGGGGCGTGCCGCTCAAGGACCTGCACATGGGGTTGATGCTGGGCAACATCACCCAGCTGCTGCGCCAGTATTCGTTGACCCTGCCGGCCGACCTGGCGTTGATGATCAAGACCTTCCTCACTCTGGAAGGCATGGGCCGTCAGCTGGACCCGCAGTTCGACATGGCCAGTGCCGCGCGGCCCTACCTGGAGCGGGTGATGCTGCAGCGCTATGCGCCATCAGCGCTGCTCAAGCGCGGCCGGCGCAGCCTGATGGGCGCGCTGGACCTGGTCGGCGACCTGCCGCGCGACGTGCGGCGGCTGCTGCAGATGGCCCGGCGCGGGCGCTTGCAGCTGAAGGTGGAGACCACCGCCCTGCAGGGCTTTGGCGAGCAGGTGAACCGTGCCGCCAACCGGCTGGTGGTCGGGATCGTGACCGCCGCGCTGATCATCGGCTCGTCGATCGTCATGCACAGCGTCGGCGGGGTCTCCAGCCGCTGGCTGCTGGCGCTGGGCGTGGCCGGGTTCATCGGGGCCGGGTTCTGCGGGGTGTGGATTCTGGTGTCGATCTGGCGGAACCGGTAACGCCGTTCGCTTTTCGCTTTTTTGTTCCGGAGCCTTGCATGTGTCGGGTGTTAGTAGTAATACTACTAACCATGGAACTGACCGACACCCAGCAGGCGATCCTGCAGTTGATCGCCGAGCGTATCGAGACCGACGGCGCGCCGCCGTCGCAGACGGAAATCGCCCGTGCCTTCGGCTTCAAGGGCGTGCGCGCCGCGCAGTACCACCTGGAGGCGCTGGAGCAGGCCGGGGCGATCCGTCGCATTCCCGGGCAAGCCCGCGGCATCCGGCTGGTCCAGGCTCCGGCGCTGCAGGAGGGGCTGCCCGATTCGCTGCCGACCCCGGCCTTGCCGGACGGCGTGCTGCGGCTGCCGGTGCTGGGCCGGGTCGCCGCCGGTCTGCCCATCGGTGCGGACATCGGTTCCGACGATTTCGTGGTGCTGGACCGGGTGTTCTTCTCGCCTGCGCCGGACTACCTGCTGAAAGTGCAGGGCGACTCGATGATCGACGAAGGCATCTTCGACGGTGACCTGATCGGTGTGCACCGCACCCGCGACGCCCGCTCCGGGCAGATCGTGGTCGCCCGCATCGACGACGAAATCACCGTGAAGCTGCTGAAGATGGGCAAGGACCGTATCCGGCTGCTGCCCCGCAACCCCGACTACAAACCGATCGAAGTCCTGCCTGACCAGGATTTCGCCATTGAAGGGCTGTACTGCGGCCTGTTACGGCCCAATCGCTGATCCCTTCAATGCTCCAAACGCGCGGTCTTTTGTGGCGATTCTCTGATTTGGCTGAGGTTGGTACGGATGTCCGATAATTTTTTTCCGAACGCCGGGCAGAATCTCAGCCTGTGCGATACGCCAACCTTAAAGTGACCCCGTGGCCAAGAAATCAACTAAAGACACCCCTTCCAACGACATGACCTCTGCAAGGACCACTCCGATGGACGAGAACAAAAAGCGCGCCCTTACTGCCGCCCTGAGCCAGATCGAAAAGCAGTTCGGCAAGGGCTCGGTGATGCGCATGGGCGACCGCGTCATCGAAGCCGTGGAAGCCATCCCGACCGGCTCGCTGATGCTGGATATCGCACTGGGCATCGGCGGTCTGCCCAAGGGCCGTGTCGTTGAAATCTACGGCCCGGAGTCCTCCGGCAAGACCACCCTGACCCTGCAGGCCATTGCCGAGTGCCAGAAGAAGGGGGGCACTGCCGCCTTCATCGACGCCGAGCACGCGCTGGACCCGATCTACGCCGCCAAGCTGGGCGTGAACGTGGACGAACTGCTGCTGTCGCAGCCGGACACCGGTGAGCAGGCGCTGGAAATCGCCGACATGCTGGTCCGCTCCGGCTCGATCGACATCGTCGTCATCGACTCGGTCGCCGCACTGACCCCGAAGGCCGAAATCGAAGGCGAAATGGGCGACCAGCTGCCGGGCCTGCAGGCCCGTCTGATGAGCCAGGCGCTGCGCAAGCTCACCGGCAACATCAAGCGCTCCAACACCCTGGTGGTCTTCATCAACCAGCTGCGCATGAAGATCGGCGTGATGATGCCGGGCCAGAGCCCGGAAACCACCACCGGTGGCAACGCGCTGAAGTTCTATGCCTCGGTCCGTCTCGACATCCGCCGCATCGGCGCGATCAAGAAGGGCGATGAAATCATCGGCAACCAGACCAAGATCAAGGTCGTCAAGAACAAGCTGGCTCCTCCGTTCAAGCAGGTCATCACCGAGATCCTGTACGGCGAAGGCATCAGCCGCGAAGGCGAACTGATCGACATGGGCGTGGAAGCCAAGCTGGTCGAGAAGGCCGGTGCCTGGTACAGCTACGGTGAAGAACGCATCGGCCAGGGCAAGGACAACGCCCGCGGCTACCTGCGCGACAACCCGCAGGTCGCCCAGCGCCTGGAAGCCGAGCTGCGCGAGAAGTTCCAGCCGGCCGAAGCCGCCCGCGAGGAAGGCGACGACGACGGCGACGACGAGTAAGTTTTCCTGCGGGGCAGGGCGGCGCCGTCAGTGACGCAGGCGCTGCCCCGCAGTTTCCCCCTTTGGAACCCATCCCCCGGACGGGGGCGCGCCAAGGACGGCGCACACCTGCGAGACCGCAATGCACGATGCCGACAGCCCGGAAGGCGGCCGCAAGAAGCGCCGCGTTCGCGAACAGACCCCCGTCCAGCGGGCACTGGGGCTGCTGGTCCGCCGTGAGCATTCACGCAAGGAGCTGACCCGCAAGCTCACTGCCCGCGGCATTGAAACCGACGACGCCGAAGCGGCGGTCAGCAAGCTGACCGAGGCGGGCTGGCAGGACGACACCCGGTTTGCCGAGAATCTGGTGCGGATGCGTGCCAATACGGGCTATGGCCCGATTCACATCCGCGCTGAGCTGGGTACCCACGGGTTGGACAGCGCTCAGATCGCCACGGCCCTGGACACCTTTGAGGGGGACTGGACCGAGAATGCCCGCGATCTGGTCCGCCGCCGGTTCGGCGAGGCCGGTCCGCAGGATCTGCTGCAGCGGCGCAAGGCGGCCGACCTGCTGGCCCGGCGCGGGTTCGACGGGGATTCGATCCGGCGGGCTACCCGGTACGACATCGAGGATTGAGGGGCGGGCGGTGACACGCAGGGCGTGTCACTACGGGCCTCGGGCCTGATACCCTTGGTGGTTTCGGCGGTCCTGCAGTTGCCAGGGACCGACCGGCCCGCACACAGCCAGCCCCACCATGACCGCATCCGCCAAAATCACCACCTCCCAAATCCGCAGCGACTTCCTTGAATTCTTCAAGGGCAAGGGCCACACCATCGTGCCGTCGGCCCCGCTGGTGCCGGGCAACGACCCGACCCTGATGTTCACCAATTCCGGCATGGTGCAGTTCAAGGACGTGTTCCTTGGCGCGGAAAAGCGCAGCTATGTGCGCGCGGCCGACGTACAGCGCTGCCTGCGCGCCGGCGGGAAGCACAACGACCTGGACCAGGTCGGCTATACCGCCCGCCACCACACCTTCTTTGAAATGCTGGGCAACTGGTCGTTCGGCGACTACTTCAAGAAGGACGCCATCGCCTGGGCCTGGGAGCTGCTGACCCAGGTCTGGAAGCTGCCAGCCGAGCGTCTGCTGGTGACCGTGTACCACACCGACGACGAAGCCTACGCGCTGTGGCGCGACATGGTCGGCATCCCCGAAGAGCGCATTGTGCGCATCGGCGACAACAAGGGTGCGCCGTTCGCGTCGGACAACTTCTGGCAGATGGCCGAGACCGGCCCGTGCGGTCCGTGCACCGAAATCTTCTACGACCACGGTGAGCACATCGCTGGCGGCCCCCCGGGCTCGCCGGATGAAGACGGCGATCGCTTCATCGAGATCTGGAACCTGGTGTTCATGCAGTTCGACCGCCAGCCCGACAGCACGCTGGTGCCGCTGCCGGCACCGTGCGTCGACACCGGCATGGGCCTGGAGCGTCTCACCGCGATCCTGCAGCACGTGCACACCAACTATGAGATCGACCTGTTCCAGGCGCTGATCCGCAAGGCCAGCGAACTGACCGGCATGGCCGATCTGGAAAACAAGTCGCTGCGCGTCATCGCCGACCACATCCGCGCCTGCTCGTTCCTGATCGTGGACGGCGTGCTGCCCTCCAACGAGGGCCGCGGCTATGTGCTGCGCCGGATCATCCGTCGCGCGCTGCGCCACGGCTGGATGCTGGGCGTGCGCCAGCCGTTCTTCAGCAAGCTGGTGCCGACCCTGGTCGAGCAAATGGGCGAAGCCTATCCGGACCTGCCGCCCCAGGCCGACACCGTCATGCGCGCCCTGCAGGCTGAGGAAGAGCGCTTTGCGCAGACCCTCGACTCGGGCATGAAGATCTTCGACGAGGTCGCTGCACAGGTGACCGACGGCATCATTCCCGGTGCAGACGCCTTCCGACTGTACGACACCTATGGGTTCCCGCTCGACCTCACCCAGGACATCGCGCGCGAGCGCGACCTGGTGGTGGATACGGTTGGCTTCGATGCCGCGATGGAGAAGCAGCGCGAGGCAGGCCGCACCGGCGGCAAGGGCGGCGGCGGCGTGGTTCTCTCTGCCGAACTGGTCGCCACCCTCAAGCCCACGGTGTTCCTGGGCTACGACCGTCTGCAGGCCGAAGGCCTCACTGTGGTTGCTCTGCTGAAGGACGGTCGTCCGGTGCAGAGTGCACAGAACGGTGATTCGGTGATCGTCCTCACCGACCAGACCCCGTTCTATGCGGAATCCGGCGGCCAGGTCGGTGATATCGGCACGCTCACCGGCAACGGTGTGCAGTTGGCCATCAGCGACACCCAGAAGTTCGCTGGCCAGTTCCATGGCCATGTCGGCCAGATTTCCAGTGGCAGCCTGAAGGTCGGCGACGTGCTCAGCGGTCAGGTCGACGCGGCACGCCGTGGGGCCACCATCCTGAATCACTCCGCGACCCACCTGCTGCACGCCGCCCTGCGCGAAGTGCTGGGCACCCATGTGCAGCAGAAGGGCTCGCTGGTCGCGCCGGACCGCCTGCGCTTCGACTTCTCGCACTTCGCCCCGATCAGCGCCGACGACCTGGCCGTGATCGAGCGCAAGGTCAACGAGCAGGTCCGCGTCAACAATGCGGTTGAAGTGCACAACATGGCCATGCAGGAAGCGCTGGACTTCGGCGCGATGGCACTGTTCGGCGAGAAGTACGGCGAAAACGTGCGCGTGCTGAAGATGGGCGACTACTCCACCGAACTGTGTGGTGGCACCCACGTCAGCCGCACTGGCGACATCGGTCTGTTCAAGATCACCTCCGAAAGCGGCATCCAGTCCGGCGTGCGCCGCATTGAAGCGGTGACCGGGCAGGGCGCGCTGGACTACGTCAGCCATGAAGAGGCGCAGCTGGCCGAAGCGGCCGCGCTGCTGGGCGGTGCGGCCAGCGACGTGGTCGAGAAGATCCGCCAGCTGGGCGAACGCCAGAAGAAGCTGGAACGCGAACTGGAATCCCTGAAGGCCAAGCAGGCCGCCGGTGCCACCGCCGACCTCGGCGGCTCGGCCGTGGAGGTGAACGGTGTGAAGATCCTGGCCGTGCGCCTGGAGGGCTTCGACGCCAAGGCCCTGCGCGATGCGATGGACCGCCTGAAGCAGCAACTGGTCAATACCGTCATCGTGTTGGCCGGTGCCCAGGACGGCAAGGTCTCACTTGTTGCCGGTGTGAACGGCAGCGCAATGGGCAAGGTCAAGGCCGGGGAACTGTTGTCCCATATCGCCGGTCAGATCGGGGGCAAGGGCGGCGGCCGCCCGGACCTCGCCCAGGGTGGTGGTGAGGACGGGCCCGCCCTTGCCTCGGCCCTTGCCGGGGTCGTTGACTGGGTAACCCCCCGTATCTGAACATTCTGAAGCCTCCGCTCCTTGATGGGGCGGGAGGCCAGACGGTAATATGGCTAATCCTTTTCCCTTTGTCGTGGCGTTCCTTGGCTGGACGTCAAACCGGTGGGAAAAACCACCGGTTCTTGGAGACTAAAAAACAATGTTGATCCTGACTCGCCGTGTTGGCGAAACCCTGAAGATCGGCGATGACGTCAGCGTCACCGTGCTCGGCGTCAAGGGCAATCAGGTGCGTATCGGTATCACCGCTCCGAAGGATGTGGCCGTGCACCGCGAAGAAATCTACGAGCGCATCCAGCGCGGCGACCAGCCGAATGTATCCGGCGGCGAAGATTCTTCGAATTAAGGCTTTACCTCGGGGTGTGATTAACGTTATTCTTCACGCCCCCGCTGAGACGTAACACCGCAGCGAGGTAAGCCAGATTTCTGGAGTGGTGCCCGAGTGGCTGAAGGGGCTCCCCTGCTAAGGGAGTATAGGGCCAAAAACTCTATCGAGGGTTCGAATCCCTCCCACTCCGCCAGAGTTACAGAAAAGCCCCTGGAAACAGGGGCTTTTTTGTTGCCTGCGATTTTTGCGCGCGTTGCGGGCCTGTACCACGCAGGGCGTGGTACCTACGGGTATGCCATCAGCGCTCCGGTCATCACGCTGAAATCTTCCCTGCCTAATGTTCCAGACTGCCTGCCGATCAAAGGCCCAGGCATTACCGAGGATCATGTGCTTACGTTCAGGGGGCTTGATGGACGCCATGCTGTCCTGTGCATCGTGCTGCTCTGTGCGTGGCTGGGGCCCGTGCAGGCGTTCGCGCGTGCCCTCGAGCGCGACTTCGATCTGCCCGAACAATCGTTGGAACGCGCGCTGGAACAGTTCAGCGTGGTCTCGGGGTGGTCGGTGATGTATCCCGCCTCCCTCGCCGATGGGCGTACCAGCCGGGCGGTGCGCGGGGTGATGTTGCCTGCGCTGGCCCTTCAGCAATTGCTGGAAGACACTGGGTTGGAGGCACAGACCGTGGCGGATGACCGGGTGGTGCTGCGCGAACGCGCGGGCACCCCGCTTGCGGCGGCCCCTGGCCCGGCCTCCGACGATCGCCGCCGGCGTTTTGGCCAGGTCCAGCACGCCCTGCGTCGCGCGTTCTGTGACGATCCCCTGCTGCGGCCCGGCGATTACCGGGCGGAGCTGGCGTTCCACGTCACCGCCGATGGCCGCGTGGATCAGCCCGAGCTGCGGACGGGGACCGGCGAGGCCCGCCGCGACCAGCGCCTGCTCCAGACCATCGGCGACCTGCAACTGCCCGCGGCCGCGGCGGACCTCCCGCAGCCGATCCGTCTTCACATTCAACCCGTGCCGGAGGGCCGCGACTGCGGCTCGTCACGGCAACCCTCTCCGTGACGCCAAGGACCTGATCATGAATGACAGTACGGCCGGAACCGTTGACCTCAGGGACTATCTGCTGGGCACCTACGACGAACTCAAGCGCCGGCTGGTACGCCGTCTGGGCTCGGACGATCTGGCGGGCGACGCGCTGCAGGACACCTGGATGCGGCTGGATGCGCGCCGTGACCGCCTCGACCCGGTGCAGAATCCGGCCGCTTACCTGCTGCGCATGGCCATGAACACCGTCGTCGACCGTCAGCGTGCCGACCACCGGCTGATGCAACTGGACGAAGTGAGCGCCCTGATGGAGCTGGCCGACCCGGCCCCGGGCCCGGCGCAGAATGCCGAGAACGACTTCGCGGTGCAGGACATGCTGGCGCTGCTTCAGCGCATGCCCGAGCGCCGCCGCCGCATCCTTCTGGCGATCCGGGTGGAAGGCCTGCAGCAGCGCGATGTGGCGGATCGCCTGGGCGTATCGCTGCGGCTGGTGCAGCGCGAGCTCAAGGCCGCCCAGGAATATCTGGCTGCACGCAGCGCCGATGGTCGGCCTGTGCGGTTCTGAGCGGCGGCGTCCGTCTACACTTTGACGCCACCTTCGGAACCCTGCACCGCGCAGGGATGGCCTGACCTGCGATGGATGCTGACCCCACGCCGCACCGTGACATCGACGCTGTCGAGCGCCAGGCGCAGGCCTGGCTGGTGCAGCTCACCTCCGGTGAGCTGACGGCCGCGCAAGGCGAGCAGTTCCGGCAATGGTGCCAGGACCCCGTGCACCGCGACGCCTTTGCGCGTGCGCGCCGTCAATGGGACCAGATTGCCGAGGCCGGAAAGCTGCTGCAGCCCGGTCCACTGCAACGTACCCCCGCTGATGACCGTCGGCGTTGGAGCCGACGCGCGTTTCTGGGCGCGGCGATGGCCGCGCCGGCCAGCCTTGCCGTGGTGGCCGCGCTGCATCCGCCGCTGGGCCTGTGGCCCTCGGTGAACGCCCTGGCGGCCGATTTCCACACCGGCACCGGCGAGCGCCAGCGGGTGCAGCCGCTGCCGCATGTGCAGATGGACATGGACACGCGCACCAGCGTGCGGCGTCGCCCGGATGCGGGCACCCCTGTGCTGGAACTGGTGGAAGGCCAGATCGCGCTGCAGAGCAGCGGCGGTACCGGGCTCACCCTGATGGCCGGTTCCGGAAAGATCCTCGCCGATGCGCGTCCGGCTTCTTTCGACGTGCGCTGCATTGACGGCCAGGTCCGCGTGACCTGCCTCAGCGGCATGCTGCGCATCGAACACCCGCAGGGGCGCATGCAACTGCAGAACGGACAGCAGGTCCGCTACGACACGCAGATGAGTGGTGTGGTGTCAGATGCCGTGGTCTCCGAAGTGTCGGCGTGGACCAGTGGCATGCTGGTGTTCCGGCGCGCGCCACTGTCGGACGTGGTGGACGAGATCAATCGCTATCGGCGTGGCCGGGTGGTACTGCGCGGCGAGCGGCTGGCACGCGAGCCGGTCAGCGGACGCTTCGGCATTGATGACCCGGACGCCGCGCTGGAGCAGCTCCGGCTCAGCCTGTCGCTGGACATCCAGCGGTTCCCGGGCGGCATCGTGGTACTGGGGTAGGGCAGGGCAACCTGTCCGGTGGCATCAATCTGCAAGGACGGAGTCATGGATGCGGAATGAGTCGGTCGGACTGGTCGATCTGCGGCGTAACCTGTCGGCATTGCTGGAGACCACGCGTCTTCAGCCGCTGATGGTGCATCGCTACGGTACGCCATGGGCGTACGTGGTGTCCGATGCGCAGTGGCGGCAGCATCGGGTGCAGCTGGAGTTCGACCCCAGCGGTCATCCGCTGGCCCGGCTGCAACAGCTGCAGCGCGACCTGCTGCCGTTGCCCGAAGGCGGTGGTCTGTCGCCGGCAGCCTGCGCGCGTGCGTTGATCCTGCAGGCCATCTACGGCTTCGACGACATCGGCGAGCTGCACGAACACCTCTGCTTCGACCGCCTGCTGCACTGGTTTGTCGATGGCGGCGGTGCTGGAGCCGAGCCGTGGCAGGTGCCCGAGCTGCGCCAGGCCATTGCCACATTCATGGACGACACACCGGCGATGGCCGCGTTGTTCCGGTTGCTCGGTCGCGATGACGTCGTCGCCATTGCGGTGGCCTGCGGTGGGCAGCGTCGCGAGACGGGTGCAGTTTTCAAGGCGATGACCGGCCCGTGACGCGTTCGTGGGTTGCCGCTGTGCGTCACGGATCGGCATCTTGCCTGTCGTAATTCGTCGTTGACCGCCGTCTTGCAGTAGTACGGCATCGTGGCATGCCGGCGGCGGAGACGTGCGATGGTGCCTGAAGGACGCAAGGTCAGCATGTTGGATCTGGACCGTCATCTGAGCCAGGTTCTTGAACAGGCGCGGGACGCGCCGGTGTGCGTGCAGCGCTACGGCCACCCCTGGGTGTGGCTGCTGTCCTCCGATGCCTGGTTCCAGGCCACGCGCTGGGCGGCACTGGACACCCGCGAACATCCGCTGATGCGGCTGCGCGACGCAGTTGACCCGCTGCTGGGCAGCTGGCCCTCGCACGCCATGCCCGCGCCGGATCGAGGCCTGCGTCAATGGCAGCGCGCTGCGTTGCTGGTGCAGCTGCGCGCGCTGGACGACCTGCAGCGCCTGCACGACGGACTTCGCTTCAACGTGTTGTACCGCGACTTCGTTGGCATCGATGAGGCCAGTGCGTGGTCGCTGGCTGAATGCCGTGCCTTGCTTGAATCGCTTCAACAGCCCGCATTGCAGCACTGCGTTGACGCTGCTTTGGGCGTGGCCCCCGCCATTCTGGTGAATGCGGCGCGCTGTCGCCGCGGTATCCGCCAATGTTTATCGAACTGACACATGCAGGACCGACGATGGTGGCGCGGTCTCTTCCAGGAAGATTGAGGACGACATGATGGGCAGCAGGGTTCGCAACCGCAGCAAACGCCAGCACGGCTTCAGCCTGCTGGAGATCATGGTGGTCGTGGTGATCATCGGCATTCTGGCCGCGCTGATCGTGCCGCGCCTGATGGACCGGCCCGACCAGGCCCGTGTGGTCGCCGCGCGCCAGGACATCGCCGCGTTGATGCAGGCGTTGAAGCTGTATCGCCTGGACAACGGCCGTTACCCCAGTGGCGAACAAGGGCTGCAGGCCTTGATGAAGCCGCCGGGCAACACCGGTGGCATGCCGGTGGGCCCGTATCTGGAACGTCTGCCCAACGACCCGTGGGGTGCACCTTACCAGTACGCGAATCCGGGCCAGCACGGTGAGATCGACGTGTTCTCGTTCGGTGCGGACGGCAAGGCGGATGGCGATGCAGGTGACAGCGACATCGGCTCCTGGCAGCTCTGAGGCCATCCTCCATGCGCGCAGCACGACAACGTGCAGGCCGTTCCCCACGCCACCAACGCGGCATGGCGGTGATCGTGGCCATGCTGGTGGTAGCGATCGTGGCGGTGATCGCCGCGGGACTGATCCTGCGCCAGTCCACCGCGTTGCGCACGCTGCGCGGCGAACAACTGCGCGCGCAGGTCAGCCTGGCGGTGGACGCCGCGACCGAACGCGCGTCGCAGCAGCTGCGCGAGGATGCAGCCGAGCAGATCACCACCGTGGCGGGCGGGCTCTGGTCGCGGCCGATCGCATTGCAGTCCCCCTTGCCGGTGCAGCTGCAGCTGCGTGATGCACAGGCGCTGTTCAACCTGCACAACCTGGTGCGCAACGGTCGCCCGGATGCGCACGCCCAAGCTGTGCTGGAACGCGTCTGTGCACAGCAGGGCATCGCCCCGGCAACGTGCGCACAGGTACGCGACTTCATGCTGGCGCGCATCGGTGGCGGCGCGCCGCTGCCGCGCGATGTACATGGCGTGTTGGCGCTGGCCGTGCCCGAGGGCGACCCGGGGCAGATGCAGGCACTGGCCCAGGTGGTCACTCTGCTGCCCCGCGACACCCTGCTCAACGCCAACACCAGCACGGCCGCATTGCTGGCCACCGAGCTGCCCGACACCGACGTGTCGCGTTTGCAGGCCTTGCTGGGCGAACGCGACGCCGGCCGCTACTTCCTCAATCGAGGCGACATCGAGTTCCGGTTGAAGGTCCCGCAGGCACAGATGGTGGAAACGCAGGTGGGCATTCACAGCGAATGGTTCCTCGCCGAAGGCAGCGTGCAGGCCGATACAGCAAGCGTGCCCTTCCAGGCGCTGATCTGGCGCGAACATCGCGACCCCGGCGTACGCGTGCAACGCATGTGGACAAGGATTGGATCATGAAGGGCGAACTGCGTCTGCGACTTCCCCCGTTGTCCGCGCTGCATGCGCAGTCCGACGTGGACTGGGCGTGGTGGCAGCAGGGTACGGTGACTTCTTATGGACGCGGCGCGCTGGCGGTGCTGGCCGTCCGCTATCCCGCTGCGATCACCCGTGCCTGCCTGGATGTACAGGACCTGATCCTGCTCGACCTGCTGCTGCCGCCACTGAGCGGCCGCCGGCTGGAGGTAGCGATGCAGGCCGAGATCGAGTCCCTGTTGCTGGAGGACATGGCCGAGGTCGCCTTCGCGCACGGCCCGCAGGACCGCGATGGTCGCGTCGCGGTGGCGTGGCTGGGGCGCGAAGCGGTACAGCAGGTCGCAGTGCTGTTCCACTCGCTGGGTCTGAAACTGCAGGGGCTGTATCCCACGCCGTTGCTGCTGCCGCTGCAGGACAACCGGCCGACCTTGCAGGTCTGCGGCGATCATCTGCTGGTGCGCACCTCGCGTGACCGTGGATGGGTGCAGTGGCTGGGCCAGGGTCAGCACGGCGCAGCGGCACAGCAGTTTCGTGCGCGTCTGGGCGACGACGATCAGACCGCATGGCACTGGCTCGGCGCGGCAGCCGGCGGTTGGCCGGTGGATGAGGCGGCACCGGTGTTGGCGCACGAACAGCAGTGGAGTGGCCCATTGCCCAGCTGGTCGCTGCCGCTGCCGACCCAGGCAAAGCGCACGCCCTGGCTGGCGATCGGGCTGGGCGTGGCCGCCGCCGTTCTGGTTGGGCTGGGACTGCAGGTCCAGACATGGCAATGGGCCGCGCAGGCGCAGACCCTGCAGCAGGACATGCAGCAGCAGACCAGGCAGCGCCTGCCCGATGTGGGCGAGGTGGTGGATCCGGTGCTGCAGGCGCGTCGCGCGGTGGAGGCCGGCAGTGCCAAGCCGATCAGCGCACCCGACGTGCAGCGCCTGGCCGCGACCACCCTGCAGGCGGTGCCCGAGTGGGCCGGTGCCGTGGCGCATATGGAGTATCACCCCGGCGAACTGCAGCTGCAGCTGGATCCTGCACGTGGTCCGCCTGCTGATACGCCGCGCCTGGAGCGCTGGCAGCAGGCGCTGCAGGCGCACGGATTGACCCTGACCGACCGCGGCAACGGCCGCCTGCGGGTCAGCGCGAACGGACCGGGTTGATGGCGCGCGCGCTCGCCAAGGCTCCCGCCACAGCGGGCCGGCCCGGCTTCGCTTCTGCTCTGCTGCAGCGCTGGAGCCGTCTGGCCGCGCGCGAGCGCGGCATGCTGCTGCTCATGCTGGTGGCCATCGTTGGTGCGGGGTTGTGGGTGGGCTGGTGGGAGCCGCTGCAGAAGCAGCGCACCCATTGGCAGGGTGAGCTGCCCCGACTGCGCGCGCAGCAGCAGGAACTGCAGGGCCTGCTGAGCACCGCGCAACGCCAGCAACAGGCCGCCGTGCTCGACACCGCCGCACTGCGCGCGCAGCTGCGGGCCAGTGGACTGAGTCGCTACATCACCTTGGATGACGCGCACGGGCGCTGGCAGCTGGCCGTGCGCGATGCGCCGGCGGACGCCCTATGGAACTGGCTGCTGCCGGTGCTGGCCGACCCGGCTGCGCCGCTGCAGGAACTGAAACTGGAACGCACGGGAGATCCGAACATGGCGGTGGCACGGGTGTCTGGCACGATCGTGATGGGGCAGGACGCTGGCGGCGGTGGCACGCAATGAGCCACCTGCGCGCAGGGAAGTGGGTGGCGATCACGCTGGCGGTCGCGCTGCTGCAGGCGCAGCCGATGGCCAGTGCCCAGAATGCGGCGGCCACGGCGGCCGATGAGCGGGTGCAGCTGAATCTGGTCGACACCGACATCGGCGGCGTGCTGCGCATGGCCGCCCGCTTCACCGGACGGCAGTTCCTGGTCGATCCCAAAGTGACCGGCAAGATGACCGTGGTTTCCGACGGCCCCGTGGACCGCGCGCAGGCCTACCAGCTGCTGGTCAGTGCACTGCGGATGCGGGGCTTCGCGGTAGTGGAAGGCAAGGGCGTTACCCGCGTGGTGCCGCAGGCCGATGCCAAGCTGCTCGGCGGGCCGGTGGGCGGCAGTGGCGCGGGTGGCGAAGTGGTCACCCGCACCTTCACCCTGCGCTTTGAAAATGCTACTGCGCTGGTGCCAGTGCTGCGACCGATGATCGCCGCCGACAATCCCATTACCGCGTCGGCGGCCAGCAACAGCCTGGTCATCACCGACTACGCCGACAACCTCGACCGCATCGCGCGCATCATCGCCAGTCTGGACACGCCGGCCAACCTGGACACCGACGTGGTCAAGCTGCAGCAGGGCATCGCCGTGGACGTGGCCGCGATGGTCGGCCCGCTGCTGGACGCGCAGGGCAATGAAGCCACCCAGAAGGTGGTGGTGATGGCCGACCCACGCAGCAACAGCGTGCTGCTGCGCTCCAGCAGCCCGGCCCGCACCCGCCTGGCCCGGCAGCTGGTGGAAAAGCTGGACCGTGCACAGGATGAAAGCGGCAACCTGCACGTGGTCTACCTGCGCAATGCACAAGCCACCGCGCTGTCCAAGGTGCTGCGCGGCGTGGTCGCCGGACAGACCGACGCGCCGCGCGCCGGCGACCCGCTGGCTATTACCCCTGCCGCAGGCAGCCCCGTTTCGTCAGGTGCGACGCAGAGCACCAGCACTCAGCAGAGCACGGCGCAGAACGGCAGCGCCGCCAATGGACTGCCGGGATCGCAGCGGTTGGATGCCGCTGGTAATGGTCAGGAAGAGGGTACCGGCTTCAGCCACAACGGCATCTCGGTGCAGCCGGACCCCACAACCAATACGCTGCTGATCTCGGCACCGGAACCGGTGTACCGCAACCTGCGCAAGGTGATCGACCAGCTCGACCAGCGCCGCGCCCAGGTGCTGGTGGAAAGCCTGATCGTGGAGGTCACCGCCACTGACGCGGCCGAACTGGGCGTGCAGTGGATGCTGGGCAACGGGCGTACCTTCGGCGGCACCCGCTTTGGCGGCAGTGGCCTCAACACCGGGGCCACCACCACGCTGGACGCGCTGGCCAAGGACGGGCTGAACATCGGCGTGATCGACGGCACCATCAACCTGCCGGGCGTTGGCGAAATCCTCAATCTGAAAGCGCTGGCCAACGCGCTGCAGAGCAAGGGCGGAGCCAACATCCTGTCCACGCCCAATCTGATGACGCTGGACAACGAGAAGGCCAGCATCATGGTCGGCCAGACCGTGCCGTTCGTCAGCGGCCGCTATGTCACCGATGGCGGTGGCGGCAGCAACAACCCGTTCCAGACCATCGAGCGTGAGGACATCGGCCTGAAACTGCAGGTGCGCCCACAGATCTCCGAAGGTGGCACGGTCAAACTGGACATCTACCAGGAAGTCAGCAGCATCGATAACCAGCGCTCCAACGAGAGCATCGGCATTGTCACCAACAAGCGTGCGCTGGATACCAGTGTCCTGCTCGACGACGGTCAGATCATGGTGCTGGGCGGCCTGCTGGAAGACAGCGTCAGCCATGGTCGCGATGCGGTACCTGGGCTGGGCCGCATCCCGCTGCTGGGCGCGCTGTTCCGAAGCGACACCCGCAACCGCACCAAGACCAACCTGATGGTGTTCCTGCGCCCACACGTCGTACGTGATCCCGCCGCGGGCCAGCGTCTTACCCGCGACCGTTACGACTACATGCGCAATGCCCAGGCCGGCGCGCAGCCTGCATCCAGCTGGGCGTTGCCGGACATGCAGGCACCCCAATTGCCGCAGGAACTGCCCGACGGCCTGAGCCATCCGACGGAGCCGGTGACGAAGCCATGAGCGCCGCGCCAATGCTGCCGCCGCTGCCATTTGCCTGGGCTCGCGCGCAGCAGGTGCTGCTGGCGCAGCATGGCGAGGAGTGGAGCCTGCTCGGCACCGCCGCCACCCCCGCCTGGGCGGTGGCGGAACTGCGCCGGCGCTATGGTCCGTTGCGCTTCGATGTCATCGACGACGCGCCTTGGCAGCAGCAACTGGGCGAGCGCTACCGCGACGGCGGTGATGCGGCCGCGCTGGTTGGTGCCGCAGAAAGCGAGGTCGATCTCGACCGGCTGATGCAGGACATGCCCGAGATTACCGACCTGCTCGACGCGCAGGACGACGCCCCGGTGATCCGCATGATCAACGCGTTGTTGGCGCAGGCCGCGCGCGACGGGGCCAGCGACCTGCATATCGAGCCGTTCGAAACCCATTCGGTGGTGCGCTACCGCGTGGATGGCACCCTGCGCGACATGGTGCAGCCGCGTCGCGCGCTGCATGCCGCACTGGTCTCGCGCATCAAGATCATGGCGCACCTGGACATCGCCGAAAAGCGCCTGCCGCAGGACGGACGCATCGCCATCCGCGTCGGTGGCCGGCCGTTGGACATCCGCGTTTCCACCGTGCCCACCGGGCATGGCGAGCGTGCGGTGCTGCGCCTGCTGGAAAAAGACGCCGGGCGGCTGCAGCTGAAGCGCCTGGGCATGGCCGAGGATACTTTGGCCACCTTCACCGGGTTGATCCGCCAGCCGCATGGCATCGTGCTGGTCACCGGCCCCACCGGCAGTGGCAAGACCACCTCGCTGTACGCCGCGCTTGGCCAGCTGGACAGCAGCACCGCCAACATCCTCACCGTCGAAGACCCGGTCGAGTACGATTTTGCCGGCATCGGCCAGATCCAGGTCAATGCACGCATCGGGATGACTTTCGCCACCGCGCTGCGCGCCATCCTGCGTCAGGACCCGGACACGATCATGATCGGTGAGATCCGCGATCTGGAGACCGCGCAGATCGCCGTGCAGTCCTCGCTCACCGGTCATGGTGTGCTGGCGTCGCTGCATACCAACGACGCCATCTCGGCGGTGACGCGTCTGGCCGACATGGGTGTGGAGCCGTTCCTGCTGGCGTCATCCTTGCGCGGTGTGTTGGCGCAGCGGTTGGTACGTCGTCTGTGTGTACAGTGCCGAAAACAGGGCGTGGATGTGCATGGGCAGCCGGAATGGCGCGCGGTGGGGTGTCCTGCCTGCGCCAACAGTGGTTACAAGGGGCGCACCGGCATCCACGAACTGTTCGTGGTGGATGATCGCGTGCGGGCGCTCATCCACGAAGGGCAGGGCGAACCCGCCCTGCGCGAAGCGGCGCGTGTGGCCGGCATGCGCACGCTGCGCGAGGACGGCATGCGCTGGGTGGCGCAGGGCATCACCACGCGCGAGGAGATCCTGCGCGTGACCGGCGACGACTGAGGCAGCCGCCATGCCTCAGTTCGACTACCGGGCGCTCACCGCCAGCGGCAATACCGAAAAGGGACGGCTGGATGCCGACAGCGCCAAGGGCGCACGCCAGGCACTGAAAGGCCGTGGACTGACCCCGGTTGAACTGCGCCCGGTCAATGCCAACGCAGGCAACTGGCGGCGGCGCGCACTCAGCGCGACCGAACTGGCGTGGGCGACACGCCAGCTCTCCAGCCTACTGGCCGCACGCCTGCCGCTGGAGGCCGCGCTCAGTGCGGTGATCGAGCAGGTCGAGCAGGCGCATGTGGTGCAGGCGCTTACTGCGGTACGCACAGACGTACGCGCAGGCCAGCGCCTGACCGTGGCCTTGGCCGCACGTCCGCGCGATTTCCCGCCCATCTATCGCGCGCTGGTGGGCGCGGGCGAGGACTCCGGTGATCTCGGCCGGGTGATGGAGCGCCTGGCCGACTACATCGAAGAGCGCAACGCGCTGCAGGCCAAGGTCATCACCGCGTTCATCTATCCCGGTGCGATCAGCCTGGTGTCGGTGGCGATTGTGATCTTTCTGCTCAGCTACGTGGTGCCGCAGGTGGTCACCGCATTCGTGCAGGCGCGGCAGACCTTGCCGTTGCTGACGCGGGTGATGCTGGAGGCCAGCGCCTTCACCCGCGAGTGGGGCATCTGGGTCGGTTTGGGCGCGGCTGCGCTGGTGGTGGCATGGCGCATGGCACTGCGCCGGCCGGAACTGCGCCTGCGCTGGGACGCAGCTCTGCTGCGCATGCCGATGGTGGGTCGCTTCCTCATCGGCGTGAACAGCGCACGTTTTGCGTCCACGCTGGCCATTTTGATCGATGCCGGCGTGCCACTGCTGCGCGCATTGGATGCAGCACGGCAGACCATGAGCAATGCTTTTCTTGCCAAGGCAGCAGACGACGTCGCTTCGCGTGTGCGCGAAGGCGCGCCACTGGGTGCCGCATTGAAAGTGCAGAAGGTGTTTCCTCCCATCCTGGTGCACCTGGTTGCGAGCGGTGAAAAAACCGGCGCATTGGCCCCATTGCTCGAGCGCGCCGCACAGACCATCTCGCGCGAGATCGAACGTCGTGCGATGACGCTGACGGCATTGCTGGAGCCAGCGATGATTCTGGTGATGGGTGGCGTGGTACTCACCATCGTGCTGGCGGTGCTGATGCCGATCATGGAAATGAATCAGCTCGTCAACTGAATGCTGCGAAGCGTGATGAAAGTTCCCGTTCAATAGAAACTCCACACAGTTCTCCAGACTATTACAGCGAGTTCCACACCTTTTTAAAGCGCACTGTCATCCACGAAGCCCAGCATCACTCCCGTCGCCGCAGCGCGGACTGGGAGGTCCCCGGGCGGCAGCAGGTGCAGTAGTTGTTCCTCCCTCGGTGTTTCAACTTCGTAGTAGAACCCTTCTGGAGAAGACCATGAACAAGTACAAGATCATCGCCGCGGTGGTTGCCACCGCTCTGATGTCGGTGGCGGGCGTTGCCTCGGCCCAGGTGGCCGTCAACGGCGGCGGCGCGTCGTTGCCGGCCGACCTGTACAAGGGCTCGACCGACAGCATCCTGCCGGCCAACTTCAACTACGCCGTGACCGGCTCGGGCACCGGCAAGTCGACCTTCCTGGGTTCCGGCAGCTTTGCTGGCCAGACCACCGTTGCGCACTTCATCGGCAGCGATTCCGTCCTCAGCGGCGGCCCGGACCTGGTTCCGACCGCCGGCAGCGAGCGCGCCATCTACAATGCCACCTACAACACCCCGGGCCTGGCCACCTACTACGGTCCGCTGCTGCAGTTCCCGTCGGTTGCCACCTCGGTCACCATTCCGTTCAACAAGGCCGGTGCCGCGCTGAACATCTCCGATGCTGATCTGTGCCGCATCTTCGCCGGTGCCGTCAGCGACTGGTCGCAGGTGTCGGGCAGCGGCCGTTCGGGCGAGCTGAAGATCGTGTATCGCGACGAGAGCAGCGGCACCAGCGAACTGCTGACCCGCTTCCTGACCACCGTCTGCCCGCTGCAGCCGGGTCTGGACCTGTCCGGCACCGCGCTGAAGAACGGTGCCTTCTCGGTCCAGTCGACCTTCAAGAACCTGTTCAACGGCAACGCCGCGCCGAGCGCTCGTTTCGTTCCGGCCACCGCGACCGGCGGCACCGCGCTGTACAACACCGTGTTCTCGACCGAAGGCTACGTCGGCTACGTCGGTCCGGACGTGATCCCGAGCCTGGACGATGCCACCCGTATCGCACAGTTGCGTGGTTATTCGCCGAACGAAGTGAACGTTTCGGCCACGCTGGGCAGCATCGCTCCGCCTTCCACCCCTGAAGAACTGGCCAATCCGTCGCGCTGGGCACCGGTGTTCACCAACCCGACTACGGGCTACCCGATCGCGGGCTACACCAACTTCGTGATCGGCCAGTGCTACAAGAACGCTGCGGTCGCCACGCAGATCCGCCTGTTCCTGAACCGCCACTACGGCACTGCTGGTGCAACTGATCAGGCCGTTCGCGATCACGGGTTCATCCCGCTGACCGCTGCCTGGAAGACCGCAGTGCGTGAGCAGATTGCCACCGTGACCGCTCCGAACGGTCTGCAGAACGCCAGCGTCTGCGGTAGCGGTGCCACCCTCATTGGCCGTCCGTAACGGCGAGTGGGTGTAAGGCAATGCATGAGGGTGCCGGCGGAAACGCCGGCACCCTTTTTCTTTGCAATGCCAGACTCGTTTGTCGGCTTTGTCCCTTGGTCCCCGTCTATCAGGTGCAAGGGCCGCACTCGGTAGGGGCCCTACCCATTCAGTATCCGCCCGCCCGGGCGTACCTTCCGGTTGACGAGGTTTCAATGTCGCACCTGCATTCGACTGCCCTGCGCGGTACCGCCGCGTCCCGCCGTACCCTCGGCAACCACCCGATGGCCTGGGCCATCGCCGTGGCACTGGGCTCCATGGCCGTACCTGCAGGTGCGCAGCAGGCCTTCAGCCCGGCCTGGTTCGCCGACAAGGGCGCGGCCCATAACGCGGCGGCGCAGAGCGGGCGCATGCCCAACGGTGCGCCGGTCAACTTCGGGCAACCCACCCAGCAGCAGGATGCGGCGCGGCAGAAGCTGCAGCAGTCAATCGACAACCTCGGCAGTGCGGCGCAGGCGATCGCACTGCAGCAGCGCATGCAGGAACAGGCGCGGCAGAATCTGCGCAATGCCGGCTACATCGTCGCGGACGGTCTGGGCAAGGGCGGATTGAAGGTGGATGAGAATCCGCTCACCCGCGGCTGGATCAACGCGCGTGACGCGGTCCAGAAGACCGGTGCTGATGGCAAGGTGGAAGTCAGCATCGAGCAGACTGCAGACAAAGCGATATTGAACTGGGAGACGTTCAATGTCGGGGCCAACACCGTGCTCAGCTTCGGCCAGAACGCGGACTGGGCAGTACTGAACCGGGTCAATGATCCCAACGCCCGGCCCAGCCAGATCCTGGGCCAGATCAAGGCACCGGGCAGCGTGTTCATTGCCAACCGCAACGGCGTGGTGTTTGGCAACAACAGCCAGATCAACGTCCGGAACCTGGTGGCGGCGGCGGCCCGGATCAGCGACGCGCAGTTCAACGACAACGGCCTGTTCGGGGCCGATGCCACGATGGCGTCGCTCACTGATGCTGCGGGCGATGTGTTGGTCGAACGCGGCGCACGCATCACCACGCACGTGCCGGGCACCGCCACCCGCAGTGGCGGCTACGTGCTGCTGGCAGGCCAGAACGTGGAGAACGCCGGCCAGATCGAAACAGTGAAAGGGCAGGCCCAGCTGGCGGCCGGTGATTCCTTCATCATCCGCCGTGGCGTGGGAACCGCGCAGAACACGGCTTCCACCACCCGTGGCAACGAAATTGCCCCGCAGTTGGCTGCCGGAAGCACGGCAGGCACGGTCACCAACTCGGGCCTGATCCAGGCGCGCGAGGGCGACATCACCCTGGCCGGGCGCACGGTGGAACAGGCGGGTGTGGCGGTGGCCACCACCACGGTCAACCAGCGCGGCACGGTGCACCTGCTCAACTCGCTGGCTGATCGGACGGGTTCGGTCACCTTGGCGGAGGGCTCCACCACGGCCGTGCTGATTGAGGACGACGGCAAGACCACCGCGCTGGACAGCCAGCGGGATGCCCTGATCGCCGAGTCGTCCGCGCAGAACATCGTGCGTGCCACCAGCAATACGGGTACGTTCGACAATCTGTCGCGCATGCAGGACCGGCGCGATCAGTCGCGCATCGAGATCGTATCCGGCGGCAATGTGGCTTTCGAAGGTCAGTCGCTGACCCTGGCCACAGGCGGACAGGTGGTCGTCGACGCAGCCGGGCGCAGTGCGCTGGCCGATGGCGCACGCGTGGACGTATCCGGTGCGGTCGGGGTCAAGGTCTCGATGGAAAGCAACAACGTCAAGATCAACGTGCAGGGTAACGAACTGCGCGATTCCCCGGACAACCGCGACAGCGGCAAACTCAACAGTCTCAACAACAATGAGGCGTGGATTGATCGCCGCCAGCTGATTCATGTCGCGGCGGGCACCGGTGGCTATGAGGCCGAACGCTGGTACGCGGCCGGTGGCCTGCTGGAGGTCGGCGGCTATCTGGGCACGCAGGGACACTCGGTCAGCGAATGGGCCGCGCAGGGCGGCAGTGTGCTGCTGGGCGGCAACGAGGTGATCACCCAGGCCGGTTCTAGGATCAACCTGGCCGGTGGCAGCCTGGATGTGGCCAGTGGCACCATCCAGCAGACCTGGCTGCGCGGCACCGATGGGCAGTTGTATCGACTGGATGACGCGCCGGCGGCCATGCTGTTCGCAGGTTTGTATCGTGGCTTTGAAAGCAGTCATGAACGCTGGGGCGTCACCGAGAATTTCCGCAATCCGCTGATCGCCAGCGAGCGACGGGTGGAGAACGGATACACCGTGGGCCGCGATGCGGGCCAGCTGGTGATTTCCGCTCCCACTGCGGTGCTGGACGGTGATATCGATACCCGCACCTTCCAGGGCGTACGTCAGGATCGCGGCCCCGATGCAGGCAAGGACGGCTACACGCAGGCGCAGACCGCCGTGGCGCGCAATGCCGCGCTGCTGCTCGGCCAGTACGGTGCGCGCGGCCGCGAGGGCGGGTTCGCCACCGACGTGCGCCTGGGCGATACGGTTGGGCTGCCAGCGCTGGCGGATCTACAGGCTCCGCTGGATACGAGCCGCGGCAACACCTTCTGGATGGACGCCGACACCCTGAGCGCCCAGCAATGGGGAAGCCTGGACCTGCTGACCCGCGGCACCCTGCACACGGAAGGCAGCCTGCGCCTGCAGGACGGAGCGGCGCTGGTGTTTACCGCTGCTGTTGTCCAGATCGACGGCGACATTACCGCGCATGGCGGCTCGCTGAGCGCCAGCAATCTGCAGACACTGCCCAATGGCAATCTGCAGGCAATCCTGCTGGAGGGTCGCGGCAGCGTGGGTCTTGGCGATGGGGCGCGCATCGACCTGAGTGGGACATGGACCAACCGCCTGATGCAGCCCGAACGTGACAGTCAGGCGGCGTGGGTGAATGGTGGCCAGCTGGACCTGCAGAACAGCCACGACGTGCAGATGGGCGCGGGCAGCGAGGTGATCGTCGACGCGGGCGGCCGGGTGGACGTGCAGGGCGACATCATGGTTGGCAACGCCGGCAGCGTGGCGTTGCGCGCCGACGTGGCGGACGTGCCCAGTGACGGCTCCGGTCGCGTGCACCTGGGGGACGGCGCACGATTCAGTGCGCTGGGCCTCAACCGGAGTGGCGCGTTCCTGCTGGAGACAGGGGGGCAGGTCCAGATCGGCGGCGCGCCCGTCGATGATGCGCTTACGCTTGAAACGAGCATGTTCGCCAGCGGATTTTCCTCCTACGACATCAACGGGCATGCGGGCGTGGTGGTGCCAGAAGGCGTCCAGCTGCACGTGCTGCGGCCCAGCGTGAGGCCAACGACAGGTGCGCTTTCAGCAGTTGATCACAAGGCAGCGCTGGAAACCTGGCAGGCCCCGCTTTACCAGGTGGATCCTGGCAGCGGTGCGGTCACCCGTCGTGAGGGAGCGGACCTGACCCTGCGCTCCGAGCGACTGTTTGCGGGCGGCAGTGTAAGCGTGGGCGAGGGCGCACTGGTGGAGGTCGACAGCGGGAACGGCATCCTGCTGCGCGCTGCAGAGAACATCACAGTGGACGGCACACTGCGCGCACGCAGCGGCCGGATTGCGCTCGAAGGTGTCCGTTACACGCCGGGGGCGTATCCATCAATGCCTGGAACGCGCACGTGGCGGTTGGGCGACACGGCCGTGCTTGACGCCAGTGCCGACAGTTTCGTTGCGGTCGACGCGTCCGGCCGCCGCCAGGGCATCGTCAACGCCGGTGGTCGCATCACCCTCGGTGGTGATCTCGACTGGGAGACGCGCAACGCGGTGGCCGATTCGGTGGATGCATTCGTGGTGGTGGACGCAGGAGCCCGATTGCTGGCCTCGGGCACCAGCGAGCGGCTGGACGTACAGGGGCAGGGCGTGCAGCAGGTGGACACCGACGGTGGCCGCATCGTCATCCGATCGGCCAACGCGCTGTACCTGCAAGGCGCGCTGGAGGCGGCGGCGGGCGGTGTCAGCGCCGAGGGTGGCACCTTGGGCGTTGCCTTCGGGGGGAGCGTATATGGCCCCACTGCCGTGGACGCGGTGCTGGTTCCGCGTGAGCTCGCGTTGGGACAGGATCGCGAACAAGGGCTCAACAACGACGCGCCGGTCTACGGTCATGGCTATCTGAGCCTGGAACAGATCGCGCAGGGCGGCTTCGACCATCTGTCACTGTTCGGCGACGTCCGTACAGACGGAGCGCTGTCGCTGGCGATGGACGGAAGCCTGCGCCTGCTGGGCAGCATCGGCTTCCGACCGAGTGCAGCCGCCGGTACCCTGGCTCTCTCGGCACCGTACCTGAGCTTCGCGCAGGGTAACTGGCGCACTGTCACCGGCGAAAACATGAAACGACCCGCACCGCCGACATTGGCGCAGGGCGCGGGGAACCAGCTCACCGCATCCGCCGAGCTGATCGATGTGCGTGACGCCGTCAGTTTTACCGGCTTCGACAAGGTGGACCTGCGCAGCACTGGCGATCTTCGATTGCTTCGAGGCAACAACGTTGTCGGCAGCGGCTTCACCCAGTTGGCTGCACCATCGGCACTGGATATCACCGCGGCTCAGATCTACCCGACGACGGGTACGTATGCGGCAATTGCAGTTGGCCTGGCACCCGAGCAGATCGGTCAGGAGGTTGAAGTCTGGCAGAACGCAGACGCGCTTCTGCGGATTTTCCGCTCCGACGGCGATACGCCGGCTCCAGCTCCCTCGGTGTTTGGCAGCATCAGCCTGGTAGGGGCCAACGTAGAGCAGGGCGGCGTGGTACGCGCACCCCTCGGCAAGGTGCTCATCGGTGGGGTGAGCAACCAGGCCGAAGGCGCACAGGTGCGCCTGCTTGACGGCAGCATCACCTCCACCAGCGCCGCAGGGCTTTCGCTGCCGTACGGCGGTACCGTGGACGGGTTGCAGTGGTACCTTGACGGTACTGCGGTCGAGCCGCAGGAAGTGGGTGGCCGGATTGCCGGGACGAATCCGATCGGCATCACCTTCAAGGCGCGGCAGACCAAGGTGGATTTCGGCGCGTTGCTGGACATGTCCGGTGGCGGCGAGCTGACGGGTGCGGCCTATGTCAGTGGTCGTGGCGGTTCGGTGGATATCCTGCGCAACGCGCTCGCTGATGCCAATCCGGCTTACGCGTTCAGTGCCTCGGGGAATCCCGTTTACGCGATCCTGCCCGGCTACGGCGGCAGCGTGGCACCGGCTGGCCTGTCCCAGGGCAGCGCCGACCCGGCACTGGGCCAGCGCATCGTGGTGCCGGAGGGCGTGCCCGGTTTGGCTGCCGGTACGTACACCCTGTTGCCTGCGTCGTTCGCCTTGCAGCCGGGTGCGTTCCGTGTGGAACTGGGCAGCACGGGCGTCAATGGCGTCGCCGGTGCGATCGCCACCGGCACCGGCTCCTGGCGTGTCGCGGGCCGACAGGGACGTGGGCTGGGCACGGACATTTCGCCGCTGCTGACGGACATGCTGATCACGCCGGCGGCCATGGTGCGGCGCCACTCCGGCTACGACGAGACGTCCTACAACACGTTCGTCGCCCGTGATGCGGAACGGCGGGGCCTGCCGCGCGGACTACAGACCGTGGATGCCGGTCGCCTCAAGCTGGATCTCAGCCCGGATGCCAGTCGCGATGGCACCTCGGCGTTGAAGGTCGCCGGCCAGACTCGTCTGGGGGCCGCGGCAGGAAGCGCCGGCTTCGCCGGCAGCGTGGTTGTCTCCACCACCGGCGGTCCGCTGGACATCATCGCGGCCGCCACGTCCGCACCGGAAGGGCACGGTGCCGTGCTGGAGGCGGAAGCATTGAATGCGCTGGCACCTGCTCGCATGGTTCTGGGCGGCGATTTCGATGTGGGGGCGTACACATCCCCCACCGCGGTTGTAAACGCATTGGCACCTACAGTACGCGTCCATGACGGGGCAGCGCTTTACGCGCCCGAGATCATCCTGACCGCCAAGCAGGGCGGCGCGGGAATCGTCGTCGAACAGGGGGCCACGCTCAGCACCCTTGGCCAGGGAGCCGCTTCCTACGACGCCAGCGACGGCTTCTTCTATCAGGGTCAAAATGGGGCTGCGGTGTTTGCCGTGTCCAACGGCGACATCAACCTGTTGCCGAATGGCAGTGTGGCCGACGTTGATATCAACATCGGTGCCTGTCTGAAAACCACGTGCGCGGGGCAGGCACTGGTGGTGTCCGAAGGCAGCATCACCGCCGCGACCGAAGGTCGCCTGCAGATTGGAGAGAACGCAAGCTACGGAACGCGCCGGTTGGGCCTGGCGGTCTCGGCGATCAATCTGGGCCAGGCCGATGCGATTGCTGCATTCGCGGCGAATGGCGGTCTGCCGGCCGGTCTCACGCTCAACCAGGACATGCTGCAGAATCTGCTGAAAGGCAACACCGCGATCCAGGCCCCGGCACTTGAAACGCTCAGCCTGAGCGCACGTGATGCCATCAACGTGATCGGCAGCGTGGAGCTGGACACCCGTGACGCAGTCACCGGCAAGAGCCAACTCAAGCAACTGATGCTGGGTGCCCCCGCGATCCATGGCTACGGCAACGCGGATGACCGCGCCCGGATCGTAGCCGACACGCTGCTGTGGGACGGAGCCATGGCGTCACCCCAGGCCGCCATCGGCAGCGGTGCGACCACGCCGCAGGGCGCGGCCATGGTCGACCGCCTCGGTGCGGGGCGGTTGGACATCGTGGCCTCCACGCTGGAGCTGGGCTCGCCCGCGTCCACCCGACGCAACTCGGAATCCAGTGCCAACCGTCAACTGCTGGGGTTCTCCTCGGTCAATCTGCAAGCCAGTGACCGCGTGCTGTTTTCCGGCAAGGGAACGCTGGATGTCTACCAGCAGCAGGGCGACTACGTGGCGGGACAGGGCTGGACCTACACCGGGGGTGAGCTGGACATCACCACACCGTTGTTCACCGGTGCCGATGCCGCGAAGCTGGCAGTACGCACCGGTGGCATGCTGACCATGCACGGCAATGGCAGCGCGGCCGGCGACAACGCCGCGTTGGGGGCCGAGCTGTCGCTGCAGGCGCGCGACATCGTCCTCGACAGCACCCTGAAGCTGGCGTCCGGTCGCCTGAGCGCCAAGGCCGATGGCGGCATTACGCTGGGCGGCAATGCCGACCTCGACCTGGCCGGGCGCACCGTTACTCTGCTGGACGTCGACAAGTACAGCTGGGGCGGCGACATTGAATTGAGCGCGGCGTCGGGCGACATACTTGCCGATGCAGGCTCACGCATCGATGTCTCGGCCCGTAACAACCGCGGTGGACGTCTCACCGTCAATGCCAGCGGGGCAGGGGCCGGGCGCGTGTCGTTGGCCGGCACATTGCTCGGCGGGGCCAGCGGTACCACCGATGCCGGCGGCAGCCTCGTACCCTGGGACGGCGGCGAACTGGTGCTGCATGCGCGCCAACTGGAGGACTTCCAGGGATTGAACCAGCGGCTCACCGCCGGTGGCATCACCGGTGCACGCACCTTCCAGCTGGATGAAGGCGATCTGGTGATTGGCGATGAAGTGAAGGCCCGCAAGGTCGACATCAGCGTTGACGGTGGCAGCCTGCAGGTGAATGGACGCGTTGACGCCAGCGGCGTGCAGGTAGGCAGCATCCGCCTGGCCGCGCGCGACCTGCTGCAGGTGAACGGCACGCTGGATGCGCACGGTACTGGCCTGCGCGTGGACAGCTACGGCAAGATCATCGACAGCCCCAACCGCGCGGATATCGAACTGACCAGCAGCCAGGGCCGTGTGGCCCTGGGCAGTGCGGCACAACTGGACCTCCGCAGCGGCACCGACCTGGCAGTGGGCACGGCCGCTGGCCAGAATGACGGCGCGCCCCGCGGCATGCTGCGCCTCAACGTGCCGCGTGTCGGCAGCAACGACGCCGGCATTGATGTGGCCAGCGGCGTCAGCATCGACGGCGCGCGCGAGATCCAGCTGAACGGGTTCCGCCGATACTCCGATGCGCCGCTGGCGAGCGCTGACGATGTGCACGGCAACCGCCCGCAGCTTGTCACCCAGACCTGGCTGGACGAGGTGGTGGATCCGGACAACCGCGCGTGGTTCGATGCCGCCTTCGCCAACACCGACCTGCAGCAGCGCGTTGCCGCGTTGGGCAGCTACCGCCTGCGTCCCGGCGTGGAGATCGTTGCCTACGCCGGCGGAGCCAACAGCCGCGGCGACCTGGTGATGTCCGGGGATATTGATCTCTCCGGCTACCGCTATGGTCCCCAGGCAGACCGCAATGACCCGTCGCGGCGCGGCTTCGGTGAATCCGGTTCGCTGGTGCTGCGCGCCGAGGGTGACATCAACCTCTACGGCAGCATCAACGACGGTTTCGCGCCGCCGCCGAGCAATCCCGACGAAGGCGGCTGGTTGCTGATGCCCGGCGCCAGCGGTGACGCGCGGACACCGTACGGTGCCGACATCATTGTGCCGATCGGTGGCGTGCGCCTGCAGGCAAACACCCGCTTCTCGGCCGGCACCACCTTGAACTACGCCATTCCCTTCCGCGCCATGACGCTGCCGGCCGGAACCGAAGTGCCGATGCCCACGCGCATCGCCGGTACCCTGCAACTGGCGACCGGCACGGTACTGCGCGCGTCGGTGACCACCGCCGACGGCCAGGTCTTGGCGGCGGGCACCGTGCTGTCCGCGCCGTTAAGTCTGGGCCCGGGTTCGACGCTGGGTGCGGGCTTCCGCCTGGACAGCGCACTGGCAGTGCAGGCGCAGCAGTGGCCGGCAGGTGTTCCGTTGCCGGCGGACATGCGCCTGAGCACGGCGGTGGAACTCAAGGCCGGTTCGCTGATTCCGTCAATGACCGAGATCGTGCTTGCGGGCAACACCCCGGTCAACCTGCGCCCCGCCGACGCCAACGGCAACCAGGGCCGCAACTGGGCGTTGGCGGCCATGCTGCCGGAAGGCACCACCTCGTGGGACATCACTGTCGTGGCCGGTGCGGATACCGAGGCGGCAGACATGCGTACGCGCCGTTTTGGTGCCACGGGCAATCTGATCCTGTCCGATACGCATTACTCGACCATCCGTACGGTGGAAACCACCAGTGTGTTCATCGGAACCCGCGTGGTCACGCTCCAGGGCTCGCTGGAAATCTGGGGTGATGACAGCTGGGTCGGAAAGCCGGTAAGCGAGCTGGCTGAGGCCATCGGTTACACCGAAGACGAACTGTGTGCGCTTGGCGATGCCTACTGTGAAATCGGAGGTCGCCTGCTGACCCGCGAAGGTTCGCTGAATCTGTGGGGTGACGAGAGTTTTGCCGACCGTCCGGTTCGCGAACTGGCTGAGATGATCGGCTACACCGAGGATGAGTTGTGCGCTCTGGATCCCACCTTCTGCTACGGCGGTGGAGAGTGGGTCGAGGAAACCCTGTACGCCAGCCGTCCCGGCAGTCCCGCATGGAGCGTGCTGCGCACCGGTACCGGTGACCTCAATCTGCTTGCGGCAGGGGATGTGGCAATGCGGTCCGGCTTTGGCGTGTATACCGCCGGCACACCCACCTCGTTGGGAGCGGACCTGGATGTCGCATTCGACCCTGCGCGTGCACCACTGCCAGGACTTTCCTCACTGTTGGGTCCGGTGCAGGCAGGTGGCGCGTACGACGCAGTGCTGGCTGCTTACCGTGCGTGGTATCCGGACGCCGGTGGCAATCTGCTGGTCGCCGCCGGTGCTGACATTCTTGGTGATACCTGGGCCGAGAGCGCGTCCCTGGATGGATTCTCGGATTCCGTGTACGCGGATGCGGCCAGCAGCAGCGTGGGTAACTGGCTGTGGCGGCAGGGCTCTGGCACCACCGCGGGAGTCGATCCGGCCAGCACCAGTTGGTGGATCAACTTCGGTACCTATGTCAGGGCCCGCAGCAGCAGTTCAGATACGCCTCGGATGGTCGGTTTCACCGGGTTTGGTACGCTTGGTGGCGGCAACCTCAGCCTGGAAGCGGGCGGTACGGCGGGTGTGCGGGAAGCCAAGGGCGGTGCGTTGACCAGCACCTCCTTTGCAGGACACTCGACCGCGATCAACGCGGTGGTCGGTTCGACAGGTCGGGTCCATGATGGGGAACTGGTGCTGACCGGGGGTGGCGACCTGCATGTGCGCAGCGCCGGGGCCTTCAATCCCAACCTGCAGGCCACCTCGCAGATCAACAACAACAACTTCCAGAATCTGGAACTCAATGGCACGCTGGTGAACCTGCGCGGGCAACTGGTTCTGCAGGCGTCCCGCGTCGGCGGTATTGCAACCAATGCATCAAGCTACCAGAAGCTGGACAACACGATTCCCTCGGATCCGTTCATTGCCCAGCGCGGTGAAGCCATGGGTGGCCCCGTACTGGTGCTGGGCGATGCGAATGCACTGTTGCAGGCACGCGGAGATGCCGTACTGGGGGCAGTGACGGACCCAGGACGCGCGGCGGTGGTCAACTACAACGCCGTGGCGACGGCGGACGGAAGCACCGCAGCGGGCACTTCCTGGTTCTCGCTTTGGACCGACAACACTGCGCTTGACCTGGTGTCCGCCGGCGGCGACCTCACCCCCACCCTGATGGGTACCCGCCACGAAATGGGGCGTGACCTGCGCGCAGAGAACTTTGTATCCTCGGTGAGTTACTGGATGCTGCCGTCGAAGATCCGGCTGCTGGCCGCTGGCGGCAGCATCAAGTTGGACAAAGCGTCGGACCAGACCAATCACGTATTGATGACACGGCCGTCCGCAAACGGTGAGCTGCAGGTATTGGCCGCTGATTCGATCCTGGCTACCCCGGGGGCCATGGCGATCAGCAGCAGCGGTTCAGATGCCCGACTTCCTACGCCGTTCGAACCCGCTTTCGTGGCCAGCAAGGACGCCCGCCAGGTCGCGGGCAACGTGTCGGTGGAGGCTCCCTCATTCGAAGGGCAGCGTGGCCTGCCACTGTTCACGTTCGGTGCGCCTACACTGCAGTCCACTGACCTGCGCGCCAATGGCAGTGCCCCCAACCGCTTCTATGCGGCACAGGGCGACATCATCGGCCTGCGCACCGGTCAGCAGTGGGAACTGCAGCGCATTTCGGGAGACAAGCGCACCGTCTTCACCTACAACGACGTCGCCGCTCCCGTCCACGTCCGCGCTGGCCGCGACATCCTGCTCAGCGACATTGGTGGCCTCAACAACACCGACACCGACATCAGCATTGTCGAAGCCGGCCGCGACATCGTCCATACCCCGATCCGCATCGCCGGCCCGGGCGATCTGGAAGTGAGCGCCGGTCGCCAGATCCGCCAGGAAGACAGGGCCAGCATCACCACCACCGGTGGCCTGGTGCAGGGCGACACCCGCCCGGGTGCCAGTATCTCGGTCACCGCCGGCAACGAACAGCTCGACTTTGCGGCGCTGCGCGACCGTTACCTGGACCCGAACAACCTGGCCGACCCGGAACGCACCCTGGCCGAACAGCCGGGCAAGGCAGTCAAGCTGTACGGCACCGAGCTGGAAACCTGGCTGCAGGACCGCTTCGGTGTGCCGGCCAAGGGCGATGCCGCACTGGCGCTGTTCGATTCGCTACCGGAAGCGCAGCAGCGGATCTTCCTGCGTCAGGTCTACCACGCCGAACTGCGTGCCGGTGGCCGCGAGTACAACGACCCGGACAGCCCGCGCTTCGGTTCCTACCTGCGCGGCCGCGAGGCGATCGCCACGCTGCTGCCGGAGAAGGATGCCAACGGTGCCACCATCGACCGTACCGGCGACATCGTGATGTTCGGCGGCTCCGGTGTACGCACCCAGGCCGGCGGCAACATCGAGATGATGGCCCCGGGTGGGCAGATCGTGGTGGGCGCACAGGGTGTGGTGCCGCCGGCCTCGGCCGGTGTGGTCACCCAGGGCCAGGGCGACATCCGCATGTTCAGCGATGGCAGCCTGCTGCTCGGCCTGTCGCGGGTGATGACCACCTTCGGTGGCGACATTCAGGCGTGGTCGGCACGCGGCGACATCAACGCCGGTCGCGGTGCGCTGACCTCGGTGCAGTACACCCCGGCGCTGCGCGTGTATGACCAGTGGGGCAACGTAAATCTCTCGCCGCAGGCTCCGGCCACCGGCGCGGGTATCGCCACGCTGGCCCCTATCGCCGAAGTGCCGGCGGGCGACGTGGATCTGATTGCGCCGCTGGGCACGATTGACGCGGGTGAGGCGGGTATACGTGTGTCGGGTAACGTCAATCTGGCCGCGCTGCAGGTGCTTAATGCGGCGAACGTGCAGGTGCAGGGCGAAAGTACGGGTCTGCCGGTGCTGGCGACGGTGAACGTCAATGCGCTGAGCTCGGCCAGTGCGGCCGCCAACAGTGCCAGCCAGGCGGCGCAGGATGTGATGCGCAAGACGCAGGATGACGCGCGCAAGAACCGGCCTTCGGAGATCAGTGTGCAGGTGCTTGGGTTTGGCGCGAGCAGCAGCGTGGAGCCGAAGCCGAAGGCGTCTGAGCCGGTCAGTTCGTACGATCCGAACAGCGCGTTCCAGTTCCCGCAGGCGGAGGAGACTGTTCGGCGGTGACGTAGGTACCACGCCCTGCGTGGTACGAATGCTGGCCAGCACCGCGTAGCCACGCAGGGCGTGGCTCTACGGTTCGATAATCGCCATGAACGCCTGACGCGGGATTCCGCGTCAGGTCACAACGGCAATACCCGCCGGAATACCTGCGGGCCGCGCGCATCGCGCTGGTGCACCAGCACCTGTAAGCCTTGCGCAGGCAATCCTTCGCCTTGCACCGGTAACACCTGCCACCCCTTGCCGGGCTGCCAGGCCTGCACGTCAAACCGGGTCACATCCTGCGCCACTACCAAGGCCTGTCCCAGCACCGGGGCCGGCAATGGAAACTGCGTTGCGGGTTCGCCGGCCGCACGGCGCAACGTGCCGCCTTGCTGGTACCAGCGAACCTGCTGCCAGCGCGTGCCTTCGCTGCCCACGCTGCGGGTAATCTCCAGCGAGAAACTGCCGCCGGGGTCACGCGCGGTGATCAGCGCGCCGGGCAGCAACCGCTGAGGTTCGTCCGCCGGCATCAACCGCTCACCCTCGGCCCGTACGTCCGCACGCATTTCGATATCCCGCTGCAGCTGCTGCAGTACGCGCAACGACGCGGTCAGCTCGGCATCAGAGGCGCGCAGGCGCTGGTCGCTGCTGGCCACGCTGTCCAGCGCCCGCCAGCAGATCACACTCAGCAGCGCCATCACCGTGATCGCGATCATCACCTCGATCAGTGTGAAGCCACCTTGCTGTCGTTTCATGGGCTGCCACTCCAAGGCGTGCGTATCAACACCAGCCGCTGGTCCGGAGCCTGCTCGAGAAACACCGTCAGCTGCACCGTGGTCAGGCCATCACTGCGCTCAATGCGTTGCAGACCGAGAAATCGGCTGCGGCCCTGGTCGCACAGCCAGCGTGCATCCTGCAGTGGCTGCGCCTGCAGGCGTAGTTCTTCCCACCGGTTCTGTGCGCACAACAACGCCAGGCGGCGATCACGCACGCGGCCTTGATCGTCGGTGGCGACCGATATTGCGCGCATCACCGCGGCCAGTGCCACCGCAACGATCGCCAGCGCAATCAATACTTCAATCAGAGTGAAACCACGCGTGCGCCGCCTCATGGTTGCACCGTGATCGCACCGGTGCCGTCATCGGTCACCCGCAGGTGCTGTGCACCGGCGGTGATCTCCAGTTCCCACGGCGTGCCGATCCATTCCGGACTCAGTTCGATGCCGTCGCGCGGACGCACGCTGACCTCGGAGGCCTGCCATTGGCGTGGCCGCAACTGGTCGTCGCGCTGCAGCGTCACCCATTGCGCGCCGTCACGGCGGCTGAATGCGTAGCCCTCTGCGTCTGCCTGCCAGCGGATCGTGCGGCCGTCGATGCGGGCTTCATCGCGGGCGACCTGCAGGTGCTGGGCAAGCTGCAACGCGTCCTGGCGTAGTTTGCGCTGCGGGTCGAGCAGGGTGCCCATGCCGAGGCCGATGCCGCCGGCGCAGACGCCGATGATCACCAGCACCACCATCAGTTCCATCAAGGTGAATCCGCGTGCGTGCCGGCGTGGCATCAGCGCTGTCTCCTGGCCCGGCTTTACGGTACGGCCGCTTGATGAAACAAAAGCGTCAGCAGCACCTGCTAGCGTCATTGCATACGGCACGGCAAGGACACCTGCATGGACATGCGTCTCTGGGATCGCAATCGCCTGCTTACCGCACTGACCGGCAGCGTCCTGCTGCTGGTGCTGGTGTACTGGACCTGGGCCTTCGCCGCACCGCAGGACAGCGTCGCCGGTGCCCGCGTGCAGTTGTCTGCCCCACGCCCGCATCCGGTAGACCCGTCGCTGACAGCGCCGCTGGTGTCGTTGATGTCACCCGGTGCGGTGCAACCCCAGGTGCAGGTACTCGGCGTTCTCGCCGGCGACCACACCCCGCTGGCACTGTTGTCGGTGAACGGTGCGTCGCCGCAGGCGGTGGCGGTGGGTGAACGGCTGGGTCCTGCCACCGTGGTCAGCGCCATCAGTGCCGAGACGGTCACATTGGAACAGGCCGGCCACGCCACCCCACTGCCGGTACCCGCGCTACCGCCATTGCCCGAACAAAGCATCGTGCGCGCGCGCTGAGTCGCATTCATCGTGCTGGCCGCTGCGGCACCACTGAGTTGCCCAGGGCATTGCCCATACGCTGCCGCGTGCCTTCCAGGTTGTACTGCAGCATCTGGTTGCCCGGCTGGCGGATCAGCTTGTCAGCCTCGGACATCTTTGCTGGTGCGGGCTGCGTCGCCGGTGGGGTCAACTTTTCCTGCAGACAGGTCCACGGACGCACGCGTTCGCCATTGACCACGACCTCCACACAGGCCGGAGCCGGTGCACGTACCGGCACCGCCGGCAGGTCGCGCGGTGCATCGCATCCCGTGGCCAGGGCCACGGTGACCAGCACGGACAGAATCGACATGACGCGCTCCGGGAATTTCGGTCTCCATCTGCAAGACGGAAACCACGGCCACAAGCCGCCAGCGTTCCGACCAACGGCAATGGCGACCTCCGCACCTTTGGAAAATTTTCTGTCGGCTTTGACGCACCGTACACGTCCTGAAGAGGAACCGGCGCTCAACGGCGCTTTCTCCGCTCTCCCCGATGCGACGCGATGCCTCTGATGAACTCCCCACAGCGCCGTTCCGCCCTTGCTGCTTCTCCGCGCCGCCGTCTGGCCGTGGCCATGGGCGCGTTGTTGTCACCGCTGTTGGCCTGGGCGCAGGACGCGCAGGAGGCGGCCCCGGCAGCGGCCAAGGTCACCATCAACGAATACGTGGTGCGCGGCAACACGGTGCTGACCCCTCGCCAGATCGAATCGGCGGTCACCCCGTTCCTCGGGCCGGACAAGACCATGCAGGATGTCGAAAGCGCGCGTGACGCGCTGTCGGCGCTGTACCAGCAGGCTGGCTACCAGTCGGTGTTCGTGGAACTGCCCGAGCAGCAGGTCACCGGTGGCGTGGTCCTGTTGAAAGTGAACCAGACCCCGATCGGCCAGCTGCGCGTGGTGGGGGCCAGGCACGAGTCGCCCGAGCGCATCCGCGAGCAGGTGCCGGCCCTGGCTGAGGGCAAGGTGCCGGACTTCAATGCCGCGCAGACCGAACTTTCCGCGCTGAACCGCGGTGGCCGCCGTCAGGTGATGCCACTGGTCAAGGAAGGCAGCACGCCGGGCACCATGGACGTGGACCTGCAGGTCGAAGATCGCTCGCCGTGGCGCGCCAGTGCGGCGCTGAACAACGACCACAGTGCCGACACCGAAGACCTGCGACTGAGCGCGTCGATCGGCCACGACAATCTGTGGCAGCTGGGCCACAGCGCCACCCTGAGCGTGTACACCGCGCCGCAGGACACCGACCAGGCCAAGGTGATCTCCGCATCGTATGTGGCTCCGTTCGAGGGCACGCCGTGGGGGCTGGAGTTCAACGGCTACAAATCGGACAGCCAGGTGCTGGATGTGGGCGGGCAGGGCGGAGCAGGCGGCGGCACCAGCGTGCTCGGCGACGGTCATTCGCTCGGCCTGAAGCTGACCTACCAGCTGGAAAGCAGCGCCGCCTGGTGGCGTCAGTTGAGCCTGGGCGTCGACTTCAAGGACACCCAGGAAGACACCCGCCTCGGCGACGAAAGCATGACCACACCGCTGAAGTACGCGCCGATCACCTTCGGCATCACCGGTGTGCGTCAGGGCGAAGCCGATGTGCTCAACTTCAATGCGCAGCTGGTGGTCGGCACGCGCCGCCTGTTCGGCTACGGCAGCGACACCGCGGAGTTCGACCAGAAGCGCTATCGCGCCGATCCCAGCTTCGTGGTGCTCAAGGGCGAGCTGGCCAACACCCACACCTTTGCCAGTGACTGGCAGTGGTATGCGCGCGGCTCGCTGCAGATGACCGATGCGCCGCTGGTCTCGGCCGAACAATATGCCGCCGGCGGCATGTACACGGTGCGCGGCTATCTGTCGGCCGAGGCGATTGGCGATTACGGCGGATTGCTTAACCTGGAATGGCGCACCCCGGCGCTGCGTGCCGGCAACTGGCTGGATGCACGGCTTTATGCGTTCACCGACGCGGCCTACCTTCGCCTGCGCAAGCCGCTGCCGGAGCAGGACGACAAGTACAACCTCGCTTCGTTCGGCATCGGTGCCTCGCTGCGCTTTGGTGACCACCTGCAGCTGCGCCTGGATTACGGCTACCCCTACAGCGACGGGCCGACCACGTCCAAGGACGACCCGCGTTTCAACTTCAACCTCAGCACCAGCTATTGACGCGTGCGCGCGTCGTACCGGAGATTCCGCATGGCCCGTTTACTTCCCCGACTGCTGCTGTCGCTCGCCGCGCTGGTCGCGCTGCCGGCCACCGCCGCCAGCACCGACTGGTGGCAGGCCGAATGGCCTTACCGCAAACCGATCACCCTGGATGCCGGTCCGCAGGGCGCAGGCCTGGCCGCGGATCCCGGGCGCACGCCGGTGCTGCTGCGCCTGCATACCGGCAACTTCTCGTTCGATGGCGTGGCTGACGGCGGCAAGGACCTGCGCTTCATCTCCGCCGATGGCCGCACCGTGCTCAACCATCAGGTCGAGCAGTTCGATGCCAAACTCGGCATGGCATTGGTCTGGGTGGACGTGCCGGGTCTGGCCGCGAACGCACCGCAGACCATCTGGATGTACTACGGCAATGCCAAGGCTCCAGCCAGCGGCAACGGCCAGCAGGTATTCGACCCGGATTACACCCTGGTCTATCACTTCGCCGAAGCCAATGCGCCGGCGCGTGACACCACCGCTTACGGCAACAACGCCGGTGCGGTCGTACCTGCCGCCGATGGCGCGGTGATCGGGCGCGGCGCGCAGCTCGGCGAAGGCCCGCTGCCGCTGCCGGCCAGCGCCTCGCTGGCGCAGCAGGCGGGTGCACCGTTCACTTTCTCGGCGTGGGTCAAGCCGGCCGCACCGGCCGGCGAGCAGGCGCTGTACAGTCGTCGCGAAGGTGAGGCGGAACTGCTGATCGGCCTCGCCAACGGCGCACCGTTCGTGCAGCTCAACGGCCAGCGCAGCACGCTGGCGCAGCCGATCCCGGAAGGACAGTGGGCACATGTGGCCCTGACCGCGTCCGAAGGCACGCTGCAGCTGTATCTCAATGGCCGCGCCATTGCCGAGCTGGCCGGCGCGTTGCCCGCCTTCAACGGCGCGCCAGTGATCGGTGCCGAAGCACCCGGCGCGGCGACGCCGCTGGCCAACTTCAACGGGGCGATCGACGAACTGCGCCTCTCGCGCGCGGCGCGTTCGCCAGCGCTGCTGCAGGCCGACTTCGCCAGCCAGGGCGGCGATGCGCGCCTGGCCAGCTACGGGGCTGACGAGCAGACTACCGGCCAGAGCCACTTCGGTTTCATCCTCAAGGCGATGCCGGTCGATGCCTGGGTGGTGGTCGCGGTACTGGGCCTGATGCTGCTGCTGTCGTGGGCGATCATGATCGCCAAGAGTCGCTATTTCGGTACCGTGGCCAAGGCCAATGAAGCCTTCACCGTGCAGTACCGCAAGGTGACGGGTGCTCCGGTGGCCACGCTGCAGGGCCTGGAGCGCAATGGCACGCTGTCCACGCAGATCCGCGAGAACTCCACCCTGTGGCGCCTGTACCGCATCGCGATGGAGGAAATGGACGGGCGCGGCTCGCACCACCACGGTCTGACCGCCGCAGCGATCACCTCGATCCGCGCCACCATGGACGCAGAAGTCACGCGTGAAACCGAGCGCATGTCCAAGCGCATGAACTGGTTGTCCACCACCATTGAAGGTGCACCGTACATCGGTCTGTTCGGCACCGTGATCGGCATCATGCTGGTGTTCGTGGTCGCAGCCATGGCCGGCGCGGTTGACATCAACTCGGTGGCTCCGGGCATGGCCGCGGCGCTGCTGTGTACTGCCGCCGGCTTGGGCGTGGCGATTCCCGCGCTGTTTGGCTACAACTGGCTGGCTTCGCGTGCCGAAGCGATTGCCGCGGACATGTCGGTGTTTGTCGACGAGTTCACCGCGCGCCTGGCCGAAGAGTTCGACCGCAGCGAACCGGCCGCCACCGCGCGTCCGGCCGTGGCCTGAGGAGCACCGGCATGGCACGCAAGCGGTTCGGCATCAAGAAGCGCGAGAAGGGCATCAACGTGACGCCGTTCGTCGACGTGCTGCTGGTGGTGCTGGTGATCTTCATCCTCACCAGCAACGCCAGCATTCCCGGCATCGAGGTCAACCTGCCCAAGGCCAGCAATTCCACCGCGCTGGAGAAACCCAAGACCAAGGCGATCACCGTGGACAACAGTGGCCAGGTGTTCCTGGATGCCTACCCGGTGAGCCTGGCGGAACTGGAAGACCGGCTGCGCACCGAAAAGGCGACCAATCCGGACTTCCCGGTGATCGTGCGCGGCGACGCGGAAGTACAGTACGCGCGCGTGGTCGAAGTGCTGGACCTGCTGCGACGGATTGAACTGAGCCAGGTGGGCCTGGTCACCGGCAAGGCGCAGGGGTAAGGCGGATGTCAGGTTCCCCGGACAAACGCCGGCAACTCTGGATCACCGTCGGACTGTGCGCTGCTGCGGCGGCGCTGCTGGTGGCGTTCTTCGCATGGCTGCTGACCAAGGACACCGCCAGCACCCGCAGGCCGGTGAACGCGCCGCAGATGCTGGCGTTGCCGCCCCCCCCACCACCGCCCCCGCCGCCGCCGGAGCAACCGCCCGAACCGGAAACCCCTCCGGAAGAGACGGTGCCGGAACCGGAGCCGATGGAGCCGGTGCCCAGCAACGAACCTGAGCCGACGCCGGACACCTCCGACCCGGTGACCATGGATGCGGATGCACAGGCGGGCACCGACAGCTTCGGCATCCGTTCGGGCAGTGGCGGCGGCATGAGCGGCACCGGCCCCGGTGGGGCCGGCAATGCCAGCTACGGGCGCTACCTGGGTTACGTGATGCAGCAGGCGATTGCCCGAGACGATCGGGTCAAACGGCTGGGCTTCCGCCTGCACGTGGACGTGTGGATGGATCCGGACGGCCGCATCACCCGCGTCGAACTCAATCGGGGCAGCGGCAACGACGCTGCCGATGCGGCGGTGGTCGATGTGCTGCGCCGCCTGGGCCAGGTGGAACAGCGCCCACCGGCCTCGCTGACCTTCCCGGCCCGGGTGCTGGTGCAGGGCCGCCGGCCCGGTCTTTGACGCCTTCTCTTTCCTGTCTTTCCCTTTGCTGCGAGATCCGTGATGAACATGCGCAACCCGACCGCTTTACTTCCCCGCCCGAAACGCCGGGTGCTGCTTTGCTGCGCCGTGCTGCTGGCGCTGGCGGCTCCGTCCGGGGCGATGGCCGCGCAGGAAACCACCATGATCAAGCTGATCCGCGGGCTGATCGCCAGCGGTGCGCTGCGTCCTGAAGACGGCCAGGCGCTGCTGGCCCAGGCCGAAGCGGAAGCCGCTGCCGCCGAAGCCAGCAAGGCCGGCACTGCAGCGGCGGTGACCGGTGGCGTGGCGCTGGAAGTCGGCGACGTACGCGTCCCCTACGTGCCGCAGCACGTGCGCGACGAGATTCGCGATGAAGTACGCCAGGACGTGATGCAGCAGGCCAGCGAACAGGGCTGGGCCTCGCCGAACGAAGTGGCCGAATGGACCAAGCGGATCAAGGTCGCCGGCGACGTGCGCGTGCGCAACGAATCGCGCTTCTATTCCGACAGCAACAGCGACATCGAGATCGACTGGGCCGCGATCAACGATGGCAGCGGTTACGACACCAATCCGAACACCAACCTGGACCTGCCGCCGCTGCGCAACAGCCGCCAGGACCGCCGCAACCTGTGGCGCGTGCGCGCGCGACTGGGCGTGGAAGCGGAGATCAGCGAACGCACCCGCGCCGGCATCCGCCTGGCCAGCGGCAGCAGCGACGGTCCGGTGTCGACCACCGATACGCTCGGTGGCGGCATGGAAAAGAAGGACATCTGGCTGGACCAGGTGTGGCTGTCCTACGCGCCCACCTATTGGGTGACGGTGAAGGGCGGTCGCTTCGGCAATCCGTTCTGGTCCAGCGACACGCTGTTCTCCAATGACCTGAACTTCGACGGCCTCGCGGCCAACTTCCTGAGCCCGCCGCAGGGCGAGGGCAACTGGTCGGTGTTCGGCAACCTGGCGGTGGTGCCGCTGGAGTACACGTCGGACAACTCGCCCAGCGCGAGCCAGGTCAAGACCCCGAACGAGAACAAGTGGCTGAGCGGCGCGCAGGTCGGCATCGACTGGCGCTTCAATGACAACCACAGCGTGCGTGCCGCCGTGGCTTACTACGATTACAAGAACATCAGCGGCAAGGTGTCCTCGCCGTGCCTGCTGTATGCAGGTGCCCCGGGCTGCGACACCGACTGGTCGCGTCCGGCATTCATGCAGAAGGGCAACACCCTGATGCTGCTCCGTGACATCGCGCTCAATCCGCTGGACCCGGCCAATACGCCGACCCCGCAGTATGTGGGCCTGGCCTCGGCATTCCGCCTGGCCGATCTCAACCTGCGCTGGGACGCTTCACTGAGCCATCGCATGGACATGCGCCTGGAAGCGGACTACATCCGCAACCTGGCCTATGACCAGAATGCGATGTTCACCCGTGCCAATGGCGGCATCGTCAACAACTTCGGCAACGGCGGCACCACCACCGCCGAATCGTTCCGCAGCGGCGACACCGCGTGGATGCTGCAGGCCACCTTCGGCGATGTCGAGCTGAAGCAGAAGGGGCAGTGGCAGGCACTGCTGGGCTACAAGCGGATCGAGCCGGATGCGCTGCCGGATGCGTACAACGATTCCAACTTCCACCTGGGCGGCACCAACGCGCGCGGCTATTACGTGGGCGGCGCGTACATGTTCGACCACCGCACCTGGGTGAGCGGCAAGTGGATGGCGGCCAAGGAAGTGTTTGGCCCACCGCTGGCCATCGACGTGTTCCAGCTGGAATTCAATACCGGGTTCTGAGTAAGGCGGGAGCGGGCATGGGGGTGCAGGATGCAACCCTCATGCCCGCATTTTGCCCGTCACAACGGCAGATCAAACACCAGCACCTCGGCATCGCGCCCGTTCTCGATCGTCACCTGCGCCTCGTCGCGGATCTGCAGCGCATCGCCGGTATCCAGGGTGATGCCGTTGACCTTGACCTGTCCACGCGCCACCTGCACATAGCTGCCGCGTCCAGGAGCCAGTTCCAACCGCGCCTGCTCATCCCCATCGAACAGACCGGCATAGATGCGCGCGTTCTGATGGATCTTCAGCGAGCCATCGCGGCCGTCCTCGGACACGATCAGGCGCAACTGGCCGCGCTTGCTCTCGGGGGTGAAGTGGGTCTCCTCGTAGCTCGGCGCGATGCCTTCGACCTCCGGGAACAGCCAGATCTGCAGGAAGTGCACGGTCTCATCGGCCGAGTGGTTGAACTCACTGTGGCTGACCCCGCTACCGGCGCTCATGCGCTGCACGTCGCCGTAGCGCAGCACCGAGCCGGTGCCCATCGAGTCCTTGTGCTCCAGCGCACCACCCAGCACGTAGGAGACGATCTCCATGTTGCTGTGGTTGTGGGTGCCGAAGCCCTGGCCACCGATTACCTTGTCTTCGTTGATCACCCGCAACGGGCCGAAGCTGGTGTAGCGCGGGTCGTAGTAGTTGGCGAACGAGAAGGTGTGCTGGGAGTTCAGCCAGCCATGATTGGCCTGGCCACGGGTGTTGCTCTTGCGGATCTGCAGCATGGTGTTCTCCTCGGTGTTCGACTGTTTCGATGATGGTCCGGGATGGGTTGGCCCCGTCCCTTTCCTGTTGCGGCCAGTATCCGCTTGCGCTCCGGGTTTGAAAAACGGATAGTTTTGCAAGCCATCATCGAAAATTTCGAATGCTCAAGCTCAGCCTCGACGCCCTGCAGATCCTGGACGCCATCGACCGCCGCGGCTCGTTCGCGGCCGCCGGCAAGGCGCTGCACAAGGTGCCCTCGACTATTTCCTACACGGTGTCCAAGCTGGAGCAGGACCTGGGCGTGCAGCTGTTCGACCGGGTCGGCCCGCGGGCGGACCTGACCGAGGCCGGGCAGGCGCTGCTGGAGGAGGGCAGGCACCTGCTGCGGGCCGCCCGCGAACTGGAGCTGCGGGTGCGTCGAGTCGCCTCGGGCTGGGAGGCCGAGCTGACCCTGGCGGTGGACTCTATGTTCCAGCCGGCGCTGCTGGCGCAGGACATCGCCGATTTCAGTGACGTGGCCGAGCAGACCCGGGTGCGGCTGATCAGCGAGGCGCTGAGTGGCACCTGGGAGGCGTTGCTGGATCGCCGCGCGGACCTGCTGGTCGGTGCGGCGGGCGAGGGCCCCAGTGGCGGTGGCTATGTGGTGGAAGCGCTCGGAGTGGTGCGCTTCGTATTCGCGGTGGCTCCGTCGCACCCGTTGGCTGCTGTGTCCGGGCCGCTCGGACGCGATGCACTGGCCGAGCACTGCGCCATTGCCGTGGCCGATTCCGCGCGCCGCCTGCTGCCGCGCACGGTCGGCCTGCTGATGGGGCAGGAGACCGTGACCGTGCCGGACATGCTGAGCAAGTTCCGCCTGCAATGCGCCGGGCTGGGCTTTGGCTTCCTGCCCGAGCCCTACGTGCAGGCCGCGTTGGCGCAGGGCCGGTTGGTGGTGCGCGAGGTGGAGGAGCCCAAGCCGGACGAGACGTTCTGGCTGGCCTGGCGCACGGGCGAGGAGGGTGCCGCGCTGCGCTGGTGGCGCGAGCGGCTGCGCGAGCCCGGCCACATGGAGGCATGGTGGGCGCAGATGGCGCAGTGGCTGTGACGGCCTGATCTGTCGGTGAGGCGGCTGGCACAACGGTCGCGTGCGGAATCGTAGAGCCGGGCTTGCCCGGCTGCTCTTTGCGTGCGCCAACAGCAGCCGGGCAAGCCC
>NZ_JASCOZ010000200.1 GCF_029960115.1 Stenotrophomonas sp. PS02289
CTGCGTGGCTTCGACCGCGTCTGACACCGCGAAGCCACGCAGGGCGTGGCTCTACGTGGGGTCATCCGGCGTCGTTGGATCGGGCAGGCACGGTCAAGCCAGCCCACCAATTAGCATTTGTTCAACGGCGTCTTGATGCCCTCGCAACATCGCGTGGGTCAGGGTAAAGGCTCATTCGTAGCGGAGCTGGCTCATGCGTGCATTGTTCGTCGGTGGCGTGGTCGACAACAGCGAAATGGATCTGGAAGGCGCACAGCCGCCGGTTCACTACCCTGAAGATACCGGCGGTGGGCATTCACGTTATCGCCTGCACCAGGTCGGCCGGCAGCAGGATGGCCAGGTCGCCTACGCGGTGTACGGCGCGCCGGACATGGCCGACGATGAAGTGGCACGGGTAGCCGACGAGCGCGCCTATGCGCGCCGCTTTGACGCCGAACCCGAGGTCTTCCAGCACTAGACGTGCATGCCGCCGGTCACTCGATCGGCGGCAGCTCGCGGATGGATGCGATCTGGTCGAGCCAGACATGGTGCTGCTGCACCGGCGTATCCAGATCATCCAGCCGCAGCTCGCCGTTACTGCCTTCGTTCTCCTGTGCATCGCGATACTGCTGCACGGTCGGACGCACCGCCACCGTGCCCAGCACCCGGCTGCCGTCCTTCAGCGTGACTTCCACCCGCGCCTCATCCGGCAGCTGGGGCAGCAACGACTTCAGCCGTTCAATGTCGGCGGCATGGGTGTAAACAGCAGGTGCAGTGCGTGACATGATTTACCTCGCGTAGTGACACGCCATGCGTGTCAACGTATCCAAACCGCTCTCAAGCGCGTGCCTGCGCCAGCACGTTGCGCACCGCACTCACCAGCTGCGCGACCGAATACGGCTTGGCCACATGCTCCTGGAAGCCCGAGGCCAGCGCGCGCTTGCGGTCATCGGCCCGCGCCAGCGCGGTCACCGCCACGGCAGGCAGCGCTTTCGCATCCACCCCCATGTCCTCGCGCAGGGTGCGCACCAGTCCATACCCATCCATGCCCGGCATGCCGATGTCGGTCAGCAGGGCATCCACCTGCTCGTGGCGTCCGCTATCCAGCAGGGCCAACGCTTCACCCGCCGACGCCGCCACCGTGACCTGTGCGCCCTGCTCTTCCAGCATGCGGCGCAGATACTCGAGCACTTCCGGCTGATCTTCCACCGCCAGCAGGCGCAGCCCGCGCAGCGGATAAGGTTCGATCACCTGCTCGCTGATCGGGCCATTGAACACTTCGCGCAGCGGCCGGCCATCGGCCTGCGGCTGGTAGCACGGCAGGCTGACGGTGAACTGCGCACCATGGCCCTGGCCTTCGCTGGCCGCGCTGACCACCCCGCCGTGCAGTTCCACCAGCTGCTGCACGATCGCCAGGCCCAGGCCCAGGCCGCCGTGTCGGCGCGTGGTGGTGCCGTCAGCCTGGCGGAAGCGGCTGAACAGATGGCGCAGGAACTCAGGAGCGATGCCGTCGCCGGTATCGCTCACGGTGATGATCCAATGGTTGCCCTCACGCGCCAGCGTCACCGTGACCGTGCCCTCCGCCGGCGTGAACTTGATCGCATTGGAAAGCAGGTTCCACCACACCTGCTGCAGCCGCGTGGCATCGCCGAGCACCAGCGCGGTGTCGTCAGGCAGCTGCAGCTGCATGTTCAGCGCCTTGCCCTCGGCCACCAGCTCCTGCGCACGCATGGCTTCGGTCAGCTGTGCGTGCAGGTCGACCACTTCCACTTCCAGCTGCACCTTACCCAGCAGCATGCTGCTGAGGTCGAGCATGTCCGAGATCAGCCGTTTCTGCGCCATCGCGCTGTTGGCGATCACGCCCAGGCCCTTGAACAGCGGGCTGGTGTTGTCCACCCGCTGCAGCAGCAGTTCACTCCAGCCGAGGATGGTGGTCAGCGGCGTGCGCAATTCGTGCGACAGCGTGGCCAGGAACTCGTCCTTCAACCGCGCCATGTTCTCGGCGGCACTGCGCGCGGCACGCTCGGACTGCAGCAGTTCCTCGCGTGCCATTTCAATCTCGCGGCGCTCGGTCACATCCGGACTGCTGCCGGCCAGGCCGATGAAGCGGCCCATGCGCGAGAAGCGCGGTCGGGCGTTCATTTCCAGCCAGCGCCACTGTCCGTCCGAACGCAGGCCGCGCACCAGGGTCTGCATCGAGCGCTGCGCCTTCAGTGCTTCCTGCAGCTCGTAATCGAATACCGAGGCGTCATCGGGGTGCACCAGGCCGCGCCACACGTCTTCCGGCACGCGCTGCTCGTCACCGCCAAAGAACTCGGTAAACGCGCTGTTGACGAAGCGCGCGTGGCCGCGGTCATCCAGCACCCACACCGGCATCGGCAGCCCATCGGCCAGCGCCGAGAAGCGCGCCTCGCTTTCGGCCAGGTCCACTTCAATCTGCTTGCGGCTGGTGATGTCGAAGAACAGGATCGCCACCTGGCGCTGCTCGGCATCGCCCACGCGCATGGCTTCCACCGAGTACCAGCGGCCGAGTGCACGCGCTTCCATGTCGAAATGCTGGGCGCGTCCGGTCAGCGCCACCTCGCCGTAGATGCGGTACCAGTCCGACTCGTGCGCGGGCTGCAGTTCGCTCATCCAGCGACCGGCGGCATTGAGCAGACCGGTATTGCGCTCGAACGCGTCGTTCACCTGCACGAAGCGATAGTCCACGCCCACGCCGTCTTCAATGAGACATTCCACGACACAGAAGCCCGCATTGAGCCCTTCCAGCACGTGACGGTGCAAGGCGGGATCAAGCGCAGGAGCCACCGCGGTGGCACGTTCAAGGGTTGGTACGGACGGGCTGGACAAGGAGGTCAAAGGGCGTGGCAGGCAGAGCGCTGGGAGATAGCATCATCCAGACCGCGTATTCGTAGCGTCAAGCGCGGGATTTATGTGTACCCCGGGTGAATTGATGCCCAATGCGACAGCAACGGTACCTTTCTGCCAATTGTCCCGACCCGTGATCGGGATCACACTGCCGTGGGATGTCCTCACCACCACCGGGAGTTCGCCATGAACCTCAAGACGTTGTTGACGGCCGCGCTGGGCGGCCTGCTCGCCTTAGCCACGCTGTCCGCGGCGGCGGCCCCACGCACCGTGACCGACCCGAAGGCACCGCGTGCCCTGGAGGTGCAGGGTCCGGTACAGGTCAGCTGGACCGATCCGGCCAAGTTCACCGAGCTGCGCAACAGCAGCAACCGGTTCGAAACCGAGCGTGGCAACTGGGTGTACGACCTGGCCGCCTACCTGCGCACCACGGCGGCGGCGCGTCTGGCTCCGGGCCAGACCCTGGACGTGACCATCACCGACATCAAGCGTGCCGGTGACTTCGAACCCCAGCACGGGCCGCGCGCCCAGGACATCCGCATCATGAAAGACATCTATCCGCCGCGCATGACCCTGTCCTATGTCCTGAAGGACGCGCAGGGCAACGTGTTGAAGCAGAACAACGAAGAAAAGCTGATCGACATGGGCTATCTCAGCACCGGTGTCGGCCTGCTGTCGGACAGCGACCCGCTGCGCTATGAAAAGCGGATGGTGAAAGACTGGCTGCGGAAGGTGTTACCCACCGCCTGACGCAGCCCATTGCGTCAGGCATGACGAGGGCCGGCCAACGGCCGGCGCTACCTCAGCTGCCCCGTACCTCGCGGGCGACACGCTTCACCGCGCACGGCAGCTGATAGGCACTCACGTTGCACAGCGGGGCCAGCACGTCCAACCGCGGGCTTTGGCCCCACAGCTCCACCGTGCTGCCGACACCGGCCTGCGGCAGGTCGGTCAGGTCCACGGTGAGCATGTCCATCGACACCCGGCCGATCAGATGGCCGGGCTGGCCGTCGATCTGCACCGGCGTGCCGTTCGGCGCGAATTGCGGGTAACCATCGGCATAGCCCATCGCCACCACGCCCACGCGGGTCGGCCGCTCGGCCACGAAGCGGGCGCCATAGCCCACCGGCTCACCGGCGGCGATCTCGCGTACCGCGAAGATCTTCGACTGCATGGTCATCACCGGACGCAACCGCGCGGTTTCGGCGCTGGCGGCGGGCAGCGGGTTGGCCCCGTACAGCATCAGGCCCGGGCGCACCCAGTCGCTGCGCACTTCCGGCCAGCCCAGCAGGGCCGGCGAATTGCACAGGCTGGTTTCGCCGGCCAGCCCGTCGATGGCGGCGGCAAAGGTCGCGGCCTGCTCGCGGGTGCGCGGGCTGTCCAGTTCGTCGGCGCGTGCGAGGTGGCTCATCAGCACCATCGGCCCCACCTGCGGCAGCGCGGAAAGACGCGCATGTGCGTCGCGGAAGTCAGCAGGAGACAGGCCCAGGCGGTGCATGCCGCTGTCCAGCTTCAACCAGATGTTCAAGGTGACGTCGGTCTGGAAGGCTTCCACGGCCGCGACCTGCCACGGCGCCGCCACGGCAAACCACAACTGGTGCTGCACGATCAGCGGCAGCTCGGCGGCGTCGAAAAAGCCTTCCAGCAGCAGAATCGGCGTGGTGATGCCGGCCTCGCGCAGTTCCAGCGCCTCTTCAATGCAGGCCACACCAAAGGCATCAGCCTCGCCTTCCAGCGCGCGTGCGCAGACCACGGCACCGTGGCCATAGGCATCGGCTTTTACGGCGGCCAGGGTCTTGCGACCGCCGCCCAGTTCACGGGCCAGGCGGAAGTTGGAGCGCAACGCGTCCAGGTCGATCAACGCGCGGGCAGGACGCATGTTTCAGTTTCACTCTGTTGAAAAGCGGCGGCATGCGGATTCGCACGCCCGCCATAGCGGAAGATGTCCAGGCCTTCGGTGCTGATCTGCGGCTGGCGCGCGCTCATCAGGTCGGCCAGGTAGCGACCCGACCCGCAGGCCATGGTCCAGCCCAGCGTGCCGTGGCCGGTATTGAGGAACAGGTTGCGGTACGGGGTGGCCCCGATCACCGGGGTACCGTCCGGCGTGGCCGGGCGCAGCCCGGTCCAGAACTCGGCGCGGCTCAGGTCTCCGCCGTGCGGATACAGGTCGCGCACCACCTTTTCCAGGGTGGCGCGGCGGCGCGGTGACAGCGACAGGTCGAACCCGCCCACCTCGGCCATGCCGCCGACGCGGATGCGGTTGTCGAAGCGGGTCACCGCCACCTTGTAGCTTTCGTCCAGGATGGTCGAGGTGGGGGCCATCGCCGGGTCGGTGATCGGCAGGGTCAGCGAGTAGCCCTTCAGCGGGTACACCGGCAGATGCATGCCCAGCGGTGCCACCAGCGACGGCGAGTAGCTACCCAGCGCGACCACGTAGTGGTCGGCGGTTTCCAGCTTGCCGTCGATGCGCACACCGGTGATGCGGTTGCCGCTGGTTTCCAGACCGGCGATGTCCTGGTCGAAGCGGAACTCCACCCCGGCCGCCGTGGCCATCTGTGCGAGGCGACGGGTGAACAGCTGGCAGTCACCGGTCTGGTCGCGCGGCAGGCGCAGCGCGCCGACCAGGGTGTCGGCGACGGCCGCCAGGGCCGGTTCGGCGGCGATGATGCCGGCACGGTCCAGCACCTCGTAGGGCACGCCGTACTGCGCCAGCACCTCGATGTCCTGCGCCGAGGCGTCCAGCTGCTGCTGGGTGCGGAACAGCTGGGTGGTGCCGAGGTCGCGGCCTTCGAATTCGATGCCGGTTTCAGCGCGCAGTTCGTTCAGGCAGTCACGGCTGTATTCGGACATGCGCACCATGCGCGCCTTGTTGATCGCGTAGCGCTCCTGCGTGCAGTTGCGCAGCATCTGTGCCAGCCAGCGGTACTGGTTGAGGTCCAGGCCCGGGCGGATCGCCAGCGGCGCGTGTTCCTCGAACAGCCACTTCACTGCCTTCAGCGGCACGCCCGGGGCGGCCCACGGCGAGGTGTAGCCGAACGACAGCTGGCCGGCATTGGCGAAGCTGGTTTCCAGTGCCGGTCCCGGCTGGCGGTCGACCACGGTGACATCAAAGCCGGCCTGCCGCAGGTACCAGGCACTGGTCGTGCCGATTACCCCACTGCCAAGAACAAGTACGCGCATGAGACCTCTCCAACCGGATCATTCCCTGCACTGAGCAGTGCCGGGACCATAATTGCGGAAGTATAGGCCGCTGATGCCGGGCATTTTTCCTGTATTTGCAGCGCTCGGCAGTGTATTGTCCCGCCATTCACCCTGCCGAGTTGACGCCCATGGCGACCCGGGTCCGCGAGCTGGACAAGATCGACCGCAAGATCCTGCGCATCCTGCAGGCCGAAGGACGCATTTCCTTCACCGAACTGGGCGAACGGGTGGGTCTGTCGACCACGCCGTGCACCGAACGCGTGCGCCGGCTGGAGCGCGATGGCGCGATCACCGGCTACTACGCCAAGCTCGATCCGCATTACCTCAAAGCCAGCCTGCTGGTGTTCGTCGAGATCAGCCTGGCCTACAAGTCCGGCGACATCTTCGAGGAATTCCGACGCGCGGCGTTGAAGCTGCCCAATGTGCTGGAGTGCCATCTGGTCTCAGGCGATTTCGACTATCTGTTGAAGGCGCGGATCAGCGAGATGGCGTCGTACCGCAAGCTGCTGGGCAGCACGCTGCTGACCTTGCCGCATGTGCGCGAGAGCAAGAGCTACATCGTGATGGAAGAAGTGAAAGAAACGCTCACGCTGCCGATTCCAGATTGACGCAGACACAAAAAAGGCGGCGCGCGAACGCGCACCGCCTTCCTCCGGTTTCACCCCCGAACAAAGGGTGTTACACCGAACCGTGCATCAGCGCTGCTGTTTCTGGTCCGAACGCTGCTGCTGATCGGGCTGCTTGTTGCCCTTCTGGTTCTGCTGATCCCACTGCTGCTGGCTCTGCTGACCCTTCTGGTTCTGCTGATCCTGCGGCTTGTTGGGATTGTTCTGCTGCTGGTTAGCCATGGTTGCACTCTTCTCGTCATCTTTGGGGATGCGCGATCTTGCGGCGCAGGTGCAGGGTCGAAGAAATGCGGTTAATTAAGGGCGAAAAAGCGGTGAGGTTTTGTGTTGACGCGGATGACTGGGGAAGAATGTTGTGAAGCGTTCAGAAGATCGATAAACGAATTCGGAATTCCTTGATTGCACGCTCACTGGTAGCGCCGGCCGTTGGCCGGCCCAGACGTTGCGTGGGCC
>NZ_JASCOZ010000201.1 GCF_029960115.1 Stenotrophomonas sp. PS02289
CCCTGCGTGGCTTCGACCCCCGTTTGGTACCGCGCAGCCACGCAGGGCGTGGCTCTACGGGTAATCACCGTCAGCGTTCGTCGTCGCCGTCGAACGCCACGCCGTGGTCTTCTTCCTCTTCCACCACCCGCTCATACACCGGGCCGGAGGCTGGTGGAGCCTTCTTCAGCGGCTGCTCGGCGATGATCGCCTCATACTCGGCCACCAGCGTGGTGCGTCGGGCTTCCGGCAGGTCCTGCCAATGACAGTCCTGCAGCGCGCCTTCCAGCGAATACAACAGGTTCAAGCTGGGCTTGAAGCCGGCCCGCTTGACCTTCACGAAGGCCCCGACCGCACCAGCGGCGGCCAGGTCTTCGGGGGTGCGCAACCCAACCTGGCGCAGCCAGGCGGCACTTTTGGGGCCGATGTTGCGCAGCTTGGCACTCATCCCAGCGCCTCGACGAACACCGCGCCGATGGCTTCCAGACCTGCCTGGTCGTCCGCATCGAAGCGGGCCAGCACCGGGCTGTCCAGATCAAACACGCCGATCAGCGTATCGCCCTTGAACAGCGGCACCACCAGCTCCGAGCGCGAGGCCGAGTCGCAGGCGATGTGGCCCGGGAATGCGTCCACGTCCTCGATGCGCTGGGTGGTGCGGGTGGAGGCAGCGGCACCGCACACGCCCTTGCTCAGCGGGATGCGCACGCAGGCCGGCAGGCCCTGGAACGGACCGACCACCAGCTCCGTGCCATCGAAGAAGTAGAAACCGGCCCAGTTCAGCTCGGGCAGGGCGTGGTAGACCAGCGCCGACAGGTTGGCGGCGTTGGCCACGCGGTCGGATTCACCGTGCACCAGGGCGCGGGCCTGGGCCAGCAGCTGGCCGTACTGTTCCGGCTTGCTGCCGGTGAGCGAGGAAGAGGTAAACATGGCCGCAGTCTAGCGTAGGGACACACCAAGCGTGTCCGCGATAATGGCCCACCGTTCATCACCCACGACCGCCATGTCCCAAGGCCTCGCGTTCCCGCCCGCCGTCTACATCACCGGCACCGACACCGGCATCGGCAAAACCTTCAGCAGCTGCGCCCTGCTGCACGCCCTGCGCCAGCGGGGCCTGCGCGCGGTGGGCATGAAGCCGGTCGCCAGCGGGTGTGAGATGACCCCGGAGGGTCTGCGCAACGAAGACGCGGCCGCCCTGCGCGCGGCCAGCGATCCGGTGCCGGCTTACGCCGACCTCAACCCCTATGCGTTGCCCGAACCGCTGGCTCCGGAGCTGGCGGCGGCCGACGCCGGCGTGACCCTGGCCTTGCCCCCCATCGAGGCGGCCTTCGCCCGCCTGCGCGCCCAGGCCAACACCGTGGTGGTGGAAGGCGTGGGTGGATGGCTCGCGCCGCTGAGCGCAACGCTGGACCAGTCACACCTGGTCCACGCCCTGCAGTTGCCGGTGGTGCTGGTGGTGGGGCTGCGCCTGGGCTGCATCAATCATGCCCGGCTCAGCCTCGAGGCCATTACCACGGCCGGGGCGACCTGCATCGGCTGGATCGCCAACGAGGTGGACCCGCAGATGGCGCGCATCGATGAAAACGTGGGGATGCTGCGGGAGCGCCTGCCGGTGCCGTACTGGGGCCGACTGCCGTATGCACCGGGATCGGACCCGGCACAGCTGGCGCAGCACCTGAGCCTCTAGCGCACCGAGACCGTGGCTACCAGCCGCGGCTTCTCGGTATACAGCGCGGGATACTGCTGCTTCAGCGCCTCCACCTTGGGCAGGTCGTTGATCCGGATGTAGAGGTTGTCCGGATGCAGGGTGAGGTAGTTCTGGTGGTAGCCCTCGGCACGGAAGAACGGCTTGCCGCCATCGACCTGGGTCACCACCTTGGCCGGGAACACACGCGCCTGCTGCAGCTGCGCGATGTAGGCCACCGTTGCGGCGCGCTGCGCGGGGTCATCGGCATACACCGCCGAGCGGTACTGGGTGCCGTGGTCGGGGCCCTGGCGATTGAGCTGGGTGGGGTCGTGCGCGACCGAGAAGAACACCTGCATCAGCTGCGCGTAACTCACCTGCGACGGATCGTAGGTGACCTGCACCGCTTCGGCATGGCCGGTGCTGCCGGTGCCCACGCGCTCGTAGCGGGCATCGCCGGCGGTGCCGCCGATGTAGCCGGAGACCGCGTTCTGCACGCCCTTCATGTGCTGGAACACGCCCTGCACGCCCCAGAAGCAGCCACCGGCAAACACCACCGTGGCGCGCGGCTGGTTCGGTTGCGCCAGCACGGCCGCGCCCTGCGGTGCCGGCAGCTGCACGTGCGTCGCCGTTGCCGCCATCACCGGGCGGTCCAGGCTGACGACGGCGGTGATGGTCAGCGCGGCAATGGCCACGGCAACGCCGCCCGCCACCAGTTTCTCCATCGCGATTTTCATGATGTTCTCCTGCACTCAACCAAAGGTGAAGGCGTAGGCATGTACGCCCGGGTCAAGGAACTCGATTTCGAAGGTGCGCTCGCGCACCGCGCCGTTCTGGCGGATCAACTGGTACAGCCGGTTGCCATCCACCTGTCCGCTGCCATCGGCCGCGGCGTCACCGCCGGCATCCACGCCGGGCGGCTGGCCATCGATGCGCACGCGGTAGCGCACCGGCTTGCCGTCTTCGCCAGGCGACAGCACCAGATGCAGATCGCGCGCATGGAAGCGGAACGCGATGCGGTCACCGGCGTTGTGCGAACGGGCATCCTCGTCGCCTACGGTCCAACGCCCGCCCAGTGCCCACTGGTTCAAAGCCAGCGTGGACGGCACGCGGTAATCGGCCGCACGGTCCGGCTGCTGGCCACCCGGTGAGGCGAAGTTCTCCGCCCGTGCGTGCCCCAGATAGGTCTCCGGCGACTTCAGGTTGCCCATGTCGGCCTGGCGTTCCACCCCTTCGCGCGAAGCGGCCATGGCGCGGGCCGTCGAGGGCGCTTCATCGGGCAGGGCGTGTCCGGCTTCGCGCAGCAACTGGCGGATGATCTGCTCGGACTGCCCGTAGTTGCCTTCGCCGAAGTGGTGCGCGCGGATACGGCCCTGTGCATCGATGAAGTAATGCGCGGGCCAATAGCGGTTGTTGAACCCGCGCCAGATCGAGAAGTCGTTGTCGATGGCGACCGGGTAGGTCACCTTCAGGTCCGTCACCGCGCGCTGCACATTGCCCAGGTTGCGCTCGAACGCGAATTCGGGCGCGTGCACACCGATCACCACCAAGCCGTGGTCGCGGTAGCGCTCGGCCCACTCGCGCACATGCGGCAGGGCGCGCAGGCAGTTGATGCAGGAATACGTCCAGAAGTCGACCAGCACCACCTTGCCGCGCAGCGTGGCAGCGTCCAGCGGCGCGCTGTTGAGCCAATCGGTGGCACCGGCCAGTGACGGCATTTCGCCTTCCACCGGCAGCGTGCCTGCGCTCTGCTGAGGCACCGCCACCATCATCATGCCGGGCCCCGGCTCTTCCACCGGCAGCAGATTCACCAGCTGCTGCTCGACCTTGGACGTGCTGACGGTCGACAGACGAGTCAGCACGCCGGTATCCCAGCCCATCGCGATGGCCACCACGGCCAGTAGTGCGGCCACGCCCAGCCCGCGACGGATCCACTCGGTGGTGCCCAGCCGTTGCTTGAGCGCGGCGAACACGCGGCCGCCCACCCACAGCGCCAGCGCCAGCGACGTGGCCGCGCCCAGCGCGTAGGCCAGCAGCAGGCCGCTGGTGCCGACGCTGGCACCCTGCAGCGCCGCTCCGGTCAGGATCAGGCCCAGGATCGGCCCGGCGCACGGTGCCCAGAGCAGACCGGTGGCCACGCCGATCAGCAGCGAGGTGCCCACACCGCCGCGGCCGGCGGCATCGGCCGCGTCGGCACGCGCGCTCAGCCGCGCGCCGGCGCGCTGGAAGGGTGAGAGCAGCGCGTCGGCGACGCGCGGCAGCAGCAGTGCCACGGCAAACAACGCCATCACCACCAGTGCGATCCAGCGCCCGACCTGGTTGGCCTGGGCCACCCATTGGCTGCCCACGGCGGCGAGGCTGGCGACCGCCGCGAACATCACCGCCATGCCGATCAGCAACGGCAGGCCGCTGCGCAGGAACGGGCGGTCGGCGCGGGCGAACACAAACGGCAGCACCGGCAGGATGCAGGGGCTGAGCAGGGTGAGTACGCCGCCCAGGTAAGCCAGAACAAGCAGAATCATGAAGTGCCCTCAATGAAGTTCATCGCCACGCCGTTCATGCAGTACCGCAACCCGGTCGGCCGCGGTCCGTCATCAAACACATGCCCCAAGTGTCCGCCGCAGCGCCGGCAGTGCGCCTCCACCCGGACCATGCCGTAGGTGGTGTCGCGGTCCTCGCCGACCGCGTCATGCAGCGGGGCCCAGAAGCTCGGCCAGCCGGTGCCGCTGTCGAACTTGGTGGACGAGGAGAACAAGGGCAGCGCGCAACCGGCGCAGGTGAAGGTGCCGCGCCGGTGTTCCTTGTTGAGTGGGCTGCTGTACGGGCGCTCGGTGCCCTTGCGGCGTAGCACCGAGTACTGCGCCGGGGTGAGCTGCTGCTGCCACTGCGCGTCGGTGCGCATCACCTCGAAGGTGCGGGTCGGCTCGGCGGCGGCGACCGGGGCAGCGCGGCTGCAGGCGGTCAGGCCGAGCAGACCAGTGGCCGCGCCCAGGGCACTCATCCCCAGCAGTTTGCGGCGGGTCAGGCGCATGGCAGGTCTCCAGGCAGGAACGATGCGGCCATGCTGCGCCCCGGGCAGTCAACGAATCCTCACGCAGGGTTAAATTTTCCGTGACACATTCAGCTGCGTGAGCGCCCACAATGCACCCATGAACAGCGCCAAACGTGTCCTGATCGTCGAAGACGATGCCCACATCGCCGACCTGCTGCGCATGCACCTGCGCGACGAAGGCTATGAGGTCACCCACGCCGCCACCGGCGACGAGGGCCTGCGCCTGGTGGAGGAGCAACCCTGGAGCGCGCTGGTGCTGGACCTGATGCTGCCCGGCGTGGATGGGCTGGAGATCTGCAAGCGCGCGCGGTCGATGGCGCGCTATACGCCGATCATCATCACCAGTGCGCGCGCCAGTGAGGTGCACCGCATTCTCGGGCTGGAGCTCGGCGCGGACGATTACCTGGCCAAGCCGTTCTCGATGCTGGAACTGGTGGCGCGGGTGAAGGCGCTGCTGCGCCGCGTCGAAGCGCTGGCCCAGAACGCGCGGTTGGATGCGGGGCTGATCGACGTGGCCGGACTGCGCATCGACCCGATCGCTCGCAGCGCGCAGGTCGACGGCCGCGCGCTGGACCTGACCCCGCGCGAGTTCGACCTGCTCGCCTTCTTCGCCCGCCATCCCGACCAGGTGTACTCGCGCATGGACCTGCTCAACCAGGTCTGGGGTTATCAGCACGACGGTTACGAGCACACCGTGAACACCCACATCAATCGTCTGCGCAACAAGATCGAGCGCGACCCGGCCAATCCGCAACGTATCCAGACCGTGTGGGGACGGGGCTACAAACTGGTCGGCGATGCAGGCGAGGGTGCGGCATGATCCGCTTGACGCTGTCGCAGCGGCTCACCGCTGTGTTCTTCGCCCTCCTGCTGGCCTGCGGCGCGGCACTGATGTGGATCCAGATGCGCAGTACCACACTGCACGAACAGGAAACTGTGCAGCGGCTGTCGCGTGGGTTGGCCGAGCACATCGCGCGCAGCGGCGAGTTGATGGACGCACGCGGCATGCGTGGCGGCGACGTGCGCGCGCTGTTCGGCAAGCTGATGGCGGTCAACCCCAGCGTGGAGGTGTACCTGCTGGACGACCAGGGACGCATCCTCGGTCACGATGCGCCGGAAGGCCATCTCAAGCGCGACCGGGTGGACCTGGCACCGGTGCAGGCGCTGCTGCGTGATGCGCCGCTGCCGATTCTCGGCGACGACCCACGCAGTGCCAGCGGCCGCAAGGTATTCAATGCCGCGCCGTTGTGGGTGCAGGGGCGGCAGGTGGGCTACATCTACGTGGTGCTGGTGGGCGAGCAGCGCGAGGCGCTGGCGGCCAATGTCGCGGGCAATGCGGTGCTGCGGACCACGCTGTGGTCGCTGGCGATTGTGGTGGGGCTGGGGCTGCTGGCCGGTGCGTTCGCGTTTGGCTGGGTGACGCGTCCGCTGCGCCGGTTGACCGCGCGGATCCAGGGCTTCGATGTGGACAAGGCCTCACCGGCGCTTCCGCCGCCGCCGCCGCTGCGTGCTGGCGAGCGCGATGAACTGGCCATCCTGGATCACAGCTTTGGCCTGATGAGCCAGCGCCTGGGCGAGCAGTGGCAGCAGCTGCGCGAGCAGGACCTGCAGCGCCGCGAGCTGGTGGCCAACATCTCGCACGACCTGCGCACCCCGCTGTCGTCACTGCACGGCTATCTGGAAACGCTGTCGCTGAAGGACGCCACGCTCACCGCGGAGGAGCGCCAGCGCTACCTCGGCATCGCGTTGGCGCAGAGCCAGAAGGTCGGCCGGCTGGCACAGGCCTTGTTCGAACTGGCACGGCTGGAACACGGCGGCGTGGTGCTGGACGTGCAGGCGTTCTCGCTGCCGGATCTGCTGCAGGACGTGTTCCAGAAGTTCGAGCTGGCCGCGCAGGCGCGGCGGCAGACCTTGAGCGCGGAGATCCCGCCACGGCTGCCGGCGGTGCGGGCCGACCTCGGGCTGATCGAACGGGTGCTGACCAATCTGCTCGACAACGCGATCCGGCATTCGCCGGAAGGAGGGCAGATCAACGTCAGCCTGCGAGCGGACGACGGGAAGGTGTGGGTGCGCGTGGCCGACAGCGGCCCGGGCATCGCGCCGGAGCGCCGCGCGAACCTGTTCCACACGCCACCGGCGCTGGGCAGCCAGCGCCCGGACAGCGGCGGACTGGGGCTGTTGATCGTGCACCGGATCGTGCAGCTGCATGGCGGGCAGATCCGGTTGCTGGAGAGCGAGGCGGGTGCGGTGTTTGAGTTTGGATTGCCGGTGTGATGTCGGGCGCGTTGGTATGGCGTTGACGCGCATGGCGCGTCACTACGTGGGTCCGGCAGGGGTAGGGTCGGTCGATAGACGCCCGCCGTGAACGTCTCCGCGCCCGGTAACGCGTGGAAATGGCCGGCGCAGTGG
>NZ_JASCOZ010000202.1 GCF_029960115.1 Stenotrophomonas sp. PS02289
CCCTGCGTGGCTGCAGTCCGGCCGGGCCGAAGCCACGCAGGGCGTGGCTCTACGGCAAGCTACCGGCGTGCCAGTGCCTGGTTCAATGTCTCCAGCACCGCGCGCGCTTCACCCTCCGGCAAAAAACGTAACCGCAGCGCGATGCTGCCCGTCGCTCCGGCCGTATCCAGCCATACGGTGGCCGTTCCCATCAGCCGGTCCAGCGGCGAGCGCGAGAGCCGCAGCGACTGCAGCTTGTCCAGCTCTGCCAGGCGCCACCAGCGCGTCCACCAGCCGCCGCGCACGGCGACATAGTCCGCATCCAGGTGATAACCCATCCGTGCGATCTCACGGTAGGCGCGGAACGCCGACCACGGCAGCCAGGCCAGCAGTACCGTGCCCCAGGCACCGACCTCGTACACCGCACCTGCCGTCAGCAGCGGCACGATCACCCAGGCAGGCAGACACAGCCGCCACCAGCCACGCCGCGCCACGCCGTTCCATCGCGCAGGCGGCCATTGCAACCGTGGCAGCAGATGCCGGAGCAGGTCATCGCAGGCGGTAGGCGTGGCCAACGGGGCCAGTTCACGCAGATCCCGACGGTCATCGTCCGAGCCCACCCCGGCCGCGTTGTCGATCCGGAGCTGGCGACGACCCAGCCAGCGCTGCAGGGCGGTCTCGCGCAGGGTCCAGGCCTGGATGCGCCGGCGCGCGACGCTGCTGCGCATGCGGGTCAGCAGCCCGCTGGAGACGGTGAGGCGTCGCTCATGCTCGGTGAGCTGGAAGCCGTGGTAGCGCAGCAGCGCCAGCAGCACGGACAACATGCGCAGCAGCAGCCAGAAACCGCCGACTGCGAACAGCGCCGCCACGACCCACACCCAGGTGGCCGGGTGCAGATGGCTGGCATAGCCGAACACCTCGCGGCCGTGATGTTCGATCACGTCGCCGACATAGCCGCGCGGGAAGAACTGGTACGACGCACCCCATGCGGCCAGCACCGCCACCCAGCCTCGGTTGGACAACAGGCCGATCCGCAGCACGTCGCGAGTGTTCAGTTGCAGGAGCACCGAGGCGGGCAACGCGTCCGAGGGCGCGAGGGGCGCAACGGCAGACGCGCTTTCCGCATCCGGCAGCGGAGGCGGCTGCTGTCCGCGTTGACGCACCAACTGCTCCAGCGCCAGCGCCTGGGACAGCTTCAGCACGCGCATTTCGGCTTCCGGCCGGTGCCCGCCGGCCGACTCCAGGCGCAGCTCGGCGACCCCGAACAACCGGTGCAGCGGGTTCTGGTGCACCACCACGTTGTGGATGCGTGCAAACGGAATTTCGCGGCGGTTGCGCGCGACGATGCCGCTGCGCACGCTGATCGCGTCGTGGCCGATGTGGTAGCGGAACGTCAGGTACTGCAGAACGGAAATCACGACCAGCACCGCGATCACGATGAGGGTGGTGAGGTAGCCCCACATCTCATCGCGGTCGCCGCGTCCGCCGAACACCAGTAACGCCACCAGTGGCAGCAGGAACTGACGCAGCTGCATCAGCATGACGAACAGCCATGACCACGGATGCAGGCGCTGGTCGGGAAGCGGGACGCTCACAGGGCGTCGTCGTCCTGGTCCAACTGGCGGCCCAGGGTGTCGCGCAGATGCTCGGCATCGGCGTGGTCCAGGCCGCTCAGGCTGACCGCGCTGAAACGGCTGCCGGCGGTGTGCACCACCAGCGTGGCCAAACCCGCGGCACGCTCGATTGGTCCACGGCGCAGGTCCAGGTGCTGCACGCGCGAAAGGGGGACACGGGTGTCCAGCTGCCACATCAGGTCGCGGCGCACGCCCAGGCCCTGGGCATCCAGCCGCCACCAGGTGCGGCGCTGGCGGCGGAAGCCGAAGCCGGCTCCCAGCAGGACGGCGACGGCGACGATGGCCACCACCGCCCATCCGGGCAGCGGCAGCTTCACCAGAACCCACGGTACGCCGAGCACGCCCCCGACCACGACCAGGGCGGTGACCGCGCTGCCCATCGCCGCCATGCTGGCCGCGCGCATCGGCAACCGTTGCCAGCCGGTGTCCGGTGTCGGCACAGCAGGCGGCCCGGGAGGAGCGGAAGGAGGCGGGGCGGTGGAGGCGTCGTCGATCACGGCGGAGCTCGGCAGCGGATGGATCGGGCCGGGCTCAGCGAAGTAGCGGCCGCGCCCGTGGCGCAGACGGTAGCAGGTTGCGCCGCGCTATTGCGCGGCCTGGATCAGGGCATCGACGTCCAGCAGGTGGCCGGCGCGTTCGGCCTTGGTGCGCAGGTAGTGCTCGTTCTCGGCGGTGATGTCGCCGGTCACCGGCACGCACTCGACCACATCAATGCCGGCGTGGCGCAGGCGCTGGGCCTTGGTCGGGTTGTTGCTGAGCAGCTGCACACGCTGCACGCCCAGGCCCTGCAGCATCGCCACGGCGCTGCCGTAGCGGCGCTCGTCGGCTCCGAAGCCCAGCTGGGCGTCAGCGTCGATGGTGTCCAGGCCGTCGTGCTGATAACCATAGGCGCGCATCTTGGCGGCGATGCCGGTGCCACGGCCTTCCTGGTCCAGGTACAGCAGGATGCCGCCGCCCAGTTCCTTGAGCTTGCGCAGGCCGCGGCGCAGCTGGTCGCCGCAGTCGCACTTGAGTGAGCCGAACAGGTCGCCGGTCAGGCACGAGGAGTGCACCCGCACCGGCACCACCGCGCCGAGATCCGGCGTTCCGACGATGATCGCCACCTGGTCGCGCTGGGCCACGCCGCCACGGAACACGGCGAACTCGGTCATGCCTACTTCGCGCAGCGGCACCGGCGAGCGCGCCACCAGCTCGTAGGCGTGCGCGGCCTGTTCGGCCCCCTGCTGCAGGTCGCACAGCGAGACCTGCGCACAGCTGTCAAAGCGGGTGTCGCCCGCACTCAGGACGGCGCCGACCATGGCCGGCAGCAGCAGGCCCAGCCGCGCCACTTCCACCGCGCCGGCGTCCAGCGCCTGGCCAGCGCTCCAGCCGGCGGGCATCGGCACGGCCTCGCGCAGGTAGCTCAGCGAGGGGAGGGCATCGAAGTCGATCCCGGCCAGCGGCACGCGTGCCCCGTGTTCGGCCTGCACGCCCAGCACGCGGGCCCGGGTGGCGGTCAGGAACAGGTAATGCTGTCCCGCAGCCACGTCGGCGAAGGTGCTGTAGCTGCTGCGGGTGCTGCTGTCCAAGGCAATGAACGCCAGCCGCTGGCCCTGGCCGTCGTCGATCACCACCGGGCGACCGGCACGCAGTTCCGCCACCGCACGCTCGCAGCGGATCGCGGAGGGGTCGCCAAACGGAGAGGAAGCAGCTGAAGACATGACGGGGGCCGTGGGGGACATCGTGTTCAGAGTGGGGCCGGATCGCCCCGATTCAATCAAACGTGGCGTGACACAGTGTCGCGCTCAATGCGGATGCTGCTCGGTGGCATACGGATCCACCTCGCCCGATTCCGGCGGGCGCAGGGTATAGCGCTTGTAGGTCCACTGGTACTGGGCCGGGTCACGGCGGGCGATCTCCTCGATGCCGGCATTGAGCGTGCTGGCCGCCGTGCGCGGATCCGGGTCGGCCACGCCCGGCGGGGCCGGCTCGATATGCAGGGCGAAAGCCATGTTCGGGCCGATGCGCTCGCACCAGCCGTACAGCACGGTGGCTCCGGTCCGCTCGGCCAGCCGGTTGACCAGGGTCATGGTCAGCGCCTCGACCCCGAAGAACGGCGCGAACACGCCGTCGCCGGCCTTGGGCTGCTGGTCAGGCAGGATGCCGGTGGCCCCGCCGTCCTTGAGCACCTTGAACAGCTGGCGCACCGCCGGCCCTTCGGCGCGGACCTGCTGGACGTTGCTTCCGCCCCGGACCAGCTGCAGGAAGGCATCGCCCACGGCTTCCTCAGGAGCCTTGTAGACGATCGCGATCGGCCCGCGCGAGGCCAGCCACTGGTTCAGCAGTTCCCAGTTGCCGTAGTGCGGGGCCGCGACGATCACGCCTTTGCCGCTGGCCAGGGCCGCGTCATAGAGCGCCTCGCCGTGGCGTTCGCGCAGCAGCGCCAGGTTCTGTTCGCGCGGGCGCGTCCACAGGCGCAGGGTCTCCAGCGCCTGCAGCGCGGTGGAGCGCAGCAGGTCGCGGTGCAGGGTGGTGCGTTCGTCTTCGCCCAGCTCCGGGTAGGCCAGTTCCAGGTTGCGGCGGGTGACCCGGCTCTCGCGGGCGTTCAGGGCGATCCACAGCCACGCCAGGGCGTGGGCGAGGGCGCGCAGCCAGGACCAGGGCAGACGGGTGAGCAGGGCGGCGGCACGGTAGGCCAGGCGGGCGGTGGTTTGCGGTTTCATCGGGGCAGAGTCTAGCCGGTGAAGGCGACAGCCGGGCTGGGCGAGGTGCGGCGCAGCCACTATGGTAGGCGGCCCAACCCGGCTCCGGACCTTGCCATGCTTGTTCTCATCCAGCGCGTCACCCAGGCCAGCGTCCAGGTCGACGACGCGGTCGTCGGGCAGATCGGGCCGGGCCTGCTGGCCCTGGTCGGGATGGAGCCGGGCGACACCGACGCGCAGATCGTCCGCATGGCCGATCGGCTGCTTGGTTACCGTGTGTTTGCCGATGAAGGGGGAAAAATGAACCGCTCATTGGGGGATACCGGGGGCGGACTGCTGCTGGTGAGCCAGTTCACGCTGGCCGCGGACACCCGCAGCGGCACCCGGCCGGGGTTCAGTACGGCGGCTCCGCCGGCCGAGGCTGAACGTGGATTCAACCGTTTGGTGGAAATCTGCAGGCAAAAGCACGCTTCAGGGGTGGAAACCGGGCGCTTTGGTGCCCATATGGTAGTCAGCCTGGTCAACGATGGACCGGTGACCTTCCTGCTCAGACCGTAGCCCCCGGGACCACCGCCCGGGCAGGCAGGGGTCCGGGCTGGTATAATGCTAGGTTCTATTCCTCTCTCCCAGCCGGTGGCGCGAGCACTACATGGCCAACGAACGTCCTGCCCAGCAAAACGACATCAAGCTTCTGATCAGCAAGGGCCTGGAACAGGGCTACCTGACCTACGCCGAAGTCAATGACCACCTGCCCGACGACATTGTCGACCCGGAACAGATTGAAGACATCATCGGCATGATCAACGGCATGGGCATTGATGTCCATGAAGTCGCGCCCGATGCTGAAACCCTGCTGCTCAATGACGGCAACACCGGCAATCGCGAGGTGGATGACACCGCCGCTGAAGAAGCCGCTGCCGCGCTGAGCGCGCTCGACACCGAAGGTGGCCGCACCACCGACCCGGTGCGCATGTACATGCGCGAAATGGGCACCGTCGAGCTGCTGACCCGCGAAGGCGAAATCGCCATCGCCAAGCGCATCGAAGAAGGCCTGGGCCAGGTCCAGGCCGCCCTGGGTACCTTCCCGGTGTCCGTGGAAACCCTGCTGGCCGATTACGAAGCCCACAAGGAAGGCAAGAAGCGCCTGGCTGAAGTGATCGTCGGCTTCAACGACCTGGTCGAAGAAGAGCCGGCACCGGCCGTCGCTGAAGATACCAGCGGCGACGACAGCGACAGCGAAGGTGACGAGGACGAGGACGACGATGATGTCGGCGGCGACGAAGACGCCGGCCCGACCGGTCCGGACCCGGAAGAAGTCGCCCGCCGCATGGCGGAGCTGGGCGCGGCCTATGCCGCCTTCAAGAAGGCGTCCACCAAGGCCGACCGCAAGCCGCTGGCCAAGCTGCGTGACGACATGGCTGCCGTGTTCGTCACCCTGAAGCTGCCGCTGCCGCTGACCGACGTGCTGGTCAAGCAGCTGCGTGACGTGATGGCTGACGTCAAGGGTCACGAGCGCCGCGTGCTGAACCTGGCCACGGTGACCGCGCGCATGCCGCGCAAGGACTTCATCCGTTCCTGGGAAGGCAACCAGACCAACTTGGAGTGGGTGGAAGACGCCCTGAAGCGCAAGCAGAAGTGGTCGTCGGCCCTGCGTGACGTCAAGGACCAGATCATTGCCGAGCAGCAGGCCACCATCGACATCGAGAAGAGCACCTCGCTGGAGCTGGAAGAGCTGAAGGAAATCAGCCGTGCGATGGCCTATGGCGAAGCCAAGGCGCGCAAGGCCAAGAAGGAAATGGTCGAGGCCAACCTGCGCCTGGTCATCTCCATCGCCAAGAAGTACACCAACCGTGGTCTGCAGTTCCTCGACCTGATCCAGGAAGGCAACATCGGCCTGATGAAGGCCGTGGACAAGTTCGAGTACCGCCGCGGTTACAAGTTCTCCACCTATGCGACCTGGTGGATCCGCCAGGCCATTACCCGTTCGATCGCCGACCAGGCGCGCACCATCCGTATTCCGGTGCACATGATCGAAACGATCAACAAGTTGAACCGCATTTCCCGTCAGATGCTCCAGCAGTACGGCCGCGAGGCCACGCCGGAGGAGCTGGCCAAGGAAATGGACATGCCGGAAGACAAGATCCGCAAGGTGATGAAGATCGCCAAGGAGCCGATCTCGATGGAAACCCCGATCGGCGACGACGAGGATTCCCATCTGGGCGACTTCATCGAGGACACCAACGTGGAGTCCCCGATCGAGAACACCACCAACATCAATCTGTCTGAAACCGTGCGTGACGTGCTGGCCGGCCTCACCCCGAGGGAAGCCAAGGTGCTGCGCATGCGCTTCGGCATCGACATGAACACCGACCACACCCTTGAGGAAGTGGGCAAGCAGTTCGACGTCACCCGCGAGCGCATCCGCCAGATCGAAGCCAAGGCGCTGCGCAAGCTGCGTCACCCGAGCCGCTCGGAACAGCTGCGCAGCTTCCTGGATATCGATTGATTCCAGTGGGTGTGTGGTGAATGAAAAACCCCGCTTCGGCGGGGTTTTTCGTTTGGGGTGACTGTGATCCGGATGCACCAATATCCTCGGAACCTTGGGATCCCGGTAGCGCCGACCGTTGGTCGGCCCACGCAATGCCGAGGCCGGCCAACGGC
>NZ_JASCOZ010000203.1 GCF_029960115.1 Stenotrophomonas sp. PS02289
GCCGTTGGCCGGCCTTGGGACCGCCTGGGCCGGCCAACGGCCGGCGCTACCGCTTGAGTCGGGTTGTGCAGCCAGGCAGGGCCTGGCTCTACAACGTAATCCGCCCGTTGGTCGGATTACTTCACGCGTGCGGAGTATTCGCCCGAACGGGTGTCGACCTTGATGATTTCATCCTGGTTGACGAACAGCGGCACGCGCACCACGGCACCGGTTTCCAGGGTGGCCGGCTTGCCGCCGCCGCCGGAGGTGTCACCACGGACGCCCGGATCGGTTTCGGTGATCTTCAGTTCGACGAAGTTCGGCGGCTGCACGAAGATCGGGGCACCGTTGAACAGGGTCACGATGCAGGCTTCTTCGCCCTTCAGCCACTTTTCCGCGCCGCCCATGCCGGCCTTGTCGGCCTGGACCTGCTCGAACGATTCCGGGTCCATGAAGTGCCAGTACTCGCCGTCGCTGTACATGAAGTTCATGTCGGTGTCGACGACGTCGGCCACTTCCAGGTCGTCGGTTGCCTTCATGGTCAGTTCGACCACGCGGCCGGAACGGATGAAGCGGTACTTGACGCGGGTGAAGGCCTGGCCCTTGCCCGGCTTGACGTATTCGGTGTCCGTGATGACAGCTGGTTCATTGTTGACCAGGATCTTCATCCCGTTCTTGACGTCGTTCATGCCGACAGTGGCCATGCGGTAACTCCTGAATGGGCAAACGCCGCGCAGGCGCGGCGAGCCGGATAGAATGGAAAGCCCCACCGGTACCGGCGGGAAGTCACGTTGTTCTACCCCCTATGATAACCGCAAGGCCCGCCTTTCATGCAGCTCTCCGCCACGCCACTGCCCTCTCCCGTCCGCTGGCAGCAGCTGTGGCGTGACGCGGTGCGCGACCCGCGGGTGCTGCTGGCGCAGCTGGGCTTGGACCCGGCCGGCCTTCCGGTCTCGGACGAGGCGCTGGCCCAGTTCGCCCTGCGGGTGCCGCAGGGGTTCATCGCCCGCATGCGCCATGGCGACCCGGACGACCCGCTGCTGCGCCAGGTCCTGCCGATCACCGACGAGCTGCAGCTCGCGCCCGGGTTCACCCTGGACGCGGTCGGCGACGGGCTGGCCCGCAAGGCCACCGGCGTGATCCAGAAGTACCGCGGCCGTGCCCTGCTGGTGACCACCGGCAGCTGCGCGATCAACTGCCGCTATTGCTTCCGCCGGCATTTCGACTACGGCACGGAAAACGCCGCCCGCGAAGGCTGGCGCGAGGCGGTGGACGCGATCGCGCAGGACCCGGATATCGACGAGGTGATCCTGTCGGGCGGCGACCCGCTGTCGCTGGCCACCCACAAGCTGGTCGAGCTGACCGACGCGCTGAAGCAGATCCCGCACCTGCGCCGCCTGCGCATCCACAGCCGGCTGCCGGTGGTGCTGCCCGAGCGGGTCGACGCCGACCTGGTGCAGTGGATCAGCAGCCTGCCGTGGCCGGTGGCATTCGTCATTCACGCCAACCATGCCAACGAATTCGACGCCAGCGTGGACGCGGCCATGGCGCGCCTGCGCGACGCCGGCTGCACCCTGCTCAACCAGGCGGTGCTGCTGCGCGGCGTGAATGACAGCCTGCAGGCGCTGCAGGACCTGAGCGAGCGCAGTTTTGCCGGCGGCGTGCTGCCCTACTACCTGTACCAGGTGGACCGGGTCCAGGGTGTCGCCCACTTCGAGGTGGATGACGCCACCGCGAAGGCGCTGCACTCCCAACTCACGGCCCGCCTGTCGGGCTATCTGGTGCCGAAGCTGGTCCGCGAGATTTCCGGGGATAGCAGCAAACGCCCCGTATAGGGCGTCGCCTACCGCCCCGATTCGATCATGTTCACCACATCGGTCGCGCTGACCGGGTGGCTGAGCCAGTAGCCCTGGGCCAGGTCGCAGCCGCGCTGGCACAGCAGGTCGAACTGCACTTCCTGCTCGATGCCCTCGGCAACCACAGTGATTCCCAGTGCGTGCGCCATGGCGATGATCGCGGTGGTCAGGGCCAGGTCGTCCGGGTCCCGCTGCATGTCGGCGACGAAGCTCTTATCGATCTTCACCCCGTCCACCGGCACCTGTCGCAGGTGACTGAGACCGGAGAAGCCGGTACCAAAGTCGTCCAGCCACACCTTCACGCCGGTGCGGTGCAGCTTGTCGAGCAGGGCCGCGGCCAGCATTTCATCGCCGATCACCGCCGTTTCGGTCAGCTCCAGGTGCAGGCGCGAGGCCGGCAGGCCGGTTTCGCGCAGGCAGTCGGCCACCAGGGTCGGCAGCTCACCGCCGCGCAGCTGACGCGGCGAGACGTTCACCGACACAAACAGGCCTTCGCCATCGCTGGTCAGCGGCCACTGCACGGCTTCCATGCACGCCGCGCGCAGCACCTTGGGGCCGATCACTTCGATCAGGCCGCTCTGTTCGGCCACTTCAATGAACACCGACGGCGGAATGGTGCCGAGGGTCGGGTGCTGCCAGCGCAGCAGCACTTCCACGCCGCACAGGCGGCGGTCGCGGGTGCGGAAGATCGGCTGGTACACCAGCCGCAGCTCACCGCGCTCCCAGGCCCCGCGCAGCTCCTGCTCCATGTGCACGCGGCGCTCCACGGCGTGGTCCATGGCGCGGCTGTAGTAGCGGTAACAGTTCTTGCCGGCCATCTTGGCCTGGTACATGGCGATGTCGCCGTTCTTCAGCAGCGTGGTCGCATCGGCCGCGTCGTCCGGGAACAGGGTGACGCCGATGGACGTGCCCAGGAACAGCTCGCGGCCCTGCACCACCAGCGGCTTGCCCAGCTCGCGCACCAGCAGTTCGGCCAGCTGGCGGGCACCCGCGGCGACGTCGCCATCGCCGATCAGGATCACGAATTCGTCGCCGCCAAAGCGCGCCAGCAGGGCCTCGTCGCCGCCGGCCTGATGCACGGCCGCGCTGATGCGCTGGGCGAACTGCAGCAGGGCTTCGTCGCCGGCTTCATGGCCGAGCGTGTCATTGACGCGTTTGAAGTCGTCCATGTCGGCAAACAGCAGCGCCAGCCGGTGATTGGACGCGCGCGCAGCCATCAGCCGGTGATCGAGGGCCTCGCGGAACGCCAACCGGTTGGTCAGCCCGGTCAACGCATCGGTGTAGGCCATGTGCCGCACTTCGCGGTCGTGGCGGGCAATAGCCTCGCTCATCCGCGCAAACGCGCGCACCAGTTCGCCCACTTCGCCGGAACTGTTGCTCCGATCCAGCTGGGGGCGGTAGTCGCCAGCCTCGATCTGGCGCGCTGCCGCCGCCAGACCCCGGATCGGCGCGACCAGGGTGCGCTGTACATAGATGATGACGACCACGCCGATGGCCAGCAGCAGGCCGAGCATCAGCAGCAGCCAGCCCAGGTGGCGCTTGCCGACCTGCTGCAGGCGATCGCCCAGGGTCTGGTTGGCGCGCTGCTCCATGGCCTGCACGTCATCCAGCGCCATGCCCACGCGCACCCCGCCGATCCGCTGGTTGCCGATCATGATCGGCATCGCGTTGTCGAGCACCTTGGGCGACTGCTGGACCACCAGGCTGCGTGCGGCCACCGCACCGGCCGCCAACGGGTCCTGCATGGACCGGCCAAAGTCGACCACGTCCGCCGAACCGTCATGGATCAGCTTGCCGTCCTCGTCGAACACCAGCACATAGCGCACCACCTGCTGCCGCGAGGTGTTGCGCACCAGCGCGCCGACCTGCTGCAGGTCGTTGTAATAAAGCGGGTTGGCCAGCGCATCGGACAGCTCACGCGCCAGGGCCTCGCCCCGGCTGCGCACGCTGCGGTCGAACAGGTCATGGATGACCGTCCCGCTGAGGTGCTTGACCTCGTCCTGCATCGTTGCCTGGCGCCCCAACACCACGGCTACGATCGCCACCACCACCACCATCGCCCCGCCCATCGCCAACACAAAGCGGGACTGCATTCCGGAACCCAACGGCCTCATTCCACTTCCATCCGCACGCGTGTAAGACCCTGTTTCAAATCATCCAACCGGTGCTGCATCTGCGCATCCACCCGATGGAACCCGGACGTACCAAAAAACTTCTCAAGCGCCCCCTGCGCCTGCGGGTCGGACGCCGCCTGCAGCAGGACCTCCTGCAGCCGGTCACGCACTTTCGCATCCAACCCGGAGCGCACCACTTCCACCGCACGCGGGTAGGCCTGGGTACGGTACAGCACCCGGAAGTCGCGCTTGAAACTGGCCGGCACCCGCTGCGGGTCGGACCAGTCCACGCTGCTGACCGCGCCGGCGTCGACCAGACCCTTGTGCACGAAGGTGGCAATGTTGGCCTCCGAACGCGCAAAAACATAGCCCACGGTGTCCGGCGCGGCCGTATCGCGGGCAGACAACAGGATCTCCGGGGTCAGCCCTTGCTGCAGCAGGGTCATCACCGGCACCAGGTAGGCGCTGGTGGAGGCCACGTTCTGCAGGGCCAGCGAATGGCCCTTCAGGTCGGCCAGCTCCCGGATCGGGCTCTCGCGGCGGACAAAAAACACCGTGTGGTAGTCGCGCACGCCGCTGCGCTCGGTCAGCAGCAGCGGCTGCGCGCCACTGCGCAGGCCCAGGGCGACGGCGGTTCCGGTGGTTTCGGTGACCCAGTCGACCCGGCCGCGGCGCAGATAGCTGGCCATCTGCTGGGCATCGGGGGCCATCAGGATGCGGCCTTCGGTGATGCCCACGTCGCGCATGCGCGGAACCACATAGTCGAGCAGAGGCTGCAGCTGCGCATGGTGTGCTTTGGGATTGTCGCTGATCCGGCCCAGAACGAGCACGTGGCCCGTCCCGGCTGGGTCAGGCCCGGCCTGCGCGGAACCGGCCATCATGGCGATGCCCAGACACAGCAGTCCTACCTGCAGCAGCCCTCGCAGCACCGGCAATCCCATCTGCTCCCCCCAAAGGAATCGAGACAGCCTACCTGAAAAAGTGTGACGTGCGTCAGGCGATTACGGCTTATTTTGGGCCAACCTCGCCATCCGCTGGGCATCCGCCAGAATGCCGCGCAACAACCGTACTTCCTGCTCGCTCAATTCCGTGCGAAGGAACAGGCGGCGCAGCTTGCGCATGGCCGACTCCGGGGCGCGACCCTTGTGGAAGTCGATGTCGTCCAAAGTCTGCCCGAGCTGGCCGAACAGGCCCTCGAGCTGGGCATGGCTGGCAGCCTGCTCGCGGGGTTCGGCGTCGGCGCTGTCGGCGGCCGGGGCAGCGTCCAGGTGGGCCACGCGTAGTTCATAGGCCAGCACCTGCACGGCGGCGGCGAGATTCAGCGAGCTGAACTCCGGATTGGAGGGGATGTGCACGGCCAGGTGGCAGAGCTGCAGCTCCTCGTTGGTCAGGCCGGTGCGCTCACGACCGAACACAAAGGCCACCTCGCCCGGGTCGGCGGCGTCGCCGGCCTTGGCCAGGGCGCGCTCGGCAGCCACGGCGGGCAGCAGTTCCTCCAGCTGGACGCGGCGGGCACGGGCGGTGCAGCCCAGCACCAGCCGGCAATCCGCCACGGCCTCGGCCAGGGTGCCGACCACCGGGGCATCGCCCAGCACGTCCTCGGCCCCGGCCGAACGCCGGAAGGCTTCTTCATCGAGGGGCTTTTCCGGGGCCACCAGCACCAGCCGGCCCAGTCCCATGGTCTTCATGGCGCGGGCAGCAGCGCCCATGTTGCCGGGGTGCTGGGTGCCGACCAGAACGAAACGGATGCGGGTTGGAGCGGTTTGCAGAGACATGAACAGGCCAAACGCGAGAAGAACTGCGACAAATGGTAAACTGTGTCACCGGCCTGTGCGCCGGCACCGCTCTTTTCCCCCGCCAATCCCCCCTCTGCCTTTCCGGGAGCTTTTCGCCATGCAGAAACCCGCCGTCACCGTCATGGTCAAGGCCGCCCGCCTCGCCGGCAACGTTTTGTTGCGCAACATCAACAAGCTGGAGGCACTGAACGTCGTGCAGAAGGGCCGCATGGACTATGCCAGTGAAGTGGATGCGGACGCGGAAAAGGTCATCGTCAAGGAACTCAAGCGCGCCTACCCGGAGTACGGGATCATGGGCGAAGAAGGTGGCGTGCAGGCGGTGAACCGTTACATGTGGGTGATCGACCCGCTGGACGGCACCAGCAACTACCTGCGCGGCTTCCCGCACTACTGTGTGTCGATTGCCCTGACCGAGAACGGCGAACCGACCGACGCGGTGATCTTCGACCCGCTGCGCAATGAACTGTTCACCGCCAGCCGCGGCGCAGGCGCGGTGCTCAACGACCGTCGCATCCGCGTGGCGGACCGCAAGGACCTGTCGGGCGCGATGATCCACACCGGCTTCGCGCCGCGCGAGCGTAACCGCGCCAGCTCGCAGCTGAAGGCGCTGGACGCCCTGCTGGTGCAGGCCGAAGACGTGCGCCGCACGGGCTCGGCGGCACTGGACCTGGCCTACGTGGCCTGCGGCCGCGCCGACGCCTACTTCGAAGCCGGCGTGAAAGCCTGGGACATCGCCGCCGGCGTACTGCTGGTCCGCGAGGCCGGTGGCCGCGTCTGCGACTTCAAGGGTGCCACCCCGGCCCGCATGGACAGCCGCGGCCCGGAAACCCAGCAGATCGTCGCGGGCAACGTGAAGAACAGCGAGATCCTGCAGAAGGTCCTGGTCAACACCGGCTACGCCGCCGAGTTCGACGCCAAGTTCTAAGCTCCGCCCCGCTTCGCGTCAAAGCACAACGGCACCTACGGGTGCCGTTGTTGTTTCTGGGGTTCCCCGAAACGCCCGCACGCCCTCTGATGGCACGAACTACGTAGAGCCGGGCTCTGCCCGGCTGCTGTTGGATTCGTGCGGACAGCCCTCCGCTGCCGCTCCACGTGTCTGGGACCGGCGGGTGGGGGGTACGGGACACGCCTTAAATCTCCCGTTTGGCTCGGGCGGCACATCCATGTGCCTTCACGGTCCCGTACCCCCCACCCAC
>NZ_JASCOZ010000204.1 GCF_029960115.1 Stenotrophomonas sp. PS02289
GCTGCCGCCTGGCCGGGACGGTTTATCGGGTCTGGGGGCGGCACCACCACGGGGGGGCCGCTACCTGGAAATCCCGGTAGCGCCGGCCGTTGGCCGGCCCTCGAACATCGGCACTCTCTGCCTGAATACGGCGATCCGGCCCCTCCCCCGAACCTGAATGTCAAGTCTTCCGGTTCAGGATGTATTGGGAAATACCCCCCTATCGTGCGCCAACTTTCCGCTCACCACCCAGTTCGAGTGAGCGCGCGGCCCCCACGATCTTTCGGGTGCCGCCAACGGGCGACCCCGATGGTCGCCTCCCCATGACGCCAAGCAGTACCCTCGCCGCCGTCCGGTTGATCGGATGGCCCAGCCAGGTGCGGCCCATACGGAGCAAGGAGATTTATGAAACTGGCCTGGATTCTCTGGCTGTCACAGTTGTTGCCGCAGCCGGCCGCCGATTCGTTGTGCCTGAGCACGACGGTGTACCTGGAAGCGCGTGACCAGACGCTGCGCGGCCAGCAAGCCGTGGCAGAAGTCGCACTGCGCCGCCTCGACAGCGGCCTGTGGGGTGACTCGATGTGCCAGGTGGTGACCGCGCGCAAGCAGTTCGCCCCGACCATCGTGGCTCCCGGCACCCAGCTGGGCAACACCGATGCCTGGGAAGAAGCGATGACCGTGGCCTTCGACGCCGAGCGCAACTGGGCGCTGCCGGTGGGCGAACGCAAGGAAATCGTGCCCGGCGCGAGTCACTTCGCCGCGCTGGCGATTGCCAGCCCGAGTTGGCGCAATGCGTACCAAGTGGCGACGATCGGCGACCACACCTTCTATAAGGTGCAGAGTCTCAAGCCCCGCCAGTCGTAACAATCTGTTGTGGGCGCGCCGTTGCCGCGCGCCGCCGGCTCCGCGATAGTGGTGGTTTCCAACACTGATCGACCTGGAGTCCGCATGAAGCTGTACAGCAAGCCCGGAGCCTGTTCCACCGCCGACCACATTGCCCTGCAGTGGACCGGCCAGCCGTTTGAAGTGGAACTGCTCGACAAGGACACCATGAAGGCCCCGGCGTTCCTGGCGATCAACCCGGCCGGCGCGGTGCCGGCGCTGGTCGACGGCGACTTCGTGCTGACCCAGAACGCCGCCATCATGGGCTACATCGCCGATTCCTTCCCGCAGGCCGGCCTGGCCGGTGACGGCAGCCCGCGCCAGCGCGCCGAAGCCGCGCGTTGGCTGTCGTTCGTCAACTCCGATGTGCACCCGGCGTTCTCGCCGCTGTTCGGGCCGGGCAAGTTCATCGCCGACGAAGGCCAGTACGACGCCATCCGCGCCGCCGCGCGCAAGCGCCTGCGCGGCCTGTTCGAGACCGCCGACCGCCAGCTCGCCGACAAGCCCTGGCTGGCAGGTTTCCGCAGCGTGGCCGATCCCTACTTCTACATCACCCTGCGCTGGGCCGCCGCGGCCAAGGTCGACCTGGTCGGCCTGGACAACGTGGCGGCGTTCAAGACGCGCATGGAAGCCGATGCCGGCGTGCAGGCGGCGTTGAAGGCGGAAGGGCTGGTGTAACCGAACGCGGGGCGCTGCTGCACGCGTCGTCACGGCCCGTCATTGCACGGGCGCGTGGCGACGCGTTCATCGTCGCCACCGCGTCATTTTTCCTGCTGCGCGGCTCTACGCACCTACTGGTTGCCCCTGCAGCAGCGCGCGGGTTTCTTCCATCCAGCGGTTGGCCAAGGCCGGGCTCTTGGCCTTGGACACGGCCGCGACCATTTCCGGCCACAGCTTTTCCAGACCGGCCGCGTCGGTGCAGCGCTCGATCTTGAGCTGCATGAAGTAGCCCTTGAGCCCCAGGTGCCGACGCACCGATTCGCTCATCCAGTCATACAACTGTTTGTACAGGGCCGGATCGTGTTCGCGCCCGGCGGTGAGCGCGCGCGGTGACGCGGCCGCCAGGGAACCGCCGATCACCTCGATCAATCCCAGAGTCTGCAGCTGTTCCAGCGCATCGTCCGGTGCGCGCAGGCCCGGCAGCATGCCGGTCAGTTCGTCGTCATCACGCTGACCATCGACCATCAGCAGAATGGAACGCAATCCCGGCGGCAATCTGCGCGCACGGTCTTCGATTTCCTGACGGCCAGCAGCCGTCTTGGCATGGATGTACGCCATGTTTTCCCCCTGTCACGCTGTGCAGCTGCGGGCAGGACCGCGTCGCTCGCGGTTCGTTGCCACGCCCCCTTGTGGTGCCTCGGCGCATGACGCGCCGACCCCCACCACAGAGGAAGCTTAACCGACGTTCAGGCTCAAGGGTGCTGCACCGCAGCACCCTCCCCCTCACCGCCCCAGCGCGCGCCGGATCTCGTCCAGCGCCCCCGGATCGTCCAGGGTCGACAGATCACCGGGATCGCGCTGTTCGGCCAGCGCCTGCAGCGAACGCCGCAGCAGCTTGCCCGAACGCGTCTTGGGCAGCGCATTGACGATATGGATGTGGGCCGGGCGCGCCACGGCACCCAGGGTCTGGGTCACCCGCTGCATCATCTCGCTGACCACCGCCGTGCCGTCATCCGCCACCGCCTGGCGCAGGGTGACGAACACCAGCGGCACCTGACCCTTCAGTTCGTCCTTGACCCCGATCACCGCGGCTTCAGCCACCTGCGGATGCCCGGAGATGCATTCCTCGATCTCGCGCGTCCCCAGCCGGTGACCGGCCACGTTGATGACGTCGTCGGTGCGCCCCAGGATGAAGGTGTAGCCGTCCTCGTCGCGGATCGCCCAGTCCAGCGAGCTGTACAGCAGCTCCTTGAAGTGGCTGAAGTAGCTCTGCAGGAAGCGATCGTCGTCTTTCCACACCGTGGTCATGCAGCCCGGCGGCAGTGGCGGCACCATCACCAGCACGCCCTTCTGTCCGGGTTCGACTTCGGCTCCGGTGTTCTCGTCGATCACCTTCATCCGATAACCGAGATTGGGGAAACCCGGCGAACCGAAGCGCACCGGTTTGAGGTCCACGCCCGGCAGCAGGGTCAGTGCTGGCCAGCCGGTTTCGGTCTGCCAGTAGTTGTCGATGATCGGCTTGCCCAGCGCGTCGTTGATCCAGTGCGCGGTCGGTTCGTCGAGCGGCTCGCCGGCCAGGAACACATACTTGAGTGCGGCCAGGTCGTGACGCTTGATGAAGTCGGCATCGTGCTTCTTCAGCACGCGGATGGCGGTGGGCGAAGAGAACAGCGTGCGGACACCATACTGTTCGCACAGCGCCCACCAGATGCCCGGATCAGGACTGGTCGGCAGGCCTTCATACAGCAGCGAGGTACAACCGCCGATCAGCGGGCCGTACACGTTGTAGGAATGTCCGACCGCCCAGCCGACATCGGAAGTGGAGAACATCACCTGCCCCGGCGCGCAGTCGAACACGGTACGCATCGACTGCGCCATCGCCACCGCGTAACCACCGACATCGCGCTGTACGCCCTTGGGCTTGCCGGTGGTGCCGGAGGTGTACAGCAGGTAGCTCGGTTCGCTCGATTCCAGCCACACCACGGGTACGTCCTGATCGCCGACTTCGGCGCGGAGGGTGGCGTAGTCGAGATCGCGCCCGGGCACCTTCGGCTCAGCCGGATCCAGCCCGCGCGAGACGATCAGTACGTGGGGCGGCGGTGACTGCGCTTCGGCACAGGCCGCATCGACCATGGCCTTGTAGGGAATGACCTTGCCACCGCGCTTGCCGGCGTCGGCAGCGATCAGCAGCTTGGGCTCGGCGTCGTCGATGCGCAGCGCCAGGTTATGCGCCGCAAAACCACCGAACACCACCGAGTGGATCGCGCCGATGCGCGCGCAGGCCAGCATGGCAAACACCGCTTCGGCCATGTTGGGCATGTAGATGACCACGCGGTCACCGCGCTGCACGTCCAGCCGCTGCAGCACGGCCGCGAACGCATTCACTTCCCGGTACAGCTCGCGGTAGGTGATCTCACGGGTGACGTTGGTTTCGGTGGAGATGGCCACCAGCGCGAGCTGGTCCGGCCGGTCGACCAGATGACGATCGACCGCGTTGTAGCAGAGGTTGGTTTCACCGCCGACGAACCAGCGCCGGAACGGTGGCGTGCTGTAGTCCAGCACCTGCTCCGGCTGCTTGTGCCAATAGATGCGCTGGGCTTCCTCGGCCCAGAACGCGTCGGGTTCCTCGATGGATTTCCGGTACAGCTCTTCGTAGCGCATGACAGCCCTCCCAGACAAAGTCATGGGTTCGAGCATAGTCGCGTGCCGCGTGCGCAGCCGCCCTACCTTGGTCGTAAGGGATGGGTCCGGCCCACGGCCGGCGCTACCAGGGTTGCGGAGATGCCACAGTCATCGGTTCGCCGCTGACCGGATGGGTGAATGCCAGCAGGCAGGCGTGCAGGTACACGCGATCGGCGACCGTTGCGCCATACAGCACGTCACCGACGATGGGGTGGCCGAGGCTGGCCATGTGCAGGCGCAACTGGTGACTGCGGCCGGTGATCGGTTCCAGCTCCACCTGGGTACGGCCGCTCACGGCATCGCGCGCCAGCACCCGCCACCGGGTCAGTGCCGGTTTGCCGCGTTCATGATCGACCTGCTGCTTCGGCCGGTTCGGCCAGTCCACGATCAGCGGCAGATTCACTTCACCGGCGTCTTCTTCCAGCAGGCCCTCCAATACCGCCCGGTACCGCTTGTGCACCTGGCGTTGCTCGAACTGCGCGGACAGCGCCGCCTGCATGGCCTTGCCACGTGCGTGCAGCAGCAGCCCCGAGGTCACCTGATCGAGCCGATGCACGGTGAGCGCATCCGGATACAGCGCCTGCAGCCGGGTCACCACGCAGTCCTGGTTCTCTGGCGTGCGTCCGGGCACGGACAACAGGCCGGGCGGCTTTTCGGCCACCAGCAGGGCGTCGTCGGCGTAGTGCAGATGGATCATGGGGTTCGAGGGTCCATAACGGAAACGGGGAGGCCGAAGCCTCCCCGTAAAGTCCGGTGAGCGACGACCGTGGGTCGTCGCCCGGCAACCGGATCAGCCCAGCAGGTGGGCGACGCCGGCGCGCTCTTCTTCCAGCTCGGCCAGGGTCTTGTCGATGTACTTCTGGCTGAAGTCGTCGACCGGCAGGTCCTTGACCAGGGTGTACTCGCCGTTCTGGGTGGTCACGGCGAAGCCGAAGATCACGCCTTCCGGAATGCCGTACGAGCCGTCCGACGGCACGCCCATGGTGACCCACTTGCCGTTGCTGCCCAGCACCCAGTCACGCACATGGTCGATGGCGGCATTGGCAGCCGAAGCGGCCGAGGACGAGCCACGGGCTTCAATGATGGCCGCGCCGCGCTTGCCCACGGTCGGAATGAAGGTGTTGGCGTTCCATTCCTGGTCGTTGATGGCGTCGGCGATGGACGCACCATCGGCGGTGGCGAAACGGTAGTCCGGGTACATGGTCGGGCTGTGGTTGCCCCACACGACCAGCTTTTCCATACCGGCAACCGGCTTGCCCAGCTTGGTCGACAGCTGGCTCAGCGCACGGTTGTGGTCCAGGCGCAGCATGGCGGTGAAGTTGCGCGGGTTCAAGTCCGGAGCCGACTTCATGGCGATGTAGGCATTGGTGTTGGCCGGGTTGCCGACCACCAGCACCTTGACGTCACGCTTGGCGACCTTGTTCAGCGCCGCGCCCTGGGCGGTGAAGATCTTGGCGTTTTCCAGCAGCAGGTCCTTGCGCTCCATGCCCGGGCCGCGCGGACGCGCGCCGACCAGCAGGGCGATGTCGGCGTCCTTGAACGCCACTTCGGCGTCGTCGGTGCCGACCATGCCGGCCAGCAGCGGGAACGCGCAGTCTTCCAGTTCCATCATCACGCCCTTCAGCGCGGCCTGGGCCTTTTCGACCGGCAGCTCGAGCAGCTGCAGGATGACCGGCTGGTCCTTGCCGAGCATTTCGCCGGAGGCGATGCGGAACAGCAGGGCGTAGCCGATCTGGCCGGCGGCGCCGGTCACGGCAACACGAACAGGTGCTTTCATGGGGATTTCCTCTGCTAAAAAGCGTTGAAGCCAAATGGGAGAAGGCCGCCGGGCGGGGAGTGACCTGGCGGGGCGGCCGCAGACGTGAAAACGGCCCCCGTCAGGGGGCCGTGGCATGCATCAGGCGGCGAGGATCTTGTTCCATTCCGCGACGCGATCGGCCTGGGCGGCCAACACGGCGTCAACGTCGCCTTCCAGGGTGATCGAGTGGATCACGTCGCCCTGCTTGACCGAATCGACGATGGCCTGGCCATCCAGCACCTGGCCGAACACGGTGTGCTTGCCGTCCAGCCAGTCGGTCTTGATGTGGGTGATGAAGAACTGGCTGCCGTTGGTGTTCGGACCGGCATTGGCCATGGACAGCGAACCCACCTGGTGCTTCACGCCGTTCTTTTCATCTTCGAACTTGTAGCCCGGGCCGCCGGTGCCCTGGCCCTTCGGGCAGCCGCCCTGGATCATGAAGTCGGCGATCACGCGGTGGAAGACCAGGCCGTCATAGAAGCCGTGCTTGACCAGGTTCACGAAGCTGGCCACGGTCACCGGGGCCTTGTCCGGGTACAGCTCGACCTTGATCGGGCCCTGGGTGGTGTCAAAGGTGGCGATGAGGGACATGTGGATCCTTGAAATATTCGGGGTTGTCTCAGCCCCAAGATTCTACACCCGTGATGCTGCCAGGGTGCCTTCGACCATGGGTGAAGGTGCCCTGGTAGCGCCGGGGGGGGGGGGGGGGGGGGCCCCCCCCCGGCCCCCCCCCCCC
>NZ_JASCOZ010000205.1 GCF_029960115.1 Stenotrophomonas sp. PS02289
CCGTTGGGGACGTGAGTTCCTGGAAGCGGGGCGGGGGCCGGAAGCCAGCTGACCGTGCGACCCGTAGAGCCACGCCCTGCGTGGCTTCACGGTGTAACACGTTGTTGCAGCCACGCAGGGCGTGGCTCTACGGCTATCGGGCAATCAACCGCTCGGCAATCACCGCCGCCTGCCGCAGCACATCGTTGCGGCCGGCGTCGTCCACCGTCGCGCCCTGCAGATACGTGGTCAACACCCACGGCGTACCGCCCGCCAGCGGCCACAGGATCGCAATGTCGTTGGTGGTGTCTTCGCCGTTGCTGCCGGTCTTGTCACCGACCCGCCACGCCTTCGACAGCCCCGCACGCAGCCGCGCGTCTCCGGTTTCGTTGTCGATCAGCCAGTCCGCCAGTTGCAACCGCGAGGCGGGCTTCAAGACATCCCCCAGCACGAAGCGCTGCAGGCTGGCCGCCATCGCCGCCGGGCTGGTGGTATCGCGCGGATCGCCCGGCGCGAACTCATTCATCTCCGGCTCCAGCCGGTCGTTGCGGGTGACCGCATCACCGTTGGCACGCAGGAACGCGGTCACGCCGGCCGGGCCGCCGACCACGCCGAGCAGCAGATTCGCCGCCGGGTTATCGCTGGTCACCATGGTGGCGCGGCACAGGTCGCGTACGGTCAGGTCCTTGCCGACGTGACGCTTGGTCACCGGGGCGTGCGACAGCATGTCCTGCGTGCGCACCGGCAGGCGGCGGTCCAGCGACAGCGCGCCGCGATCGGCCTGATGCAACACCGTGGCCGCCAGCACGAACTTGAACGTGCTGCACATCGGGAAGCGCTCGTCCTGGCGGTGGCCGACGCGCTTGCCAGTAGCGGTGTCGAGCAGGGTCACGCCAAGGCGGCCGCCGCTGGCTTTTTCCAGGGCTGCGAAGTCGGCGGCCTGGGGCTTGGCGGCTGCATCCATGGGCGGCGTCTTGCCCAGCGCCTGACTGGCAACGGTAGACGCCAATGCGGCGGTGGCGAACTGCAGGAACTGGCGGCGGGCGAGCATTCTGGGGTCTCCTGGTCTGCGGTGGGCCCCACTATCCGGCGAGCCGGGGCACGGCACCAGCGCGAATTTTCGACGGGAGCCATAAGGTGGACTTATGCCTGGTGGTGCCGGCCTTCGGGCGACCCAGGCGGCATGTGGGCCGGCCAACGGCCGGCGCTACCGGTCGGATACCATCCGTCATCAACCCAGCTCACGGCTTCCCATGCTCCGCCCTCAGCTCCCGCTCAATGCCCTGCGCGCCTTCGAGGCCGCCGCCCGCCACCAGAACTTCACCCGGGCGGCGCTGGAGCTGTGCGTCAGCCAGGCCGCGCTCAGCCATCAGATCCGCGCCCTGGAGGACCGCCTGGGGGTGGTGCTGTTCCACCGCCTGCCACGCGGGGTGGCGCTGACCGAGGAAGGCGCACGACTGTATCCGGTGCTGAATGAGGCTTTCGACCGCATCAGCAGCGGGCTCGGTGGCGTAGCCGGCGGGCGCTACCGCGAAGTGCTGAGCGTCGGCGTGGTCGGCACGTTCGCCACCGGCTGGCTGCTGCCGCGGCTGGCGGATTTCAACGCCCGACATGCGGACATAGAACTGCGCCTGCAGACCCACAACAACCGGATCGATCTGGCCGGCGAAGGACTTGACCTGGCCATCCGCTTTGGCGACGGCGACTGGCAGGGACAGGTCTGCACGCCCGTGCTGGATGCGCCGTTTGCGCCGGTGTGTGCGCCGGCGCTGGCGCGCGGGTTACGTGACCCGCGCGATTTGGGCCAGGTGACGCTGTTGCGCTCCTACCGCGCCGATGAGTGGTCGCGCTGGCTTCAGGCGGCCGGCAGTGCGAGCGTGGAAGCGCGCGGGCCGGTGTTTGATTCGTCGCTGACCTTGGCGGCAGCGGCGGCGGGCGGCAGCGGCGTGGCGCTGCTGCCTTTGAAGATGTTCGAGCAGGATCTGGCCGAGGGACGACTGGTGCAGCCGTTCGGACAGACCGTGGAACTGGGTCGCTATTGGTTGACGCGGTTGCGGTCGCGGGCGGAGAGCGACGCCGCGCGACGGTTCAAGGAATGGTTGATGGCGTGAACCGCGGGGTTACGCCATCAACTCCATCCACGCGGCCTCGGCCTTTTCCAGCTGCTGCGCGGTGGCTTCGCGATCACGCCCCAGCACGGCCATGCGGGTAGCGTCAGCGTAGTTGGCCGGCTCGGCCAGCTGACGATCCAGCTCGGCCAGCTTGCCTTCCAGTTCGTTGACCTTGGCTTCGGCGGCGGCCAGCTTGACCGGGTTGCCGGCTTTGCGCGCGGGCAGCGGCGGGGTCGGCGGAATCGGATCCGGCGCGGCGGCCGCCATCTTCTGCTTGGTCCCCTGCGCGGCCGGACGCGAGCGCAGCCACGCCGCGTATTCGTCCAGGTCGCCGTCGAAGGGCTCCACCACACCATCGGCCACGCGCCAGAAGGTATCGCAGACCAGGCCGATCAGATGGCGGTCATGCGACACCATCACGATCGCACCTTCAAAGGTAGATAGAGCCTCGGCCAGTGCTTCGCGCATTTCCAGGTCAAGGTGGTTGGTCGGTTCGTCGAGCAGCAGCACGTTGGGCTGCTGCCAGGCGATCATCGCCAGGGCCAGACGCGCACGCTCGCCCCCCGAGAACCCATCCACCGACTCGAATGCGCGGTCGCCGGCGAAGTTCCACTTGCCCAGGAAGTCGCGGAACGACTGGTTGTTGCCATCCGGCGAGATCTCGCGGAAGTGGTCCATCGGCGACTGCCCGGCGTGCAGCGACTCGACGGTGTGCTGGGCGAAGTAACCGATGCGCAGATCCGGGTGCGCCGCACGCTCGCCGAGCACCGGGGCCAGTTCGCCCACCAGGGTCTTCACCAGCGTGGTCTTACCGGCACCGTTCGGGCCGAGCAGGCCGATACGCTGGCCGGCCTCCAGGCCGAAGCCCACGTGGTGCAGAATCACCGCATCCGAGCCGTAGCCGGCTTCCACGTCGTTCAGACGGATCAGCGAGAACGGCAGCTTGGCCGGCGGCGCGAATTCAATGCGGAACTCGCGCTCCATGCGCACGGCTTCGGTGCCGGTCAGCTTGGCCAGTCGCTTCATCCGGCTCTGCGCCTGGGTGGCCTTGCTGGCCAGTGCCTTGAAGCGGTCAATGAAGCTCTGCAGATGGGCGCGCTCGGCCTGTTCCTTCTCGTGCGCGATCTGCTGCTGACGCAGCTGCTCGGCGCGCTGGCGCTCGAAGTCGGTGTAGCCACCGGTGTACAGCTTGGCCCCGCCCCCGTGCAGGTGCAGGGTGTGAGTGGCCACGTTGTCGAGGAACTCGCGGTCATGCGAGATCAGCAGCAGGGTGCCCGGGTACTTCAGCAGCCACTGTTCCAGCCAGAACACCGCGTCCAGGTCGAGGTGGTTGGTCGGTTCGTCGAGCAGCAGCAGGTCGCTGGGCATCATCAGCGCGCGCGCCAGATTCAGGCGCGCACGCCAGCCACCGGAGAATTCGCCGACCGCACGGGTGTGGGTGTCGGACGGGAAGCCCAGACCATGCAGCAGCTTGCCGGCGCGGGCCTCGGCATCGTAAGCCCCCACTTCGGCCATCTTCTGGTGCGCGTTGGCCACGGCCTCCCAGTCTTCGCGCGCGGTCGCCTCGGCTTCCTCGCGCAGCACGGCGGCCACCTCGGTGTCGCCCTCCAGCACGAACGACAGGGCCGGATCGGGCAGCGCCGGGGTTTCCTGGGCCACGCTGGCGATGCGGATCTTGCCAGGCAGGTCGACGTCGCCCTTGTCGGCCTCCAGTTCGCCCTGCACGGCCGCGAACAGGCTGGATTTGCCCGCACCGTTACGGCCGACCACACCCACGCGGTAGCCCGCATGCAGGGTCAGGTCGACATTGGACAACAGCAGCCGCTCGCCGCGGCGCAAGGCGAAGTTACGAAGGGAGATCATCGAGGGGGTCCATATAACGGAATGGAATGTGCTGGTAAGCACCTTTCCTGCGACGCAATTCTAGCGTTAACGAATACTTGACGCGCCCCGGTCTGCGCGCGGCGGTGTCGTTCTCTCCCACGGAACCGTCCGCGCCCGCACCGGGAACCTGTTCAGCTACGTAAATGGCCCGTATTCAATGAACCGCAAGACCACGCTCGCCGCTGCCGTTGCCGTCGTGCTCGGCGCTTCCGCCTTCACCTCCAGCGCGCAGACCGCGCCGGCCACCTCCCCCAGCACCCTGGACACGGTGATCGTCACCGGCACCCGGGTCGCCGACCGTACGGTGGCCGAATCGCAATCGCCGATCGACATCATCACCCCCGAGGCGCTGCAGGCCACCGGTACCACCGAACTGGCAACGGCGCTGTCGCGCGCCCTGCCCTCGCTGAACTTCCCGCGCCCGGCACTGACCGACGGCACCAGCGGCATCCGCCCGGCGCAGCTGCGCGGCCTGTCCCCCGACCAGGTGCTGGTGCTGGTCAACGGCAAGCGCCGCCACACCTCGGCACAGATCAACGTCAACGGCAGCATCGGCCGCGGCTCGTCGGCGGTGGACATCAATGCCATTCCGATTGCCGCGATCGAGCGGGTGGAAGTCCTGCGTGACGGCGCGTCGGCCCAGTACGGCTCGGACGCGATCGCCGGGGTAATCAACATCGTGCTGAAGGGCTCGGCCAGCGGTGGCAGCCTGGCCCTGGACGCCGGCCAGTACTCCGCCGGTGACGGCAACCGCTACCAGCTCTCCGGCGACGCCGGGCTCGGCTTTGCCGACGGGCGCGGCAGCCTGCATGTGGCCGGGCAGATCCTGCAGCAGGATGAGAGCAACCGCGCCGGGCCCTACCAGGGCACTGCACCGAACACCGGCAACTTCCCCAACGTCGGCCAGACCACCTTCGTGGTGGGCGACCCGCAGGTGGACGCCACCGCGGCCTCGGCCAATGCCAGCTTCCAGTTCAGCGACCGTGTCTCGGCCTATGCCACCGTGCTGGCCAGCAATCGCGACATCACGTCGTTCGCGTTCTACCGCTCGCGCAACAACAGCGGCCAGGGCGCGCTGCTGGCGCAGACCTACCCGGACGGCTTTGTGCCGCAGATCAACCAGTACTCCAAGGACCGCTCCGTGGTCGCCGGCGTGAAGGGCAGCACCGAGAACGGCTGGACCTGGGATGTGAGCTACAACCATGGTGAGAACACCATCGATTTCCACACCCGCAATACGATCAACTACAGCCTGGGTGTGGACAGCCCGCGATCGTTCTACGCGGGTGATCTGAAGTACGCGCAGGACATCGGCAACGTGGACATCACCAAGTCGCTGGACTGGGGCCTGGCCTACCCGGTGACGCTGTCGTTTGGCGGCGAGTACCGCCGCGAGACCTGGGAACAGGGCGCGGGCGAACCGAATTCGTACACCGGCACCGGCGCGCAGGGCTTCGGCGGCTTCACCCCGCTCAATGCGGTGGATGCCGACCGCGACAACTACGCGGTGTATGCGGGTCTGGAAGCGGACTTCACGGATAAGTTCTCGGCCGGCGTGACCGGTCGCTATGAGGACTATTCGGACTTCGGCGACAAGTTCTCGGGCAAGCTGTCGGCGCGCTATGCGTTCACCGACAAGGTGGCGCTGCGTGCGACCGCATCCTCGGGCTTCCGCGCGCCGTCGCTGGCCCAGCAGAGCTACCAGGCGGTGACCAGCACGATCGTCAACGGCGCGTTCGTGGAACGCGGCACCTTCCCCACCACCAGCCCGGCGGCACAGGCGCTGGGGGCGAGCCCGTTGAAGGCGGAAAGCTCGACCTCCTACAGCCTGGGTCTGGTGCTGCAGCCGGTCGACCGTCTGTACCTCACGGTGGATGCGTATCAGATCGACATCGACGACCGCATCATTCTGTCGACCAACATCACCACCAACACGGCGACCAACAACCTGCTGGCGGGTCTAGGGCTGCCGGGGGTGACGGCCTTCTCGTACTTCACCAATGGCGTGGACACGCGCACCCGCGGCGTGGACGCGGTGGCAAGCTACACGGTGCCGTTCAGCGCAAGCTCGCTGGAACTGACGGCGGCGTACAGCTACAACGACACCGAGGTGAAGAAGTACATCGCCTCGCCGGCTGTGTTTGGTTCGCTGGGACTGACCCAGTCGCTGATCGGGCGGGACGAAGTCGGTCGCATTGAAGACAGCTATCCGCGCGACAAGACGATCCTGAGCGGCACGTGGCGTTCGGACCATTGGGACCTGAGTCTGGCGGCGACGCGCTATGGCGAGTTCACGGTGCGCAATTCGGCGACACCGACCCGCGACCAGACCTATGGCGATTCGTGGGTGCTGGATGCGTCGGTGAGCTACAAGCCCAGCGCGAACTGGGCGCTGACCCTGGGCGCGGACAATCTGCTGGACGAGTACCCGGACCGCACGGTGGACCTGCAGAACTCCACCTGGGGCATGCTCCCGTACAGCAACTACTCGCCATACGGCTTCAACGGGGCTTACGTGTACGGGCGCATCACCTACAAGTGGTGATGCACCAGGCACCTTTGATTGCACGGAATTCGTAGAGCCGGGCAGAGCCCGGCTCTACGTCGCAGCAC
>NZ_JASCOZ010000206.1 GCF_029960115.1 Stenotrophomonas sp. PS02289
GCCACGCCCTGCGTGGCTGCGCGATGTCCGGGTTGGTCGAAGCCACGCAGGGCGTGGCTCTACAGGGCGACCGAATACCCCAATTTACCGCACCTCGAAATCAGCGCGGCAACCGCGGTTGACCCACACGCCGTCGCGGTCCCAGCCCCAGGTCTGCCCTTCGATGCAGGCCGTATTGGAACGCTGGCGGATCATGCGTACATCGCGGCGGATGCTGACGTTGCAGCGGCGCAGACGGCTGTCGTTGGAGTCGCAGCCGATGATCTGGCCGCGTCCACCGCCACTTCCGCCATTCCCGCCCCAGCCGTGACCACCGCCGTGCGAGGGTCGCCCGCGTTCGGAGACGAACTCAGCACGGCATCCACGCGTGACCCAGATGCCGTCACGGCTTTGACCCCAGGTATCGCCCTCGATGCAGGGCGAACCGGAAAGCTGGCGCACCAGACGCGCGCGGCCCTCGAAGGGGCACTGCGCGGTGCGGTTCTTGTTCGATTCGCAGCGCACGGGGCCATCGTTGTAGTAGCCGTCGTCGTAGCGCTGCGCCTGGGCGTTGCCTGCCAGCGCCAGTACTGCCACCGGCAGCAATGCCCACAGCCAGTTCCGGGTTGCGTGCGTCATGTGATGCTCCTTGTGCCGGTGGAATGAATGGGCACAGCATCTGCGAAACGCGGGCGTTCGCCTATAGGCCGAATGGGATGATTTCAGGGGCGATTCAACTAGCCGCCGCTTCAGCCGTACTGCACCGCGTCGACGAAAACGTTTTCCATCGCGACCCGCACCCGGCTGCTGGAACCGGTTTCGGCATGATGTTCGCGGGCCAGGGAGTCGGCGAAGTCGAAGGCCACTGCGCCATCGGCGAAGGTCACGGCGTCATCGCTGCCGGGCGGCAGTACCTGCCAGCGGTGGTCGTGGTGCTGCACGGTGATCAACATCGGCGGCGTCTCCCTATGGATTCACGGACAATACGTCCACCCCGCCCTGCGGACTATCAGATTTTTCTGACTTTGGTGTCAGACACACAGTAGAACCGCACCCCGTGGCTAATCCCCGGTGCCCAGGAACGCAAACGGCTTTGAGGGCTTGAACTGATCCAACGCGTTGCCGGCAAACACGTTGCGCTGGTCCTTGCCCAGATCCAGCTTCAGCACTTTCCCGGTGTCCGCGCTGAAATCCACCTTGTTCAGATCCACCCAGAACGTATTCGGGGTCAGCGCACTCTCGAAGAAATACAGCTTGCGCTTATGGTCGGCCACGGTGCGCCAGCGGGTCGAAGAGATGTTCGGTTCTTCCGGCGTGGTGATACCAAATGGCACCGACGCATTGCGGATCACACTGAACACACTGGCCAGCGCCACCTGCGGGTCTTCGCTCTTGGGAATGGCATTGATGTAGAACTTGGCGCGCGCAAACCGATCCGACGCGCGGTTGGTGCCGGGCAGCATCACCGTACCGCCGATCTGCTGCCAATACGTATTGAGCGCCAGCTGATGGTCGAAGATCGGCGAGTTGGTCATCACCTGGTACTGCCGCCCGTGGTGGATGACCTGCTTGCCTTCGATGTACTCGACGATGGCGCTGTCGCCGCTGGCATCGGACATCGACAGATGCAGTGTGGCGGTGCGATCCTCACCGGGCAGCTTGTCGGTCACCAGCGTGTACGGCTCGCGCTGCAGCGCCTTTACGGCTTCATCCACGGTCGCGAAATTGTCCAGCACGTACTGCGCCCACAGCGAAATAGCCAAGCCCGGCTTGCCGTTGCCACGCTGCGGATACTGCGACTCCACCAGCCACAGCACGTTGGCCGAAAGACCCTTCTCGTTGAGGCCATCCGTGGTGGAAATGTCGTAGCCGCTGGCAATCACGCTGCCGTACTTCGCCGTCCATTCGATGGAATTGCGCCCGGCCTTTCCGTCACGTTTCACGCCGCGTGGAAACACCCACAGGTTGGTGGCGACGTCTTCCTTCCAGTCCATCGAACGCGCGGTGATCACATCATCATTCGCGCCCAGGTAGACCACGCGGGTGCAGGCATCCGCCTGCGCGGCCAGCACGGTCAAGGAAAACGCCAGCAACACCGGCCGCAACGACCACTTCGAACGCATGGCAAACCTCCGTCGGGGGAAAACTCAGTAGCGCCACTCCACACCCAGGCCGGGACCGGCCAGGGTCAGGTCGAGGTCCACGCCGCGGCTGATCTCACGCAACGACAGCGAGCGGTAACCCAGGCGCAGCCAGCTGTGTTCGGTCATGCGCAGGCCGTAACTGGCCATCAGGTCCCACGCAACCTCGTCTCCGGCGCTGCCCAGCGCCCACATGATGACGCCATGGCGTTCACTGAAGACCCAGGCCATGCGCACGCCGAGCACCGGGTCGACCCAGTCACGCGAAACCGACGCGTCGCGCGCAAGCGCGGGCACATCGACCTCACCGCGCAATTGCCAGTAGCGCGCACCTGCAATGGCATCCATCCGGAACACGGGGTCATCAATGAAGCGGTACTGGCCCATGAGCGAGCCCGTTACGACGCGGGTCTGCAGGTTCGCATCAAGGCCCACCCGTGGCACCTGCGCGGTTTCACTGGTGTCCACCCAGGTCAGATCAGAGAGCAGGCCCCAACGACCGCGACGCAGGTCGATGATCGCCATGGCGGCCATGTCCAGATGTTCCAGGGTGTCGCTGAAAGACTTGTGCACTGATACCGGCGGCAGCGGGCCGAGTTGCGCATCCCCTTCCAGGCTGGCTCCCCAGACGTAGGGCACGACGCTGACGCGCCATGCATCGTCCTGGGCAAACGCCGCCGTAGGCAGCAGCAACCACGGCAGCAATCCGTACCGGCGCATCAGCGGTCCTTGAGGGGGAAGGAACGAAGTCAGTGCCGGATCATCACAGCGCATGCACGGTGATGAGGGGGTGAATCAAGCGAAATCAGCGGTCGATCGGCAGGGTCACCACGAAGCGCGCGCCACCACCAGCGGCCTCTTCGACCGCGATGCTGCCAGCATGGCGCAGCATGATCTCCCGCGCCAGATACAGGCCCAGCCCACTGCCACTGCCACTGGGACGCAGGCGATGGAATGGCTCGAAAATCGACTGCCGTGCCTGCTCGGGCACACCGTCACCTTCATCGCTCACCGACAGCACGCCGCCAGCCTGCAGGGCCACGGCCACCAGGCCGTGCCCGCCGCCATGGGCAATCGCATTCTGCAGCAGGCCGCTGATCACGCGATGCAGCGCATCCGGATCGCCCCGCACCCAGACCGGCGTTTCCGGCGCGTCCACCTCGAATTCATAGCCGGCATCGACCACCAGCGGCGCAACATCGGCGGCCACTTCGCGGGTCAGTGCGGACAGGTCGATGCGCTGCTGCTGGCTGCGATGGTGATCCAGGCGCTGCAGGTCCAGCAGCTGCTCGGCAATGTTGCTCAGCCGGCCCAGGTCGCGCTGCAGAGGCGCACGCACCACGCCCGGCGGCAGGTCGCCGATGCGCGTGGCGAGAATGGCGATGGGCATGCGCAGCTCGTGCGCGGCACCCACCAGGAAGCGGTCCTGCGCGTCGTAGCTTTCGCCAATGCGGCGCACCGCAGCGTTGAAGGCGTCCACCAGCGGCACGATCTCACGCGGCACCGCGTGCGTATCCAGGCCACGTCCGCGTTCGCTGATCTCGATCGCCGCGGCCTGCGCTGCGACCCGGTTCACGCCGCGCAGCGAGCGGTGGATGGCCCACGGGGCGACCACCAGGGTGATGGCCATCAATGGCAGAGTGATCCAGCCGCCGAGGTAACCGATGATCACCAGCAGCTGCCGCCAGAAGCCGCGCTGCGGCAAACCACCCATCATCACGTGCACGCGGCCTTCGTCGCGGTCGGACACCCACACCCGCATCGGCAGGTCCATGCCCCGGCTGCGGGTGCGCACGTCGGTGGGCTCCACATGCGCCAGCTGCTGCACCAGCGGGCGATAGACAGCCGGTACGTTGCCGTGCTCCAGAAAATGGCCTTGTTCGTCGGCCGCAGCAAACCAGAACGAAGCCGGCCGGTCAGGCGCGGCCTCGTCAATGGCGGCCCAGTCGACCTGCAGTCCGTTGCTGCCCAGCACGATGGCATCGGCCACCTGCTCGCTGGTTTTCCAGTCGATGTAAGCCGTGCTGCGGTCGCCGTATACCAGCGCGATACCGGTCAGGGCGATGATCACCATCGCGACCTGGATCAGGCAGATTTTCCACGCCAGGCTGAAACTCAGCGAACCGGGTTTGAGGAACTTCATGGCACGTCCTTGAGCAGATAGCCGATGCCGCGCATGACGTGGATTTCCACGCGTGCGTCAGCCTCAGCCAAGGCCTTGCGCAGTTTGGACACATGCGCATCCAGCGCGTTGGATTGAATGGCGTCATCGAAGCCGTACACCGCTTCCTGCAGCGCTTCGCGCGCAACCGTGCGTCCCTGGCGCAGGGCCAGCGCTTCCAGTACCAGCAACTGGCGACGCGGCAGCGCCAGCAGTTCACCAGCCACCGTCGCCTCGCGAGCGACGAAATCAAACTGCAGCTGGCCCAGGGTCAGCGTCGGCAAGGCGATCTGCGAGGGCCGCCGCGAAATGGCGCGGATGCGCGCCAGCAGCTCTTCCACCGCGAACGGCTTGGTCAGGTAATCGTCCGCGCCGACGTCCAGCCCGACCACACGGTCGGCGACCGAATCACGCGCGGTCAGCATGATCACCGGCAGGTTCGGCACATGGCTGCGCGCCACCCGCACGAAGTTGGCACCGTCACCGTCCGGCAACTGCCGGTCGAGCAGCAGGATCTGGTGCACATGGGCCTTGAGGGCCTCGGTGGCATGCGCCATCGAGGTCACCAGGTCCACCACCATGCCGTGCCGGCCCAGGCTGGCCTGGATGGCGCTGGCCAGTTCGGGGTCGTCTTCAAGCAGCAGAATGCGCATGGGGGGAGCGTACAGGGGGCACGGGCGCAGATGGTAGCGCGGCCGGCGGCGCAACGTTCCCACAATGTAGGGCCGGCAGGATGGCGGCTTGGCATTCTTAAAGTGGCAGGTACATGCGCGTTCAACCCCTTCTTTTCCCCGCCCTGGCCGTTGCCACCCTGCTGGCCAGCGCGGCCGCCCAGGCCCAGGTGGCCCCGGGTGCCAAGCCCCGCAGCAGCGTGGGCCTGGCCGTCGCCGCACAGAAGTCGCCCTATGCCGGCTATGACACCGACGTGCTGCCGATTCCGGTGGTGAACTACGAAGGCAAGTCGTTCCACCTGCGCGGCGGCAGCCTGGGCTGGAAGCTGTTCAACAGCGAAAGCACCGAGGTTTCGCTGCTCGCCTCGCCCTACATGATGCGCTTCAAGCACAAGGACACCGACGACGTGCGCCTGCGCCAGCTGTCCGATCGCAGCCTGTCGGCGATGGCCGGCGTGGCGGTGCGGCACACCGCACCGTGGGGCATCGTGCAGGCCAATGTGCAGGCAGAAGTGAGTGGCCATGGCGGTGGTTTCGCCGCCGATGCCAAGTACGCCTACCCGATTCCGACCGGCAAGGTCACGCTGATTCCGGGGATCGGGGCCAGCTATGCCAGCGCCGACCTCAACGACTACTACTTCGGGGTCAGCGCGCGCGAATCCGCACGCAGCGGTCTGGCGACCTACAAGGCCGACAGCGGTGTTTCGCCCTACATCGATCTGACTGGGGTCATGCCGCTGGGCGCGCATTGGGTCGCGACCGGTTCGCTGCGTCGCACGCGTCTGTCCGACGCAGTCACCGACAGTCCGATGACCGAGGGCAAGCACATGGACAGCGCCCTGATCGCCCTGAGCTACGGATTCTGATCATGCGCCGTGGAATCGTACGCCGCGTCGCGGAACTGGCTCTGCAGATCGAGCCAGACCGCCAGCGCGTACTGCAATGGATTGTGTACACCCGGTTGCCTGTCCGGGGTGGAAAAACCACGTTCGAACTGGCCTGCAATGGTCAGGGCGAACGGGTGCTGATGCTGCTGCACGGGTTGCTGGCGCAACCCGGCCAGCGCCCCGCGCAGCTGCCCGCGATGCATTGAGCCCTTCACTTACGGAGACCCCCATGCCCCGCCCCTTTCCGTTGTTGCGCATTGCCGAAGCGGCGAATGACCCCGAGCTGGAGGTGGCCCTGGTCGATTTCGATCACGCGGTTGAAGTGCTGATGGCGCTGGATCCGGATCCGCACGGACGCTTTTCCCGTGCCTATGTCACCGCCATTTTCCGGGCCTGTCTCGCACCGCGCCTGCCGGGCCCGGACGCGCCGGGCGGGCGACCGGATCCGCAGATCGCCGAGGCATTGAAGCAGTGGATTCTCGGGCAGCTGCAGCGCTTTCCCGAAGAGCGTCGCGATCATCGGATGACGGCCGCGCGCCGTGCCGCGCACGGGTTCTGGCTGCAGTCGCTGGCGTATCCGTTGGATGACGACGGTGGCCCGCGTGCCGAGCGTCTGCTGGAGGGGCTACTCGCATTGACGCGACCGATGTAAAGAGGATCGAGGTCGCGGGAGGGTATCCGGTAGCGCCGGCCGTTGGCCGGCCCAGGAGGTGATGATGCCGGCCAACGG
>NZ_JASCOZ010000207.1 GCF_029960115.1 Stenotrophomonas sp. PS02289
CCGCAGCGCGCTCGACCGGGCGTAGAGCCACGCCCTGCGTGGCTTCGCGGTGTCAAACAGGGTCGCAGCCACGCAGGGCGTGGCGCTACGGGATCGAGAACAACCGTTTTGCGTTGGCGGTGGTCTGCGCCGCAATCACCTCTGCCGGCTCGGTCCGCAACTGCGCGACGGTCTCCAGAATCACCGCCAGCCGTGCCGGCTCATTGCGTTCGCCGCGGATGCCGGCATCGGGCTGGTCCGGGGCATCGGTCTCCAGCAGCAGCTGCTCCAGCGGCATCTGCGCCACCAGCCGACGCAGGCGCTGGGCCCGGTCATAGGTCAGCGGCCCGCCGAGGCCGAGCAGGAAGCCCAGCCTGTGCAACTGATCGGCCTGCTCAGGACTGCCGGGAAAACTGTGCACCACGCCACGGAGTTCACCCACCTGCCTGATCGCAGCGATCACCGCATCGACCGCACGGCGTGCGTGCACGATCACCGGCAGGTTGAAGTCGCGCGCGATCTTGAGTTGCTCCACGAAGTAGAACTGCTGCTGGTCGGCGTCCAGCCCTTCCACGAAGAAATCCAGCCCGCATTCGCCGACCGCGCAGGGACGCTCGCGTGCGATCCACTCGCGCAGCTGCTCCAGATGCTCGGGCCGATGCTGGTCAAGGAACATCGGATGCAGACCGTAAGCGGGATGAAGACCGTCGGCCATGGCGCAGGTCTCGCGCAGCTTGGGCCAGCTTGCCGCGGTCACCGCCGGCAGGACCTGCGACTGCACGCCAGCCGCCTGCGCGCGTGCAATCACCTCGATGCGGTCTGCATCGAATTCGTCCGCATCCAGATGGCAGTGGCTGTCGAACAGGATCACGCGCGTGGTGGCGTCGGCAGGGTGGGGGGCAGATCGTCGCTGCGCCGCTTCCAGTTGGCCAGCAGCAGCGTGCCCAGCGCGAACAGGATCTCGTCCACGAACGGCACCGGGTCTGGAATGAACAAGGTCAGCGCGAACAGCGCGGCGGTGATCTTGAACAGGGTCGGGTAGCGCAGCCGGCGCGCCCAGTTGACGATCGGCAGGAGCAGGGGATTGGCCATCGCGGAGTCCTCCAGTAATGCTGTAAACGCTATCACGCGCCGTAGAATGACAGAACCTGAATGGGCGGTGCGGCTGTAAGCGTCATGTGGAGATTCCGTTCAGGTGTTGCATGCTGGAATCCTCCCCAAGAACGTTGCGGATCGTCCGCAGGGAGTCGGAAATGAAAAGCACAACTACTACTGCTCTGGTCGCTGCCGGTGCGCTGCTGGTGGGCGGTATCGCCACCGCGGCCTTCATGAAGAGCGGTGATTCCGCTGACGCGGTGACCGCCTCGCAGAACCGACCGACCCTGGACACCTCGCCGCTGGCCAATGACGGTGCCGCGTCTGATTCGGTGCCGGTGAATGCACCGCGTGGGCTGGAATATGCCGACGTGGTCAAGGTGGACCCGCTGACCAAGAAGGAAAAGGCCTACGCCACCGTGATCGGTACCGAGCCGGTGCGCGAGACCTCGACCACGCAGACCCCGCATGAGGTCTGCGAGGACGTGGTGGTGCAGGAGCGCCTGCCCGAACGCGACGGTAACGTCGGTGGCACCGTGGCTGGTGCGGTCATCGGTGGCCTGCTCGGCAACCAGGTCGGCGGCGGCAACGGCAAGAAGGCCGCCACCGCAGCCGGTGCCGTGGCCGGTGGCGTGATCGGCAACCAGATCGACAAGCGTCACGTCGGTGGTCGCGTGGTCAACCGCACCGAGCGCCAGTGCCACACCGAAACCGCGACCTCCGAGTCTACCCGGGTCACCGGCTACAACGTGACCTACCGCAATGAAGACGGCACCACCGGCACCATGCGCATGGCCAGCAAGCCGGGCACCCGCATTGCCATGGGCACCACCGACGCGGTGACCGGTTACAACGTGACCTACCGCTACGACGGCGTCGAAAAGACCGTCAAGATGGACAACAAGCCGGCCAGCGATCGTCTGCCGGTGGTGGATGGCCAGCTGGTCACGCAGACCGCCGCTGTCACCCAGTAAGTGGTGCCGGGCCATGCCCGGCAACCGCAGGTCAATGATTGAAGCGACAAGGCCGGGGGCGAACGTCCCCGGCCTTTTTGTTGCGCCTGCTCTTGGCAAACCGGAATCGCGTATGGCCTGATGCGGCCAAAGGTCGTCTACGTCCGCAACACGTCACGGAGGGTGATGGATGTTTGCCGTGGTTCCCGATCCGATTCCGGCCCGCATGAAGGGCCTCAACCGCGCTGAAATCTGCGATACCAACTTCATCGAGTTTGTTCGCCACTGGCAGGGGCAGCCCGCCGCGCGGCCGGCCCCCCACCAACCGATCCTGCCCGGCAGTGCGCTGGACGCGGCCGGGTTCGACGCACTGTTCGAGTCGCAGCTGATCAGCCGCCACCTCGACCTGATGGCGCGCGTGCTGCGGGTGCAGAACAAGGTCTTCTACACCATCGGCTCGTCCGGTCACGAAGGCAATGCGCTGGTCGCACGCGCGGCCCGGCACACCGATCCGGCGTTCCTGCACTACCGCTCAGGCGCGTTCATGGCTGAGCGCTTCCGTAAGCTGCCCGGCATGGATCCGGTCATGGATTCGGCGCTGTCGTTCGCCGCCAGCCGCGACGATCCCGCCAGTGGTGGTCGCCACAAGGTGTGGGGCAGCAAGCCGCTGTGGGTGCTGCCGCAGACCTCGACCATCGCCTCGCATCTGCCCAAGGCGTTGGGCACCGCGCTGGCGATCGAGAGCGCGCGTCGCATCGGCCACGACCTGCCGATTCCCGAAGACAGCGTGGTGATCTGCTCCTTCGGCGATGCCTCGGCCAACCACGCCACCGCGCAGACCGCGTTCAACACCGCCGCGTGGGCCGCGTACCAGCGCCTGCCGGCGCCGATCCTGTTCGTGTGCGAGGACAACGGCATCGGCATTTCGGTGAAGACGCCCAGCGGCTGGATCGCCGACAGCTTCAGCCACCGTCCCGGCCTGGACTACTTCCATGCCGACGGCCTGGATCTGGTCGAAGGCCATGCCCAGGTCGAGCGCGCGCTGGAGCACTGCCGCTACACGCGCCGGCCGACCTTCCTGCATCTGCGCACCACCCGCCTGATGGGGCATGCCGGTACCGATTTCGAGATCGAGTGGCGGCCGCTGGCTGAGCTGTGCGCCGCTGAAGCGGCCGATCCGCTGTTGCGCACCGCGCAGATCGCGCTGCAGTCCGGCTGGCTCAGCGCCGAGCAGATCCTGGAGCGCTACGAAGCGATCCGCGCGCGCTGTTTTGCCGCCGCCGAGGCCGCCGATGCGCGGCCCAGGCTGGAAACGCTGGACGACATCGTCGCGCCGCTGGCTCCCTACACGCCGGCCGCCGTGCAGGCCGAAGCGACCCGCCCGGCACCGGCCGAGGAGCGCGAGCAGGCGTTTGGCGGCGCGGCCCAGCTGCCCGAGCTGCAGCCGCCGCGGCATCTGGCCGTGCAGATCAACCAGGCCCTGCACGACCTGCTGTGCAAATACCCGGCCGCGCTGCTGTTCGGCGAGGACGTCGCGCAGAAGGGCGGGGTGTATACGGTCAGCAAGGGGCTGCTGAAAGCCTTCGGTCCGCGCCGGGTGTTCAACACCCTGCTGGATGAAACCATGATCCTGGGCATGGCGCAGGGGTTGGCCAATCTGGGCATGCTGCCGATTCCGGAGATCCAGTACCTGGCCTACCTGCACAACGCCGCCGACCAGCTGCGCGGCGAAGCGTGTTCGCTGCAGTTCTTCTCCAACAACCAGTACCGCAATCCGATGCTGGTACGCATCGCGGGGTTGGGGTACCAGAAAGGCTTTGGCGGGCACTTCCACAACGACAACTCGATTGCCGCGCTGCGCGACATCCCCGGGCTGGTGGTGGGCTGCCCCTCGAGGGGCGACGATGCCGCGATGCTGCTGCGCACCCTGGCCGCGCTCGCCCAGGTCGACGGTCGTGTGGCCGTGTTCCTGGAGCCGATCGCGCTGTACATGACCAAGGACCTGCATGCGGCGGGCGATGGCCAGTGGCTGTTCCCGTACCCGGCCCCGGACCAGGCGCTGGTGCTGGGCGAGGGGCGCGTATACCGGCCCGAGGCCAGTGACCTGGTGATCTTCACCTATGGCAACGGGGTACCGATGAGCCTGCGTGCCGCTGTGCGCATCGGCGAGGAACACGGCTGGCAGGTGCGGGTGGTGGACCTGCGCTGGCTGGTGCCGCTCAATGCCGGCTTCATCGCCGCGCAGGCCGCCGACGCGCGGCGGGTGCTGGTGGTGGACGAAGGCCGGCACAGCGCCGGGGTGGGCGAGGGCGTGATCACCGCGCTGGTCGAGGCCGGGTTGGGACACCTGCCATTGCAGCGGGTCAGTGGGGCCGACACCTATACCCCGCTCGCAGGGGCAGCAATGTGCGTGCTTCCAAGCGACAATGCACTGGTAAGCGCCGCGCGGGTGTTGGCGCAGGAACACTGACTGATGTGTGGATTGGCAGGCATGCTGTTGGCGGCTCCGGCAACGGAACAAGCCGTACTGGAAGATCAAGCGGGGCGGATGGGCGATGCCCTGCTGCACCGTGGCCCGGATGATCGCGGGGTATGGGCCGATGCCGCTGCCGGCATCGCCCTGGCGCATCGCCGGCTGAGCATCCTGGACCTGTCGCCGCTCGGCCATCAGCCGATGGCCTCGGTGGACGGGCGATATGTGCTGGCCTACAACGGTGAGGTGTACAACTTCGCCGCGCTGCGTGCCGAACTGGAAGCGCTGGGGCATGCGTTCCGTGGACATTCGGATACCGAAGTGCTGCTGGCCGCCTTTGTCGCCTGGGGTGTGGACGAGACCCTGCAGCGCGCCAACGGCATGTTTGCCATCGCGCTGTGGGACCGCTCGGAACAGTGTCTGTGGCTGGCCCGTGACCGGGTCGGCAAGAAGCCGCTGTACTACGGCTGGGCCGGCGACACGCTGGTGTTCGGCTCAGAGCTGAAAGCGCTGTGGCAGCACCCGCAGTTCGACAATGACGTTGACCGCGACGCGCTGACCCTGCTGATGCGTCTGGATTACATTCCGGCCCCGCACTGCATCCACGAGCGCTGCTTCAAGCTGATGCCAGGGCGGGTGCTGCGGATGGACGCGACGGCCGTCGCGGCGGGGGCTGCGTCGCATCGCCCCGACCAGCAGCAGGTGCCGTTCTGGAATGCGCGCGAGCGCATGCAGCATGCCCTGGCGGCTCCGTTTGCCGGCAGCGACGACGACGCCGAGTTCCAGCTCGACGGGCTGCTGCGCGACGCGGTCGCGCTGCGCATGGTCGCCGACGTGCCGGTGGGCGTGTTCCTGTCCGGCGGCACGGATTCGTCGGTCGTCGCTTCGCTGATGCAGGCGCAGTCCTCCACGCCCATCCACAGCTTCAGCATCGGCTTTGAGGGCTCGGATCACGACGAGGCCCCGCTGGCCAAGGCGCTGGCCGGGCATCTGGGCACCGACCACACCGAACTCTACGTCAGCGGCGCGGACGCCCTGGCGGTGGTGCCGCAGTTGCCCTCGATGTTCGACGAACCGTTTGCCGACGCATCGCAGGTGCCGACCGCGCTGGTCGCCAAGCTGGCGCGTGGCTCGGTCACCGTGGCGCTGTCCGGTGACGGCGGCGACGAGCTGTTCTTCGGCTACAGCCGTTACCAGCGCGCACTGCGCAACTGGAACCTGCTCGGCCGGGTGCCGGCCCCGCTGCGGCGCTGGATGGCCGCCCATTCGCATACCCAGGGTGAGGCCTCGCGCACCGGCGGCCTCGCCGCATTGCTGGCGGAAACCGGCGCACGTGGCATTGGCGATGTGTACCGCAACCGTATTTCGCGCTGGCGCGATCCGGTCGCGGCGGTGATCGGTGCCAAGGGTGCAGGCAGCTTCTATGACCTGGCGGACCCGCTGCACGGTGCCGGTTCGCCGGCCGACGCGATGATGCTGGCCGACTTCAGCACGTATCTGCCCGATGACCTGCTGTGCAAGGTGGACCGCACCAGCATGGCGGTCAGCCTGGAGGCGCGTGCACCGCTGCTGGACTGGCGGGTGGCGGAGTTCGCGTGGTCGTTGCCGCTGCATATGAAACAGCGTGACGGGGTCAGCAAGTACCTGCTCAAGCGCGTGCTGGGGCGATACGTGCCGCACGACATGGTGCACCGGCCCAAGCGCGGGTTTGGTGCGCCGGTGAGTGCGTGGCTGAAGGGCGACCTGCGGGGCTGGGCCGATGACCTGCTGGATCCGGCACGGCTGGCGGGCGAGGGCGTGTTCCAGGTGAACTCGGTAGCCCCCTTGTGGCAGCAGTTCCAGCAGGGTGAGCGCAAGTGGCACACCCATCTGTGGAACGTGTTGATGTTCCAGGCCTGGCAGGCGCATTGGAAGCAGGCGAGGGCGCAGGTTCTGTCCGGTCCATGATGCCGATCGGACCGTAGAGCCACGCCCTGCGTGGCTTCGCGGTGCCGGGACGCGTTCATGCAGCCACGCAGGGCGTGGCTCTACGT
>NZ_JASCOZ010000208.1 GCF_029960115.1 Stenotrophomonas sp. PS02289
GGGCGGGTTTGAGGTCGGGGGAGGGGGCCGGCGGCGCGCGGCGGGCGTCGCGTTCAGCGGCCCGACGGGCCAGCCGCACGGCGCGCTGGCGGTAGCGGTCGCGGGCCTCCCAGGCGGTGCGCAGTCGCTGCTGAGCGTCCAGCAGGCGTTCCGGCAGATCGGGATGGTCCGGCAGCAGGCGATCGTCGCCGGGGGCGGGCACGTAGGCCATCAGCCCAGCGTCCAGGGCGGCATCGAGTTCATCGGCCAGCACCTGCTGCAACAGCTGAACGGGCAGGGGGAGCTGAACCACGGAAACCGTCCGGAAAACGTTAAAAAAAAGTGATATTGAACTCTTGAAACCCAGACGGGTCAGAGCCTGCGTCGTTAGTGGCGATTCAACGTTGCGGCGGCTATCCTAACCCGTCGCCTCAGGGCGACCAAATTCGTCCTGAGTTACCACCCCTGGAGAAATGTTTGATGAAGTTGCGTGCTATCGCGGTCGCTGTCGCGGCCCTGGCCCTGACGGGCAATGCCTTCGCCCAGGACACCTCGTCCGAAAAGGGCAAGCTGAGCTATTACTTCGGTTACGACTACGGCAACAACCTGGCCGAGCTGACCGCGCGCGGTGAGCAGTTGGATATCAACTCGGTGGTGAAGGGTCTGCAGGACGCCTACGCCAAGAAGCAGCCGGCGATCACCGCCGAGCAGCTCAAGCCGGCCGTTGAAGCCTTCCAGAAGCGCGAGCAGGGCCGTGCCCAGCAGGCCAAGGCCGAGTACGACAAGGCCGCTGCTGACAACAAGACCAAGAGCACCCAGTTCCTGGCCGCGAACAAGGCCAAGGCCGGCGTGCAGGCGCTGCCGAGCGGCGTGCAGTACCGCGTGATCGAAGCCGGCAAGGGTGCCAAGCCGACCCAGGCCAGCACCGTGCAGCTGGAAGTGGCCGGTCCGTTCCCGTACGGCACCCGTCCGCAGGAAGCCCGCCCGGCCCAGCAGATCCCGGCGATCAAGGTCAGCGAAGTCGAAATGAAGGCCATGCGCGAGACCCTGCTGCAGATGCCGGCCGGCTCGAAGTGGGAAGTCACCCTGCCGCCGGAACAGGCCTACGGTGCCGACCCGCGCACCCCGTTCCCGCCGAATGTCGCCGTCCAGTTCGAAATCAAGCTGGTCAGCGTCAAGTAAGCGACAACGAAAACACCCAACGCGCCGATGGAAACATCGGCGCGTTTTTGTTTATGCGCTACTGTTACAGACTGCACGACCATGGAAGACCCCTCTCATGCCATACCCACTCCCTGCATCGGCATCTGCGCGCTGGATCGCGCCGGGCTGTGCACGGGCTGCCTGCGCACGATGGACGAGATTGCAGGATGGCGTGACATGAGCCGCGAGCAGCAACACCACGTCATGCAGCACACCCTGCGGCTGCGCGAGCAGCTGCGGCAATCCCTGCAGGGTTCGCTGGCCGACCACGAGCGCCTGCTGCGCGCGCTGCATCCGCTGGATGCGCCCCCGTCGGGCGACGGCTGGAATCGCAGCGAGCTGGTCGACCTGCTGCCGCCCGGACCCCCGGTGGAGGCCGCCGTGCTGGCCGGCATCGTGCCGCGTGCCAGCGGGGCCCAGGTGATTCTGACCCGACGCACCGAAACCCTGCGCCAGCATGGCGGGCAGGTCGGCTTTCCCGGCGGTCGCACCGAGCCCGATGACCGCGACGCGGTCGCCGCCGCGCTCCGCGAAAGCAACGAGGAAATCGCGCTGCCGTTTGATCGCGTGCAACCGCTGGGCTACCTGGATCCGTTCGTGACCATCACCGGGTACCGCGTGATGCCGGTGGTGGCGGTGATTGATCCGGAGTTTGTCGCCGTGCCGCAGCCGGACGAGGTCGCGGAGGTCTTCGAGGTTCCGCTGGACTATCTTCTCGACCCGGCCAACCTGCATCAGGTTGAAATCGAACACCGCGGGCGCATCCGCCACGTGCTGGAATACGGTTGGCCCGGCCAGCGTATCTGGGGAGCTACCGCCGCCATGTTGTACAACCTGCGACGCCGACTGGAGCAGCTTGCATGAATACATCTGCTGACTGGACCCCGCTGATCGATGCCGATCGCCTCGCCGCGCTGCTCGGCCAGGGCACGCCGCGCCTGATCGATGCGCGCGCTACCGCCAGTGCGCCGCGCGTGCTGGATGCGCGTTTCTCGCTGGCCGACCCGCAGTCCGGCGCGGCCGCCTATGCGCAAGGACATATCGCCGGCGCAGTGCACGCCGATCTGAATCGTGATCTGGCCGACCTTGGCAAACCCGGCGAGGGACGACATCCGCTGCCCGACAGCGACGCATTTGCTGCCCAGCTGGGTCGTTGGGGCATCGGCAAGGACACTCCGGTGGTGGTCTATGACGCGGGCGACGGCAGCATGGCCGCCGCGCGTGCCTGGTGGATGCTGCGCCTGATCGGCCACACCCGGGTCGCGGTGCTCGATGGCGGCCTGGCCGCCTGGCAGGCCGCCGGCTACCCGCTCACGTCGGAGGTGCCTGCGGTGGCCGGATTGCCGCCGTACCCCGGTCAGTTTGATCGCGACCAGATCGCCTCGGTGGAGGAGATCGCGGCCCGCCTCAAGCATGCACCGGGATGGCTGCTGGATGCCCGTGCCGGCGAGCGCTTCCGTGGCGAGGTGGAACCGCTCGATCCCGTCGCAGGCCATGTGCCGGGCGCGGTCAACCGTCCGTTCGCGCTGAACGTGCATGAAGGCCGGCTGCGTCCGGCGGCCGACCTGCGCGCAGCGCTGCAGCCGTTGATCGGAACGCATGATCCGCAGCAGGTCGTGCTGATGTGCGGCTCCGGCGTGACCGCCTGCCATCTGCTGCTGGCGATGGAAGTGGCCGGTCTGTCCGGCGCGCGCATCTACCCAGGTTCGTGGAGTGGCTGGGTCAGCGATTCCAGCCGCCCGGTCGCCACTGGCCCGTAATCGGCGCGACGGTCAGGCCGTCAGCGTCTGCAATGGCACCGCGGCCAGCACCCGCGGCCACGGGAACAACGGGCCCGGGTCGCGTTTACGCGCGACCTGACGCTCGGCATCGTCGCTGGCCGGCTCCAAGCGCGTGTCCAAGGCTTCATGGCCAGCAATGAACTGCAGCGCGGGCAGGGTCTCGCACAGATGCTGCAGCAGGTCGATCAGGGCGGCGATCTGCGGGTCGGGGTAGGGCTCGTCCATGGCCTGGTGCCGCGAGTCCAGCCAGTGAGGGTAGCGCCCGGTATTGACCAGCTCGATCCCGATCGAACGCGGATTGAAGCCACTCACGTGGTGAGCGGTACGGTCCAAGGGCACGTATTGCACGATGGTGCCATCGCGGTCGATGTAGAAATGCCCGCTGTTGCCGCTGCCGCTGTCATACAGCACGCGCTCGCCGTACTCGCGTGCCATGGCCAGGTCGGGGAGTTCGGTGCAGTGGATCACCACCAGGTCGATGTCCTCGCGCGGCCGTTCGGCCAGCTTTGCCACGTAGGGCAGTGGCTGCAGGTCGATGCGGGGCGGGGCACGGTCGGACATGCGGCGATGCTAGCATTCAGGGCATGAGCGCAACCATCAATTCCCCCCTTGTTTCCGGCGCGGTCGCAGCATGAGCCGCGGTCACTGCATTCTGTCCCACGGTTTTGAAAGCGGCCCCGAGGCCACCAAGGTCACGGCCCTGGCGGAGGTCGCCGAACGCCTGGGCTTCACGCATGAACGCCCGGACTACACCGACCTGGATGCCCGCCGCGAGGTCAGCAGCGTGGGCGACGTCCCGGCGCGCCTGCAGCGCCTGATCGGTCTGGCAGCCGCTGCGGCCGCGCGTGGGCCGGTGGTGCTGGCCGGTTCCAGCCTGGGCGCGTATGTGTCGGCGATCGCCTCGCTGCAGGTGCCGGTAAAGGGCCTGTTCCTGATGGTGCCGCCGACCCGGATGGGACCGATGCCGGCCCTGGACGCGGCCCCGGTGCCGATCAGCGTGGTGCATGCCTGGCAGGATGAGCTGATTCCGGCTGCGGATGTGATCGCCTGGGCCCAGGCCCGCTCGGCGCGGCTGCTGCTGGTGCAGGACGGGCACCGCCTGGAGCGCCACGTGGAGGCGTCGGCACAGGCGTTCGAGGCGTTGTTGAAGGGGGTGTGACGCGGGGTGGGGCGTTGCCGGGCGCTTGCCGCCGGGTCACGTACAATGCGCGGTCCGCTGACCTGTGTACCGCCTCCGTGAAATTCTTTGTTTCCTGTGCCAAGGGCCTGGAGTATCTGCTCGCCGACGAACTGCTGGCGCTGGGCCTGCCCAAGGCCACAGCCACCATTTCCGGCGTGAACGCCGAGGGCGAACTGGCGCAGGCGCAGCGGGTGGTGCTGTGGTCGCGCCTGGCCAGCCGCGTGCTGTGGCCCATCGCCGAGTTCGACTGCCCGGATGAGGCCTCCCTGTACCAGGGCGTCAGCGCCATGCCTTGGGAGCAGCACATCGCCCCTGAGCTGACCCTGGCGGTGGACGCCCACGTGTCCGGCACCGAGATCACCCATGCCCGTTTCGCGGCGCAGCGGGTCAAGGACGGCGTGGTCGACAGCCTGCGTTCGCAGGGCCTGGAGCGGCCGTCGGTGAACGTGGAGTTCCCGGATGTGCGCCTGAACCTGTCGCTGCGCAAAGGCCGCGCCACGATCTCCATCGACCTCGGCGGCGGCCCCATGCACCGCCGCGGCTGGCGCATGGCGCAGAACGATGCGCCGCTGAAGGAAAACCTCGCTGCCGCGGTCCTGCTGCGCGCAAACTGGCCGAAGATCCACGCACAGGGCGGCGGTCTGCTCGACCCGATGTGCGGCAGCGGCACCTTGCTGATTGAAGGTGCGCTGATGGCCGCCGACGTCGCCCCGGGCCTGCAGCGCCATGGCAGCATTCCGCCCAGCCGCTGGCTGGGCTTCGACCGCGACAGCTGGAAGGCGCTGCTGAGCGAAGCCCGCGAGCGCGAGCAGGTGGGTCGTGCCGCGCTCAAGCAGGTGATCCACGGCAGCGACATCGACCCGCTGGCGATCCGCGCGGCCAAGGAAAATGCCGAAGTGGCGGGCGTCTCCGACGCGATCTGGTTCGGCGTGCGCGACGTCGCCGACGTGCAGGTGCCGCCGCAGGAAACCGGCTGCGTGGTCTGCAATCCCCCTTACGACGAACGCCTGGCCGCCGACGCCGTGTTGTACCGGCGCATTGGCGATGCCCTCAAGCGCGCGGTGCCGCAGTGGCGCGCCAGCCTGCTGTGCGGCAGCGCCGACCTGGCCTTCGCCACCGGGCTGCGCGCCAGCAAGAAGTACCAGCTGTTCAACGGTGCCATCGAGTGTGCGCTGATCGTCTGCGACCCGATCGCGGTGCCGCAGCGCGAACACAGTGGCGAACCGCGTGAACTGAGCGAAGGCGCGCAGATGGTGGCCAACCGCCTGCGCAAGAACATCCGCAAGTACAAGACCTGGCGCAGCAAGGCCCAGGTCACCTGCTACCGCGTCTACGACGCCGACCTGCCCGAGTACGCCGCCGCCATCGACGTCTACCAGGAAGACGGCGGCGCGGGTCGCACCTTCCTGCATGTGCAGGAGTACGCTGCGCCGGCCACCATTCCCGACGTGGACGTGCGCCGCCGCCGCAACGAACTGCTGTCTGCCGCGCGTGAGGTGTTCCAGGTGCCGGCCGAGCAGGTCGCGCTGAAGTCGCGCGAGCGTGGCAAGGGTGGCAGCAAGTACGGCCGCTTCGAGCAGCGTGGTGAGTTCATCATGGTCCGCGAGAACGACGCGCTGCTGCGCGTGAACCTGTTCGACTACCTCGATACGGGCTTGTTCCTTGACCACCGCCCGCTGCGTTGGCACATGGGCCAGGTGGCCGAGGGCCAGCGTTTCCTCAACCTGTTCTGCTACACCGGCGTGGCCAGCGTGCAGGCCGCCGTGGCCGGTGCGGCGTCCACCACCAGTGTCGATCTGTCCGGCACCTACCTGCAGTGGTGTGCCGACAACCTGGCGCTGAATGGCAAGGGCGGCAGCCAGCACACGCTGGTGCAGGCCGATGCCCTGGCCTGGCTGGAGGCCGAGCGCAATCGCTTCGATGTGATCTTCTGCGACCCGCCGACGTTCTCCAACTCGGCGCGCGCGGACGACTTCGACGTGCAGCGTGAACACGTGCGCCTGTTGCGCGCGGCGGTCAACCGCCTGACGCCGGAGGGTGTGCTGTACTTCTCCAACAACTTCCGCCGTTTCAAGCTGGACGAGGAAGCGGTGAAGGAGTTTGCCCAGTGCAAGGAGATCACCGCCGACACCATCGACGAGGATTTCCAGCGTAATTCGCGCATCCACCGCGCGTGGGAACTGCGCCGTTACGGCGCGTGATGTCGGTGCGCCACGACCAACGGTCGTGGCCTACCGTGGAATCACATCACCGCGGCCACCAAGCCGAC
>NZ_JASCOZ010000209.1 GCF_029960115.1 Stenotrophomonas sp. PS02289
TGGTTTAAAAGAGACAGCATCACCACGGGGGCGCCGGGCTCGGCCCGCCGCTTTTGTTCTTGGGCGAAACAAAAAAGGCACCCGAAGGTGCCTTTCTTTCCCGCCGCGCCTCAGCGCTCCAGCAGGTCCAGTTTCCCTGGCTTGCCGTCCCACTCACCGGCATCGGCCGGCGGGTCCTTGCGCACGGTCAGCACCGGCCAGGCCTTGGCCAGTTCGGCGTTCAGGCCGACGAACACTTCCTGCCCTGCGGGCACGTCGTCCTCCGGGAAAATCGCGTTGACCGGGCACTCCGGTTCGCACAGGGTGCAGTCGATGCACTCATCCGGGTCGATCACCAGGAAGTTCGGGCCTTCGTGGAAACAGTCCACGGGGCAGACCTCCACGCAATCGGTGTGCTTGCACTTGATGCAGTTTTCGGTGACGACAAAGGGCATGGCTGGGTCGGAATCGGACAGTAAGCCGGACAATTCTAGAACAGTTGCGGCTTTGTCGCAGTGCACGATGCGCCGCGCCCGTCCGCCGGGTATAGATAACGGTGCCCACCGGTAGACAGTCAGGGCGTGGAACGGGGCCTGCCGCCCCCCGCGCCGCCGGCCGCTGGACGCCTGTGAGAACCCGCTGAACCCGTACCTGCTGCCGTTGACCGTCCGCTGTCTCCTTTCTGCCAGGGCTTTCCATGTCCATACCTCTTGCTGCTTCCGCCGCACGCGGCGAAAACACCTCCTTCATCGTGCTGATCAGCTGTGTGGCGACGCTGGGTGGCTTCCTGTTCGGCTTCGACAGCGGCGTCATCAACGGCACCGTCGACGGCCTGAAGCAGACCTTCCAGTCCAGCCAGGCCGGGATCGGGTTTGAAGTGGCATCGATGCTGCTGGGCTGCGCGATCGGAGCGTTCTTCGCCGGCCGGCTCGGCGACCGCCTGGGGCGGCGCGGGGTGCTGATCATCGCGGCCGTGCTGTTCCTGCTCTCGGCGTTGGGAGCAGGGGCCGCGCACAGCTCGGTGGCCTTTGTGATCGCCCGGGTGATCGGCGGCTTCGCGGTCGGCGCGGCCAGCGTGATGTCGCCGGCCTATATCGCCGAAGTGGCCTCGGCGCGCTATCGCGGGCGACTGGCCACGGTGCAGCAGATCGCGATCATCAGCGGCCTGTTCTGCGCATTTCTGAGCAATTACCTGCTGGCCCGCGCGGCGGGGGCCTCCACCGAGGCGTTGTGGCTGGGGCAGGCGGCGTGGCGCTGGATGTTCTGGATGCAGGCGATTCCGTCGGCGCTGTTCCTGGTGCTGCTTCTGGTCATTCCCGAAAGCCCGCGCTACCTGGTGGTGAAGGGGCGTCGCGAGGAGGCGCTGGCGGTGATGACCCGCTTGTACGGGCCTGCCGAGGCCCAGGCCAAGCTGGGCGAGATCGACGCCTCGCTGTCCCAGGACCAGCACCGTCCGCGTCTGTCCGACCTCGTCGACAAGGGCACCGGCAAGCTGCGCCGCATCGTCTGGGTGGGTATCGGCCTGGCGGTGTTCCAGCAGCTGGTCGGCATCAACGTGGTGTTCTATTACGGCGCGGTGCTGTGGCAGGCGGTGGGCTTCTCGGAAAGTGACGCGCTGCTGATCAACGTGCTGTCCGGCGCGCTCAGCATCGGGGCCTGCCTGCTGACCGTGGTGCTGATCGACCGCATCGGCCGCAAGCCGTTGCTGTGGGTGGGGTCGGCGGGCATGGCGGTGACCCTGGCGCTGGTGGTGGTGGCCTTCTCCAGTGGCTCGCTGGTGGACGGCCGGCTGCAGCTGTCCGACCAGATGGGCGTGCTGGCGCTGGTCGCGGCCAATGCCTACGTGGTGTTCTTCAACATGTCCTGGGGTCCGGTCATGTGGGTGATGCTGGGTGAGATGTTCCCCAACCAGATCCGCGGGTCCGGGCTGGCGGTGGCGGGCGCGGCGCAGTGGACGGCCAATTTCGCCATCACCGTGAGCTTCCCGGTGCTGCTGACCGGCATCGGCCTGGCCGGGGCCTACGGGCTGTATACGGCCGCTGCCGTGGCCTCGGTGTTCTTCGTCCTGCGCTACGTGCACGAGACCAAGGGCAAGGAGCTGGAGCAGATGGAAGGTTGAACGGGGGCGAGAACCCAACAAAAAACCCCGCCAAGGCGGGGTTTTTCATGTCTGCGGAGTCACGATTGGCGCTCCCTAGGGGACTCGAACCCCTGTTTTAGCCTTGAGAGGGCCACGTCCTAACCACTAGACGAAGGGAGCGTGCTTTGTCGCGAGCGGCGCAGCGCGCTAGTATATTGGCGACGATGCCATTGGGCAATCCCGAAACTTCAACCGGAAGCGCCAACATCAATTCCTCTGCACCATCCTCGTTCGGTCTGCGCGTGATCCCCCGCGACCAGCACAACATCTCCCGCAAGGACATCAGCCCCAACGCGCTGCGCGTGTTGTACCGGTTGCGTGACTCCGGGTTTGGCGCTTACCTGGTTGGCGGGGCCGTGCGCGACCTGCTGGTCGGCGGGCATCCGAAAGACTTCGACGTGGCGACCGACGCCACCCCGGAGCAGGTCAAGGCGCTGTTCCGCAACTGCCGCCTGATCGGCCGCCGGTTCCGCTTGGCGCACGTGGTGTTCGGCGGCGAGATCATCGAAGTGGCCACCTTCCGTGCCAACAGCGACGACGGCAGCGGCGACCGCGAGATGGAAAACGGCATGCTGGTGCGCGACAACGTGTACGGCACCATTGAAGACGACGCAGTGCGCCGCGACTTCAGCTGCAACGCGCTGTACTACGCCATTGAAGACTTCTCGGTGCGCGACTACACCGGCGGCTTTGAAGACGTGCAGGCGCGCTTGATGAAACTGATCGGCGACCCCGAGCAGCGCTACCGCGAAGACCCGGTGCGCATGCTGCGTGCGGTGCGTCTGGCGGCCAAGCTCGGCTTCCAGATCGAGCAGGCCACCGCGGAGCCGCTGCCGCGTCTGGCGGCGCTGCTGTCTGAAGCCGCACCTGCGCGCCTGTTCGAGGAAGTGCTCAAGCTGTTCCTGTCCGGTCACGGCGTGGCCAGCTTTGAAGGGCTCGAACGCTACGGCCTGCTGGACGTGCTGTTCCCGGAAAGCGCTGCCGCCCTGCGCAGCAACCGCAGCGGTGCACTGCGCCGCATGGTGATTGAAGGTCTGCACAGTACCGATCTGCGCGTGGCCAATGACGAGCCGGTATCGCCCTCGTTCCTGTTCGCGCTGCTGCTGTGGCCGGCCTTCTGCCGCGCCCTGGCGACCCTGCAGAAGCAGGGCGTGGCGCTGGAAGAGGCGCAGCGTCGCGCTGCCGACCGCGTCACCCTGCATCAGCTGACCACCATCGCGCTGCCGCGCCGTTTCTCGCTGCCGATGCAGGAGATCTGGCTGCTGCAGGGCCGCTTCAGCTCGCGCCAGCGCAAGCGCGTGTTCCGCACCCTGACCCATCCGCGCTTCCGTGCCGCCTTCGACTTCCTGGCACTGCGCCAGGTGGCCTCCAGCGAACATGAAGCCGATGTGCTGTTCTGGCGAGAGGCCCAGCAGCAGTCCGGACCCGAACTGGATTCCGCCCTGGAAGCGGCGCAGGCCGAGGTCGCGCTGGACGAGGAGGGGGCTCCGCGCAAGCGCCGTCGCCGCCGTCGGCGCACCGGTGGCCCGGCCGGCGAGTAAGCCGTGACCCTGGCCTGCATCGGCCTGGGTGGCAACCTGGGCGACGCCGCGCAGACCCTGCGCGGTGCCTTTGAAGCGCTGTCCGCGCTGCCGCAGACCATCCTGCGGGCGCGCTCGCAGCTGTATGGGACCCCGGCCTGGGGCAATCAGGACCAGCCGCCTTTCATCAATGCCGCGGCGGTGCTGGAGACGGCGCTGCCGGCCCCTGCGCTGTTGGAGGCACTGCTTGGCATCGAGCAGGCGTTCGGCCGGGTCCGCGACCCCGCCGTCCACTGGGGGCCCCGTGTGCTCGACCTGGACCTGCTGCTGTATGGCGAGCAGGTGATCGACCTGCCGCAGCTGAAGGTGCCGCACCCCTACCTGCACGAACGCGCCTTCGTGCTGGTGCCGCTGGCTGAGATCGCCCCGGATGCGCTGATTCCGGGGCAAGGCCGGGTACGGGATGCTGTAATGCGCATCGAGACCAGCCAGATCGTGTCAATAGGAGGATAATGCGGGGCTTATCGCCACCGGTTATCAGTACATGAGCACCCACGCAGACAGCAAGCCCTGGACCGTTCCCGCCCTGGCCGAGGCCAAGCGCAACGGGCAGAAGCTGGTCATGTTGACCGCCTACGACGCGGGCTTCGCACGCAGCTTCGACGCCAACGGCGTCGACCTGATCCTGATCGGCGACTCGCTGGGCATGGTGGTGCAGGGCCACGACTCGACCCTGCCGGTGACCGTGGCCGACATGGTCTACCACACCCGCGTGGTGGCCCGTGTGCTGCAGCGCGCCCTGCTGGTGGCCGACCTGCCGTTCGGGGCCGACGCCACGCCCGAGCGCGCGCTGGAGGCCTCCCTGCAGCTGCTGCAGGCGGGTGCCGAGATGGTCAAGATCGAGGGAGCCGGCTTCAAGCTCGACATCATCCGCCATCTGGTGGAACGTGAGATTCCGGTCTGTTCGCACCTCGGCCTGACCCCGCAGTCGGTGCTGCGCCTGGGCGGCTACAAGGTGCAGGGGCGCGGCGACGCGGCCGAGCAGCTGCGCGCCGACGCCAAGGCGGCCGTTGAGGCCGGTGCCACCCTGGTGGTGCTGGAATGCGTGCCGACCCCGATTGCCACGCAGATCACCGCCGAGATCGCCGCCCCCACGATCGGCATCGGTGCCGGCCCGGGCTGCGACGGCCAGGTGCTGGTGATGCATGATTTCCTCGGTCTGGACAGCGGCCATCGCCGACCCAAGTTCGTCAAGGATTTCCTTGCCGAAGGCGGTTCGGTTGCCGGTGCTGTCCGCGCCTACGCCGACGCCGTGCGCGACGGCTCCTTCCCCGACGCAGAACACGCCTACGCATCATGATTGAAACCGTCACCGAACTGTCCCGTCTGCGCGCCGTCGTCAACGGCTGGAAGCGCGAGGGCCTGCGCGTCGCGCTGGTCCCGACCATGGGCAACCTGCATGCGGGGCATTACTCGCTGGTCACCCTGGCGCGCCAGTACGCCGACCGCGTGGTCTCCAGCGTCTTCGTCAATCCGACCCAGTTCGGCCCGAACGAGGACTTCACCCGCTACCCGCGCACGCCGGAAGCGGATACCTCCGGGTTGGAACAGGCCGGCTGCGACGTGCTGTGGCTGCCCACGGTGGAATCGATGTACCCCTTCGGCGTGGAACTGGCTGCCAACGTCCACGTACCGGGCATCAGCAGCCTGCTTGAAGGCGCGCACCGCCCGGGCCATTTCGATGGCGTGTGCACGGTGGTGAGTCGTCTGTTCAACCAGGTGCAGCCGGACGTGGCGGCCTTTGGCAAGAAGGACTACCAGCAGTTGGCGGTGATCCGTCAGCTGGTGGAAGACCTGGCCTTCCCGATCCAGATCGTCGGCGGCGACATCGTCCGCGAAGACGACGGCCTGGCGATGAGCTCGCGCAACCAGTACCTCAATGGCGAGCAGCGCCCGGTCTCGACCACCATCCATCAGGTGCTGCTGGGCATGCGCGAAGGCTTCATCGCCGGCAAGGCGCGCAGCTTGATCGAAGCCGAAGCCACGGCCGCCCTGCAGGCCGCCGGCTTCCAGGTCGACTACGCGGTCATCCGCCTGCCGGACCTGTCCGAGCCGGCCGACAGCGACGTCGGCAACCGCGTCGCCCTGATCGCCGCCCGCATCGGCTCCACGCGCCTGATCGACAATCTCGAGTTCTGATCTCTTCCGCGAAGAGCGGCAATTCTGCGATTGCATGGGATGCGTAGAGCCGGGCTCTGCCCGGCTGCTGTTGGATTCAGGCGAACAGCCGGCGGTCACGTGTATCCGTGTTGGGTCGGCTCGGGATGGGTTTGCGGGGGACGCCGTAAACCGCCCTCCGGGCCCCGGCCCAACCGCCAGCGGTTGGGCGTTCAGCCGCACGCGAGGCAGTGCCTCGCAAGCAGTGCGCCTTCACCCATGGGGGCTTGATCGCCGCATCCATGCGGCTCACACCCCCGCAAACCCACCCCGAACCGCCCTCGACAGAGGGCCGGTGGCCATGGGAAATGCCAAATCAACAGCAACGTTGATTCGGGGTCATGCGTTACCGGATGTTGGGCATTTCACGGCCGTCGTCTGTCGACCGACGCTACCAGGCCGGTTCCGCGCGTGGTTTTGATCTTCGATGGCCGCCGACGCACTGTCGATGGCGGCTCGGGATGGGCTGGAGGGGGCGTGAGCCGCATGGATGCGGCGATCGAGCTTACATGGACGTACTTGCAGCGTCCCCCGGAACGCCCGTCCCGAGCCGC
>NZ_JASCOZ010000020.1 GCF_029960115.1 Stenotrophomonas sp. PS02289
GCCACGCCCTGCGTGGCTTCGCGGTGTCGGACACGGCCGCAGCCAAGCAGGGCGTGGCTCTACGGGTGTCCGGTTTATCGGTTAGGGACAGCCTGGAATCAGGCGTCGTCGCTACCGTGCGCGAACTCAACCGGACCCACATCCATGCCGTCGTAATCTTCGACGCCGTTGGCTTCGGCCAGCGCCTGCAACTCATGATTGCGCGTGTCCAGCGACTCGACCGAGTGGATCTCGATCTTCTCCACGTGCAGCACGTGGTACGGCGCTTCGCCCTCTTCCAGCTCCGGCTCAAACAGCTCGACCACGGTGTAGCCCTGGCCTTCCAGCACCTTCGCCAGGCCCTGTAGCGGCTCCGGGGTGGTGTTGACGAAGAAGTAGCCCCACACCAGGTTGCCCTGCAGGTCCCAGTCGGTGTTCTCACGGATGTTGGCAAACATCTCGTTGATGGCGGTGATATCCATCGTCATTCCTTAAAAAAGCGCTTCAATGGCGGCGAGCCTAACAGGTTCCGGGTTACTTCCCGCATCCCTGCAGTTTCAGCGACTGTCCCTGCCGCAGCGCATAGGCCGGGGCTTTGAGTCCGTTGGCACGCGCCAGCTCACGCAGGTCGCAGCTGTACTTGTCGGAGATCCGCCCGAGGGTGTCGCCCTTGCCGACCTTCACGCTGCGTACCGGCTTGGGTTTCGGCTTGGGGGCCACCGCCACCGGCGCGGTAGGCGCGGTGGCGGCTGCGGCGGCTTCCACGCCGGCCACCGGCACCACGCTGCCCACCGCCACGTTGCCGGTGTAGCTGGCCGCGTTCGGGCGCACGATGGCGGCATTGAGGTCGGCGGTGATCAGGGTGCGGGCCAGGTCGGCGCGCGGACCGGACACGCAGTAGCGGTTGTACAGGCCGGCAATGCGGGTGGTGGCATTGATGATCGTGCCGGCCGGAATCCAGCCGTCCGCCTCATAGCGCGGGTTGAGATTGCGCAGCACGCGCATGTAGCCGTCGCGGGTGCCGGCACTGCCCAGGCAGATGGTCAGTTCGTAGATGGTGGTGGACTTCGCCAGCCGCAGCGTGGCCGGCTGCGCGCTGATCTTCGGGAACTCCACCCCGTACTGCTGCGGGTGCAGATAGATCCAGGCCGCGGCGATCACCATCGGCACGTAGTCCTTGGTTTCAGCCGGGAACTGGTTGTATACGCTGTCGACCCAGAAGCCCTGCCCCGGGTTCTGCCGGTACACGCGCACGGCACGGCCCTCGCCGCCGTTGTAACCGGCCAGCGACAGCTCGACGCTGTTGTTGAGCTCGCGCATGCGCTCGTTGAGGTAGGTGGCGCTGGCTTCGGCGGCGCTGCGCGCATCGAAGCGGGTGTCAAAACCGGTACCGTCCGGGCCCAGGCCAAAACGACGGCCGGTGGCCGGCATGAACTGCATCAGCCCGGCCGCTCCCGCGCGCGAGGAGGCATGCACGCGCCCATTGGATTCCTTGGCCATGATGCCGAACAGCAGGGCCTCGGGCAGGCCGCGCTTCTCCCATTCCGGCCACATCACCGAACGCAGGTTCTGGTAGTTCTCGTAGCTGGTCAGAAGCGCCGGACGCATGTCGGTCAGCCAGCGGCGGATGCCGGCCTGCACGGCCGGGTTGTACTCGACCATGTTGTCGAAGGCATGGCGCTTGTCGTTGAGCAGCGCAGCGGCGCGCGCCGCCTCAGGGACGTCGGCAGCCAGCGGGCCGATGTGGTCCGGGTCGGCTTCCAGCAGCGCCGGACCGCTGCCGGCGACCTCCTGCTCCTCTTCCCCACTGGCGTCAGCGTTGCTCTTGAGCAGGCGCTTGTAGGTGGTCAGCAGGTTGCTGACCTGGCAGCCCTTCTGCGCGACACAGGCGCTGACCACGTCCTCCATGTCTTCCAGCGCGGCATCGCTTTCGTTGCGCCCCTTGGGGTCGGCATTGGCGACCAGCACCTGGGCATCGGCGAAGCGCTTCTCGGCGGTGGCCATGCGCTGCTCCAGCGCCTCGATCTTGACCTTGTCACGTGCGGACACGCGCTGGGCCTGCGCCTGCGGCGCAACGGTGAACAGAGCAGCCAATGCCAGCAGCGGCCAACCACGGACAAACAGGACAGGAACGGGCATCTTTGGCACTGTGAACGAATGAGCAGGCAGAGTAGCTGTGCGGCTTGCATCGGGGCAACCCGGTCACCCGTCCCGCCTCGCCCCGCGTTTAGAATCAGCCCATCAACCCCGCCCATTCACCTGCATCCCTACCGCGAGTTGACCATGGACCCGATCCTGATTGGCAAAGGCGTCACCGACGACATCGCCGTCACCCTCCAACCCGCGCTGGGCAACCGCCACGGGCTGGTGGCCGGAGCCACCGGCACCGGCAAGACGGTAACCCTGATGACCCTGGCCGAAGGGTTTTCACGGATCGGGGTGCCGGTATTCCTGGCCGATGTGAAGGGCGATGTCTCCGGCCTGGCCGTACCCGGTGCCGGCGGCGAAAAGCTGCTGCAGCGCGCGCAGGAGATCGGCGTCAGCGACTATGCCCCTGCTGGCAGCCCGACCGTCTTCTGGGACCTGTACGGCAAGCTGGGCCATCCGGTGCGCACCACCGTCAGCGAAATGGGCCCCACCCTGCTGGCGCGCATCCTGGAGCTCAATGACACCCAGGCCGGCGTGCTCGACATCGTGTTCAAGTTGGCCGACGACCGCGGCCTGCTGCTGCTCGACCTGGACGACCTGCGCGCCCTGCTGGGACTGGTGGCCGACGAGCGCAAGGACATCTCGACCGAGTACGGCCTGGTCAGTGCACAGACCGTGGCGGCGATCCAGCGCGCCCTGCTGCGGCTGTCGCAGGACGGCGGCGAGTCGTTCTTCGGCGAGCCGGCACTGGAGCTGGCCGACCTGATGCGGGTCAACCATGACGGTCGCGGCGTGATCGGCATCCTCGCCGCCGACCAGCTGGTACTCAAGCCGCGCCTGTATTCGACATTCCTGTTGTGGCTGCTGTCGGAACTGTTTGAAACGCTGCCGGAAGTGGGCGATCTGGAAAAGCCGAAGCTGGTCTTCATCTTCGACGAGGCGCACCTGCTGTTCGACGATGCCCCGGCCGCACTGGTACAGCGCATCGAGCAGGTGGTGCGGCTCATCCGTTCCAAGGGCGTGGGCGTGTACTTCTGCTCGCAGTTCCCCGACGACGTGCCGGCCAACATCCTTGGCCAGCTGGGCAACCGGGTGCAGCATGCGCTGCGCGCGTTCACCCCGCGCGACCAGAAGGCCGTGAAGATCGCCGCAGAGACCTTCGTCCCCAATCCCAAACTGGATGTGGTGGCCACGCTGTCACAGCTGGGCACCGGCGAGGCGCTGGTCTCCACGTTGCAGGACAAGGGCATTCCCTCGCCGGTGCAGCAGACCCGGATCGTCCCGCCGCGCTGCCGCATGGGCGCGATCACCGAGGCCGAGCGCGCACAGGTGCGTGCCGGCAGCCCGGTCGGTACCCGCTACGACACCACAGTGAACCGCGAATCGGCCGCCGAGCTGCTGGCCCAGCGTGCGGAGAAAGCCGTCCAGCAGGCCGACGCGCCCAAGGCACGCACGCGCGAGCAGGATGAGGCGCAGGAAGGCGGCTTCGGTCAGTCGATCAAGGACGCCATCTTCGGGACCAAGCGCCGCCAGGGCATGATTGAAACCATGGCCAAGCAGACCACCCGCACGGTCGGCACCAAACTGGGCAACCAGATCGTGCGCGGCATCCTGGGCGGCATTTTCGGCGGCAAGCGCTGATGTCGCGTTGGCGTCCGCCCGGCGAGAAGAGCACGGCGCTGATCACCGCGCAGGGGCATCAGCGCCTGAAAAGCGAGCTGGATGAGTTGTGGCGCGTGAAGCGCCCCGAAGTGGTGAAAGCGCTGGCCGCAGCGGCCGCTGAAGGCGACCGTTCGGAGAACGCCGAGTACACCTATCGCAAGAAGCAACTGGGCGAGATCGACCGCCGGGTGCGCTACCTGACCAAGCGACTGGAGTCGTTGCGGGTCGTGGATACGGTGCCAACCGATCCGCAGGCAGTGTTTTTTGGCGCGTGGGTGGAGCTGGAGAATGTCGATAGCGGTGACACCACGCGCTACCGCATCGTCGGGCCGGATGAGACCGATGCCGGTGCCGGGTGGATCAGCATTGATTCACCGCTGGCGCGGGCGTTGCTGAAGAAGCGCGTGGACGATGAGTTTGAGGTGGAGCTGCCGAGCGGGCGCACCGGGTTTGCGATTCTGGCGGTGGATTACGCCGCGTGACCCATGGCGTCCGGATACCGCCGCCCCTCACGCAACGGCCGGAAATACCCCGCATCCGCATAAAACCCCGGATGCTGCGGTGCCCACCATCCCGGCACGCCCATCATCGGCAACGGCCGCAGCTCCAGCGGATCACACAGCACGCGGCCGTCTTCCACGGCCTGCGCTACCGCGGCCACGGCACCGGCATCATCATCGCCCTGCACCACCAGACATTTCCCCACCAGCAACCGCTCGGGCAGCAACGCCTGTTCCATCAGCGCATGGCCAAACACAGCCGCCACCGCGATGCGCCCATCTCGCCAGGCATCCGCCTGCGCAACGAACAGCGATTGCCAGTCATGCGCATCCCACAGCTGCAACAGCGCAGCATCCGTCACGCGCACCACCACACCACTCTCATCGAACTGCGTCAGTGCGGCCTGCGCGCGATTGCGCTGGTGCCCGCCCTGCCCCTCGACGTGTCGGCACTGCTGCAGGTTGAGCGCCTGCTTGAGCGCGGGATAACGGGCCCAGACCACGGCATTGAACAGGTCGTGCCAGTTATCCGCGCGGGTGGCGATCGCGCCTCGCGCAATGCGCGTTTCGTAGTGCAGACCGTCAGCCAGCAACGCGTCGGTCTGTTCAACCAGATGCCTGCCGTCCAATGCCAGACGCTGATCCAGCATTGACACGGACGGCCACTCCGGGCCGGTGAGCAGATCCCGGAAACCGGAGATCTGCGCGAACAGCGGGTGCTCGAACGTGGTTGTCGACACCTCTGCACGCAGCGGCGCAACGAACCGGCGGCGCATGCCACCGGCATCGGCCGCCGCCGTGGTCACAGCACCTTGAGGTCGAGCAGCTTGCGCGCCGGGGTTTCCTCGATCAGTGCGTCGCCATACAGATCATGCTCGTCGCTTTCGGTGATTTCGACATTGACGAACTGCCCCACCTGCAGGCGCGCTTCGTCGGCATTCTGGATGTGCACCAGGCCGTCGATCTCCGGCGCATCGGCCTTGGAACGGGCCACGGCGATGCCGTCTTCAATCGCGTCGACCAGGCACTGCTGCACGGTGCCGATCTTGGCCTCCAGGCGCGCGGCGGAGATCTCGGCCTGACGGGCCATGAAGCGGGCCAGACGCTCCTGCTTGACCTCGTCCGGCACTGCGCCGGGCAGGTCGTTGGCGGTGGCACCGGTGACCGGCGAGTAGGCGAACGCGCCGACACGGTCCAGCTGCGCTTCGTCGAGGAACGACAGCAGCTCTTCGAACTCGGCCTCGGTTTCACCGGGGAAGCCGACGATGAAGGTCGAGCGCACGGTGATGTCCGGGCACAGCTGACGCCAGCGCTGCACGCGCTCCAGGGTCTTGTCGACCGCGCCCGGGCGCTTCATCAACTTCAGGATGCGCGGGCTGGCGTGCTGGAACGGGATGTCCAGGTACGGCAGGATGCGGTTTTCGGCCATCAGCGGCACCACGTCGTCCACGTGCGGGTACGGGTAGACGTAGTGCATGCGAGTCCACGCATCGAGCTCGGACAAGCCTTCGCACAGCGACTTCATGCGGGTCTGGTAGGCCTTGTCACGCCACATGCGCTCGGCGTACTTCACGTCCACGCCATAGGCGGAGGTGTCCTGCGAAACCACCAGCAGTTCCTTGACGCCGCCACGCACCAGCCTCTCGGCTTCGCGCAGCACGTCGTCCACCGGGCGCGAGACCAGCTTGCCACGCATGGAGGGAATGATGCAGAAGCTGCAATGGTGGTTGCAGCCCTCGGAGATCTTCAGATAGGCGTAGTGGCGCGGGGTCAGCTTGATGCCGTAATCCGGCACCAGATCCACGAACGGATCATGCTTGGGCGGCAGCGCGGCATGCACCGCCTCCATCACGCTCTGGTAGTCCTGCGGGCCGGACACCGCCAGCACGTCCGGGTAAGCCTTGCGGATCTCCTCCGGGCGCTTGCCCAGGCAGCCGGTGACGATCACCTTGCCGTTCTCGTTCATCGCCTCGCCGATGGCGTCCAGCGATTCGGTCACTGCCGAATCAATGAAGCCACAGGTGTTGACCACGACCACGTCGGCCGAGTCATAGGACGGCACGATGTCGTAGCCCTCGGCCCGCAACTGGGTGAGGATGCGCTCGGAATCGACAAGGGCCTTCGGGCAGCCAAGGCTGACGAAGCCGACTTTGGGGTTCAGCTGGGACATGGATCGCGGGACTCTGGGGGCCTGGGCCGCTGCCGGGAGGGCAGGCAGACCTGGGGGCCGGGGCCTGAAAGGCCGCCAGTATACCGGGGTTGGGGGCTGCGCCCTGAATCGCGCCCTGAAGCGCCCCTGCAGGCTGAATCAGCCCTTCGCCCCACCGGACGGGGGTTCTGATTGCCAATAGACCCCCAGCACAGTGAGCGGCCGGTCTGACCGTATCTGCACCGTGCGTATTACCTCGCCCGCAGGAATTGACGCCTCGTCACCATTCGAAACACATGCTGCAAGCTCAGGACCATCTGACACGACACCGTTGAGTTTCCATGCCTGGCTCGGAAGACCCAGGCTGTAGACACGCCCCGCTTCGGACTCGAGTGTTGCAGTCAGGACTGCCCCTTTCATGAGGGCCTCAAACTCCGCGCTCCGGAACGGCGGCGGTTGTTCGCCAGCATCCGTCTTCAGCACCACACAAACACTTACCTCGCCCCGAGACGTCAACGCGGCCTGGCTGAGGAACTGCCTCCCTTGCGCTCGCAGCTCAAAAGGGTGCGATTCCAGCACGATGGTTTCCCACCCGGCCATCCGCATCGTCAGATCATTCAGGCGGTCACACCCCGCCGAGAATGCAAGCGCAACCCCCACCACAATCAATCGCCACATCCCCACGCCCTCCATGACCCGCCGTCGCGCCGACAGCGCAGGGCAAGTATATCGACAGCACGTTGTGACACCCCGCTAACCCCGCCGCAGCCGATAATGAACGCCTGAACATTCAGGAGTACTGCAATGGGTGAGTGGGTCACGCTGGATACGCATTACGGGCCGGTCCGGGCCTGGCAGGCACTGCCGGAAGGCAAGCCGCGCGGGGGGCTGGTGGTCATCCAGGAAATTTTCGGGGCCAACCCGCATATCCGCGAGGTGGCCGAAGGGTTTGCGGCGCAGGGCTACGCGGTGCTGGCCCCCTCGTTCTTCGACCTGGTCGATGGCCCCGAGGCCGATCCCGACGCCCTGCCCTACGACCCGGACGGGGTGAAGCAGGGTCTGGAACGGGTCAATGCGCTCGGGGTGGAAAAAGCGCTGGAGATCGTCCGCGCGGCGGCCTCGAAACTGGCCCCGGCGGGCAAGGTCGGTACCGTCGGCTATTGCTGGGGTGGCAGCATTGCCCTGTTGTCGGCGTTGCGCCTGGGCCTGCCCTCGGTCAGCTACTACGGTGCCCGCAACGTCCAGTTCCTGGACGAGACGGCCAAGGCACCGGTCATGTTCCACTTCGGCGCGCAGGACAAGAGCATTCCACCGGAGGCCGTGCAGGCCCACCGCGAAAAGCTGCCGCAGATGGCCACCTATGTCTATCCGGCCGACCATGCCTTCAACCGCAACGTCGGACACGGGTATGATCCAGACAGCGCCGCCCTGGCGCTGCAACGCACCCTTGACTTCTTTTCGGAGCATCTTGGATGAGCGAGTTTGAACTGGATTCCCGTCTGGCCACCGACAGTGTACTGGTGGACGAAGGCCCGTTGTCGCAAGTGCGGTTGATGAATGACGAGCGGTACCCGTGGTTGATTCTGGTGCCGCGGCTGGCCGACATCACCGAATGGATCGAACTGGACGGCGAGCAGCAGGACAAGCTGCGCACCGAGTTGAACCGGGCCTGCAAGGCGCTCAAGGGCACCGACGGCGTGGAAAAGATCAACATCGGTTCGCTGGGCAACATCGTGCGCCAGCTGCATTTCCACGTGATCGGCCGCCATCAGGGCGACCCGGCGTGGCCCGCGCCGGTCTGGGGCCACGGACAGGCGCATCGCTTCGACCCCGAAGTGCTCGCCGAACGTGTCGCGTACTGGAAGGAACGGCTAGGATATTCGCCCCAGCCCTGAGTCCAGACCGAATCCCATGCGTTTCAATCTTGTCGCTGCCATCCTGTTGATCCTGATCGGCCTGTTCATGCTGGCCAGCAACCTGGGCTGGACCCAGTTGAACCTGTCCCGGCTGTTTTTGACCTGGTGGCCGGTGGGCCTGGTGGCGGTAGGTGTGGCGATGTTGTTTGGTCGCGGCAAATAAGCAAAAAGGCGCGGAGTGATCCGCGCCTTTTCTGCATCTGCGAGGGCCGGCCAACGGCCGGCGCTACTTCAGGTGCGTGGCAGAGTGACGCCGGTCTGGCCCTGGTACTTGCCGCCGCGATCCTTGTACGAGGTTTCGCAGATATCGTCCGGCGCGGCCTGGAAGAACAGCATCTGGGCGACGCCTTCATTGGCGTAGATGCGCGCCGGCAGCGGCGTGGTGTTGCTGAACTCCAGGGTCACATGCCCTTCCCACTCCGGCTCCAGCGGGGTCACGTTGACGATGATGCCGCAGCGCGCGTAGGTGCTCTTGCCCAGGCACACCACCAGGGTGTCGCGCGGAATGCGGAAGTACTCCACGGTGCGCGCCAGCGCGAAGCTGTTGGGCGGGATGATGCACTCGTCGGCGGTGATGTCGACGAAGCTGCCACTGTCGAAGTGCTTGGGGTCGACAATGGTGGAGTTGATGTTGGTGAACACCTTGAACTCACGCGAGCAGCGCACGTCGTAGCCGTAGCTGGAGGTGCCGTAGCTGACGATGCGCTGGCCGTTGGCCTGCTTGACCTGGCCGGGCTCGAACGGCTCGATCATGCCGTGCTGCTCGGACATGCGGCGGATCCAGCGGTCACTCTTGATGCTCATCGGGGGGTCCTGGGTGCGTTGAGGCAAGAATTCTAAGCGGTTCAGAGCAGCTGGGACAGGATCGGAATGCTGGCGCGCGGACGCTTGCCCATTTCCTCGACCAGACGCTCGGCGGCGGCCAGATACGCCTTGGCGGCCAGCGACTCCGGTGCGGCGGCCACAATCGGCGTGCCCACGTCGCCCTGCTCGCGGATGCCGATGTCCAGCGGCAGCGAACCCAGCAGCGGCACGCCGTACTGCGCTGCCATGCGCTGGCCACCGCCGTCGCCGAACAGGTGCTCGACCTGCCCGCAGTTGCTGCAGGTGTGCACGGCCATGTTCTCGACGATGCCCAGCACCGGCACCTCGACCTTCTCGAACATCTTCAACGCCTTCTTCGCATCCAGCGTGGCGATGTCCTGCGGGGTGGTGACGATGACCGCGCCGGCCAGCGGAATCTTCTGCGTGAGCGTGAGCTGGATGTCGCCGGTACCCGGCGGCAGGTCGATCAGCAGGTAGTCCAGATCGTCCCACAGGGTGTCATTGAAGAACTGGGTCATGGCCGAGGTGGCCATCGGACCCCGCCAGATCATCGGCGTTTCGTCCTCGATCAGGTAGCCGATCGACATGGTTTCCACGCCGAACGCGCGCAGCGGCTCGATCGACTTGTTGTCCGGGCTTTCCGGGCGACCGCTCAGGCCCAGCATGGTCGGCACGCTGGGGCCGTAGATGTCCGCATCGAGCAGGCCGACGCGCGCCCCCAGCTTGGCCAACGCCACGGCCAGATTCACCGCCGTGGTCGACTTGCCCACACCGCCCTTGCCCGAACCCACCGCGATCACATTGCGGACCCGCGGATGCGGGCTGAGCCCTTTCTGCACCTGGCTGACATGGGGACGTCGAGAGGGGCTGGCACTCACTGCGGGCACTCCGGGAAAGCGAATCAGGAAAGCCCTCCACTATACAGGGCCGAGCTGGCTGGACCCTTTTCGCCGCCCCCGCGGCAAGGACGCTGTCGATCGTGTTCAGGGACCCGGCGAAGGGGCTGGCGGCACCGAAGTCGTGTCCATGCCTGTCCGCTCCTGTCTGCGCATGTCCTGACATGACAGCGCGAAAAGGCCGTTCGCGCAGGCCGTTCAGGCCGGTGTTTTCAACGCGACCAACATCACACTTTCTCTCCGACATGTTTCATTTGAAACCAAGTGACATAGCTTTAATATCAATCACTTGAATGACAAATGAGAACGAAAGATTGGACGCCCCTACCTTTCCTTTATGACTGCTTGATGAACAGTTGACAGGTTGCGTTAAGGCTATGTTAACTTCCGGCCACCAGCACAAACGGCTGGTGAACAGGGACAAAACACCACCCACTTTTGACGCGAGTGTCCATGGGACGCCGTCGGGTCACTGTTGCCGGTGTTTTGGCACAACGTCCGTTCCAAGGGGATCCATTCATGATCAATCGCACGTCGCTCAGCCGGAACCCGCTGAGCTATGCACTGGCCACCGCCGTCCTGCTGAGCGCAGCGCCGGCGTTTGCACAGAGCACCACGACCGAAACGGAATCGGCCACCAAGAGCAGCGCCACCAATCTGGAAACCGTCACCGTCACCGGTTCGCGCATCAGCCGCGACGTGTTCAACTCGGTATCCCCGGTCCAGGTCATCACCCGTGAAGAAACCACCCTGGCGGGCTTCCAGTCCACCGCCGGGGTGCTGCAGAGCACCGCCATCACCGCCGGTGCCGCACAGATCAACAACGCCTATGGCGGCTATGTGACCAACGGCGGCCCGGGTGCCAACACCGTCGGTCTGCGCGGCCTGGGCCCGACCCGTACCCTGATCCTGATGAACGGTCGCCGCGTGGCACCGGCGGGTACGCGTGGTTCGGTGGGTGCCGCCGATCTGAACGTGCTGCCCGACGCCATGATCGACCGCGTTGAAGTGCTGAAGGACGGTGCTTCGTCCGTGTACGGCTCCGACGCCGTCGCCGGCGTCATCAACATCATCACCAAGAGCAAGGTCGACGGCGTGACCTTCGAAGCGCGCCAGACCGCCACCGACGGCGGCGGCGGCGAAGAGCGCCGCTATGCCATCGTCGCCGGCACCACCGGTGCGAGCGGCCACATTTCCGGTTCCTACGAGTACTACAACCGCGACGGTCTGACTCTGGCCGACCGCGAGTGGACCCGTTGCAACACCGACTATCGCCGTCTGCCCACCGGTGGCGGCTGGGGTGGTGCCGACACCATCGATCCGCTCACCGGCCAGCCCAAGTGCTACCCGATCACCGGCACCGGCTCCAACGGCGTCACCATCAACACCATCGGCACCAACAACCTGACCGGCGTTGCCGCCGCAGGTGCACGTGGCACCACCTTCAACCGCTGGCGTCCGAACTCGGCCGTGACCACCGGCCTGGTGGGCTTCGAAGGCGTGGGCGGTGGCCAGACCACCAACACCAACATCCGTGACACCTTCGATCCGCGCACCCTCAACCGGTCGCTGATCTCGGGCGCAGAAACCCACACCGCCTTCCTGCAGGGCGGCCTGGATCTGGGCGTCATGGGCGATGCGGAAGCCTACTTTGAACTGCTGGGCAACCGCCGCGAATCCGAACAGACCGGCTACCGCCAGCTGTCGCTGGACTACCTGCGTGGCAGCCCGCTGATTCCGTCGAACCTGGCCTCGTCCAACTTCGGTGGCGGCGTCGGCGTGCGTGCCTTCATCGGCTTCGGCAACGACAAGAGCTCGCAGAAGGTCGACTTCTTCAAGGGAACGGCCGGCCTGCGTGGCAACCTCAGCTCGACCTGGGACTACGACTTCGCGCTGAGCCATTCGCGTTCCGACGCGGACTACACCATGGAATCGTTCCTGACCGACCGCCTGAGCAAGAGCCTCAACGTGGTGGCTGACGGTGCCGGCGGCTTCCGCTGCGTCGACACCTCGGACGGCTGCGTGGCCGCGCCGCGTCTGACCAGCGCCGTGATCGGCGGCGAGCTGCCGCGCGCCTGGACCGACTACGTGTTCGTGCCGGTCACCGGCAACACGCTGTACACCGAAACCACCGCCAACATCTCGTTCAGCGGCCCGCTGTTCTCGCTGCCGCACGGCGACGTGCGGGGTGCGTTCGGTGCTGAATGGCGCCGCGCCAAGATCGACGACACCCCGTCGATCCACTCCATCAACAACAATCTGTACAACCTGACCTCCTCGACCCCGACCCGCGGTACGGACTCGGTGAAGGAAGTGTTCGGCGAACTGGAGATTCCGGTGCTGTCCGGCGTCACCGCCGCCGAGGAACTGACCTTCAACGTCTCGGGCCGCTGGACCGACTACGACTCCTACGGCTCCGACCACACCTACAAGATCGGCGGCCTGTGGACCCCGGTCAGCTGGGTCTCGTTCCGCGCCTCCTACGGCACCTCGTACCGCGCACCGGCGCTGTTCGAACAGTTCCTGGGTGCGACCAGCGGCTTCCTGAGCAACCAGATCGATCCCTGCAACAACTGGGGCAGCGACCCGGGCACCGCACTGGCGCGCAACTGTGCCTCTGAAGGCCTGGCTCCTGACTTCCAGTCCACCCAGTCGGTCTCGGTCATCCAGGCCGGCGGTGCCGAAAGTGGCCTGAAGGCGGAAACCTCGAAGAACTTCACCGGCGGCATCGTGCTGCAGCCGGAGTTCCCGTCCGCAGTGGGCGACATCTCGCTGGCAGTGGACTACTTCGACATCGACGTCAGCAACGGCGTTTCGCGTGCCGGCGGTGCCAATCTGCTGGAGCTCTGCTACAACAGCCCGGACTTCCGTGCCGGTGGCGGGTTCTGCCGTCTGATCGATCCTCGCAACCCGGTCAACAACGCGCTGACCGTGCATGACAGCTACGTCAACCTCGCCACCGACAAGGTGCGCGGCCTGGACTTCACCCTGCGCTACACCCGCGACCTCGGTCCGGGCAGCCTGCGCGCCACCGCCCAGGTGACGCGTTTCCTGGAGCAGTCCAACAAGCTGTTCGCCGATGACGAATTGATCGACTACAACGGCATGCTCAACACCCCCGACAAGTCGGGCACCCTGGACCTGGTGTACACCTGGAACAAGTGGAAGTTCCGCTACGGTCTGGAGTGGATCAACAAGATGCAGAGCTACGACTACTACGAGTTGGACGCGGCAACCTCCGTGTACAAGTTCGACGTGCCGAGCTACTTCCTGCACGCCCTGTCGACCGAGTACAAGGGCGACAAGTGGTCGGTGGTCGCCGGCGTGCGCAACCTGCGCAACGAGACGCCGCCGGTGATCTCCTCCGGCGCTTACAGCCGCGTCGGCAACTCCCCGCTGTACAGCGGTTATGACTACGTCGGCCGCACCTACTTCGTGAATCTCAGCAAGAGCTTCTGATCGTGGGAATGAACCGCCGCCCGGCTCCGGGCGGCGGTTTTTTTTGGCCTCTACGTTCATCGTTCCCGCCTGGAGTCGCACCATGAACCTCAAATCCCTGACCCTGGCCGCACTGGCACTGGCCGCTGCGGCCGCATTGCCCGTTCACGCCAAGCCCAACGTGCCCAGCATCGAGCAGCTGGCCGCCTTCCCGCAGGTCTCCAGCCTGTCGCTGTCGCCTGACGGCAAACAGATCGCCGGCCTGCAGGCACGCGGCGAAGAGCGTGTCATCCTGGTCTGGAAGACCGACGCCCTGGAGGCCGCCCCCACCGTCATCGGTGCCGGCCGGATGAAGTTCCAGAGCGTCAGCTTCATCAAGAACGGCCTGCTGGCGGTCACGCTGTGGCAACCGTTCGACCTGCGTACCGACCGCCTCAACAAGACCTTCATCAGCAAGTTCTTCATCACCGACACTGAAGGCAAGGTCTGGAAGGAACCGATCAATCCGCCCCGTGCCAGCAGCCAGACCGAGGAACTGGAACAGGCGTTGTCCAATTCCACCGTGCTCGACACCCTGCCCAACGACCCCGACCACATCCTGGTGATCAACGGGGCCGGCAGCAATTCCGGTGACGTGTACAAGGTCAACCTGCGCACCTTCAGCACCCAGCGCATCCAGAAGACCGAAGAGCGCGTGGCCGGCTATGTCACCGACCTCAACAGCGAGCTGCGCGCCCGCCTGCGCCAGGACGTTGATGGCACCGGTGCCTACATCGCCACCGAGTTCCGCAATCCGGCGACCAACGCCTGGGAGCAGCACTTCCGCTCCTACGTAAAGGACCGCGACATCAACCAGGTGGTCGGCTTTGCCGATGACCCGAACATCGCCTTCATGCTCAGCAATGTGGGCCGCGACAAGACCGTGATCTACGAATACGACATCGCGGCACGCAAGCAGAAGGAACTGCTGTACGAGCACAAGTTCTTCAATGCCGGCGCGGTATTGATGAACCGCTACAAAGAAGCCGGCGGCGTCCCCTTCGGTGCCCTGCTGGGCATCGGCTACGCGGGACCACGCACGAACGAGATCGAGTGGACCAATCCCACGTTCAAGGCGCTTGAAGCCGGCCTTCGACAGGCACTCAACATCACCTCCAGCCCTGTCGAACTGGTTGACCCGGCGACAGGCATACACGCCACAACCACGCTGGATACCGGTCGATCCATCCGCCTGATGGACTACAGCGCCGACCTGAAGACGTTTCTGGTTGCCGTGTCCGGCCCGGCCAATCCGCCGGAGTACTACCTCTTCAGCGGCGGCAGGCTCACCCTGCTGGCCAAGGCCTACCCGCAGATCGACCCCGGCGCGATGGGTGATACCCGGCTGGTCTACTACAAGGCCCGCGACGGCCTGGACATTCCAGCGTTCCTGACCACCCCGAACACCGAACTGTGCGGAGCGGGCCCGTGGAAGGCGGTGGTGCACCCGCACGGCGGCCCGTGGGGTCGCGATGGCATGGACTTCGACGGCTCCATGTGGGTGCCGCTGATGGCCTCGCGGTGCATGGCGGTGCTGCGCCCGCAGTTCCGTGGTTCAGCCGACTGGAGTCGTCGCCTGTGGATGGCCGGCGACGCCGAATGGGGCCAGAAGATGCAGGACGACAAGGACGACGGTGCCCAATGGATGATCGAGCAGAAGATCGCCCAGCCGGGTCACATCGCCATGTTCGGGTTCTCCTATGGCGGTTACTCCGCGTTCGCCGCATCGGTGCGTCCGAATGGCCTGTACAAGTGCGCCATTGCCGGTGCCGGTGTGTCCGATATCAAGAAGATCTGGTCGCGCTTCTACACCAACCCGTTCTTCCGCCAGGCCCAGGCCAAGACCGTGGACGGCCTCAATCCGCTGGACAAGGCTGGCGAGATGAAGATTCCGCTGATGGTCTACCACGGTGATCGCGACCGCACCGTGCCGATCGAACAGTCCGAGTGGTTCGTGGCCAAGGCAAAGAACTCCGGGCAACCCGTGGAGTACCACGCCATCGCCGACTACGCGCATGGCCCGGCCTGGACCCGCGCGATCATGGGCGAGCAGTTGCAGCTGATCGACGACTACCTCACCAAGGGGTGTGGTGGCGGCGGGTTGTAAGGGTTTGTAGGCGCTATCAGTCCGCCAGAATCGCCTGTGCGGCGTTGTGTCCGGGTGCGCCGGTCACACCGCCGCCGGGATGCGTTCCGGAGCCGCATAGATACAGGCCCGGCAACGCACCGCGATAATCCGCCTGGCCGAGCATCGGACGTGCGCTGAACAACTGGTTGAGGCTGAGCGCGCCGTGGAAGATGTCGCCGCCGATCAGCCCGAACGTGCGCTCCAGATCCAGCGGACTGAGCACCTGTCGGCCCAGCACCAACTGGCTGAAACCCGGCGCGTGCTGCTCGACGGTGGCGATCATCAGGTCCGCCACCTCCTCACGGTGGTCGTCCCAGCTGCGCCCACCGGGAAGCACCGGTGCCACGTGCTGGCAGAACAGGCTGGCGACATGTTGCCCGGAGGGTGCCAGCGAATCGTCCAGCGTGCTGGGAATCAACATTTCCACGATAGGCTGGCGTGACCAGCCATGCGCGCGGGCATCGCTGTAGGCACGGTCCATGTAAGCCAGCGTCGGCGCGATGATGATGCCGGCGGTGAGATGGTCGCCTGCCCCGGGCAGCACGGTGAAATCGGGCAGCGCCGACAGCGCGACATTCATGCGGAACGTGCCAGAAGCACAGCGCCAGTTGGCCATGCGTTCGCGGGTGGCAGCGGGCACCTCTTCGGGCGACAGCAGCCGCTCATACAGCAGTTTGGGATTGACGTTGGCCACCACCGCGCGCGCACGGATGATCTCGCCGTCCGTCGTTTCCACACCCACCGCCCGGCCCTGCTCCACCAGCACCCGCTGCACGCCTGCATTCGTCTGGATCTGCGCACCGGCCGCCTGCGCGGCGCGTGCCATCGCCTGGGTGATCGCGCCCATGCCGCCGATGGCATGGCCCCAGGCCCCCTTCACGCCGTTGCTTTCGCCGAAGGCGTGGTGCAGCAGCACGTAGGCGGTACCGGGCGCGTGCGGACTGGCGTAGTTGCCAACGATGCCGTCAAACCCGAACAAGGCCTTGATCGGCTCGCTCTCGAACCAGCGATCGAGGTACTCCGAAGCGGAGATGGTGAACAGGTCCAGCAGCTCCTGCCGCAGTGCCGGCTCCAGGCCGTGCAGACGACGACCCAGCTGGCCGGCCCGCCACAACGCGGGCAGCTGGCGCAGCCAACCGCCCTCGCCCACGTTGGGCGGTGCCTGCAAGGCGGTATCGCGCAGCACATCTGCAAAGGCTTCCAGGCGTTGCTCGAACAACGGCAGCTGCTCGGCATCGTGGGCGGAGAAGCGCGCGACCTCCGCGCGGGTGCGGCCCGGACCGGCCAGCAGATAGTCGTTCTCCAGCGGCAGGAAGTTGTTGATCCGCCGCGGCACCACCCGCAGCCCATGGGCGGCAAGATCCAGATCGGCGATCACCTTGGGCTGCAGCAGCGACACCGTGTAAGAGGCCACCGAATTGCGGAATCCCGGATGAAACTCCTCGGTGACCGCGGCCCCACCGACCACGCCCCGCCGCTCCAGCACGCGTACCTGCTTGCCGGCCTGGGCCAGGTAGGCCGCGCAGACCAGGCCGTTGTGCCCGCCGCCGATGATGACCGCGTCCCACACACCCGAAGTGGCTTTGCTCATTCTGGCTGTATACACCGCCCGGACCGCACCTGTCGCCCCGCGCGCCACGTTCACATGCCGCCGCTTGCCATCGTCCATGACCTTCGACACCCTTGCAGGCCGGGCCAGCGGCGTATCGTCTGCCCCACGCTCCGCAAGGAGCACCCCATGCACGCACTTTCGGCCTGGAGGCCTTACACGTGATCGCTCGCACTCCCAAGATGGTTCTGCTGACCCTGGCCGTTTCGGCCGCGCTGGTCGGCTGCGGCAAGAATGACACCCCGGCTACGGACAGCGCGGCCTCCACCGCCACGCCGACCGCCGCCCCCGCCGAGACGGCCTTCAAGCTCGACGAAGCCAAGCTGCCGGCCTACAACGCGTTCCAGAAGTCCGACCTGGACACCAACCTGGACGCCTGCACCGCGTTCGGCGACTACGTCAACAGCAAGTGGCTGGCCGCCAATGAAATCCCGGGCGACCGCACCAGCTGGGGCGCCTTCACCATCCTGGACGAGCGCTCGGTCGCCGTGCAGCACCAATTGGCCGAACAGGTCGCCGCGGTGAAGAACCCGACCGGCATCGAGAAGATCGTTGGTGACTTCTGGGCCACCGGCATGGACGAGGCCAAGATCAACGCGCAGGGCATCGAGCCGATCAAGGCCGACCTGGCTGCCATCGACGGCCTGCAGAACAAGGACGCCATCGCCGATTACCTGCGCAGCACCGCGGCCAAGGGCCAGAACGTGCTGTTCGGCTTCGGTCCGGAAGCGGACTTCAAGAACTCCTCGCAGAACATCGCCTACGCCAGCCAGGGCGGCCTGGGCCTGCCGGACACCACCTACTACACCGACGCCAAGAACGCCGACAAGCTGAAGGCCTATCAGGCGCACGTGGCCAAGGTGCTGGAACTGTCCGGCGTTGCCGCTGCCGACGCGGCCAAGCAGGCCGAAGACGTGGTCAAGTTCGAAACCCGCCTGGCCAAGGCCTCCAAGTCCAGCGAACAGCTCTCGCGCGATGTGTCGCTGTACTACAACCCGGTCAGCGTGGCTGACGCGGACAAGCTGACCCCGAACTTCAGCTGGACCGAATTCTTCAAGGCGCAGGGCATTGCCGCGCCGGAGAAGTTCTCGATGGCCATTCCGACCTTCCACCAGGAAGTGAGCAAGGCACTGGGCGACACCGATCCGTCGGTGTGGCGCGCCTACCTGCGCTTCCACACGGTGGATGCGGCTTCGCCGTACCTGGCCGATGCCTTCGTGGATGAGAACTACAACTTCTACGGCAAGACCCTCAACGGTCAGAAGGAACAGAAGCCGCGCTGGAAGCGCGTGCTGGGCACCATCGAAAACGACGCTGGCGAAGCCTTCGGCCAGCTGTACGTCAAGGTCGCCTTCTCGCCCGAATCCAAGGCCAAGATGGAAGAGCTGGTCAAGAACCTGGCCGCCTCGCTCAAGGAACGCATCCAGGGCCTGACCTGGATGAGCGACGAAACCAAGGCCAAGGCGATTGCCAAGTGGGAAACCTTCACTCCGAAGATCGGTTACCCGGACAAGTGGCGCGACTGGAGCGGCCTGACCACCGGCCGTGACAGCTACTTCGCCAACGTGCGCGCCGCCAACGAGTTCAACTACAAGTGGGCACTGGGCAAGATCGGCAAGCCGGTCGACAAGACCGAGTGGGGCATGACCCCGCAGACCGTCAATGCCTACTACAACCCGCTGCAGAACGAGATCGTGTTCCCGGCCGCCATCCTGCAGCCGCCGTTCTTCGACCCGAAGGCCGACGACGCGCTGAACTACGGTGGCATCGGTGCGGTGATCGGCCATGAAATGACCCACGGTTACGACGACCAGGGCAGCCGCTTCGGGCCGACCGGCAACTTCGAGAACTGGTGGACCGACGCCGACACCAAGAACTTCAGCGGCCTGACCGGCAAGCTGGTCAAGCAGTTCGATGGCTACAAGGTGGGTGACCAGGCGGTCAACGGCAAGCTGACCCTGGGCGAGAACATCGCCGACCTGGGCGGCCTGGCTACCGCCTACGACGCGCTGCAGAAGGCCTCGGCCGGCAAGGAAGACGCCAAGGTGGACGGCTTCAGCCGTGACCAGCGCTTCTTCTTCAACTGGGCCACCGTGTGGCGTACCAAGTACACCCCGGAAAACGCCAAGGTCCGCCTGGCCACCGACCCGCATGCCCCGGCACAGTTCCGTGCAATGGGCGCGCCGTCGAACCTGCCGGCCTTCGCCGCCGCGTTCGAGTGCAAGCCCGGCGCGCCGATGGTGCGCACCGGCGACCAGCAGGTTGTGATCTGGTAAGCGCTTTCAGGCGTGTGTGAATGCAGAGGCCCGGGTTTCCCGGGCCTTTGTTTTATGGGCATGCCGCCTTTTCATGCGGGCTTGCTACACTGCGGCGGTCTTCAATCCGACCGGATTTGTTTCGCATGCCCAACCTTCGTCCGCTTGCCATTGCCCTGGGTCTGGGCCTGGCGTCCCTGGTGATCACCGATGCCTCCGCCGCGCCGAAGAAGAAGGCCGCCCGTACCCCGGCCGCCAGCGCGCAGTGCACCGACTTCTACGACGCCACCAATGCCGGCTGGCTGAAGGCCAACCCGGTGCCGCAGACCGGTGCCACCACCGCGCTGGGCCAACTGGCCGACCGCACCCGCCTGCAGCAGCGTGAGCTGCTGGATGCCGCGATGAAGTCGCCGCAGGGCAATACCCAGAAGCTGCTGGGTGATTTCTGGGCCAGCGGCCTGGACGAAGCTGCGGTGGAAGCCGATGGCTCCAACCCGATCGCCCCGCTGCTGACCCGCATCAACGCCATCAAGAAGGCCAAGGACGTGCCGGCCTCGATCGCCGCGCTGCACCAGGTCGGCATTCCGGTGGCCTTCAACTTCGCCCCGGACGTGGACCTGAAGGCGCTCGACCGCCATATCGGCTACTTCATGCAGGGCGGCATGGGCCTGCCGGACCCGGCCTTCTACACCCGCACTGACGCCGACACGGTCGCGTTGATGGGGCGCTACCGCAACTATGTGAAGCAGATCCTGGCGCTGACCGGCACCCCGGCCGCCAAGCTGGATGCCGAAGCACAGGCGGTGATCGCGCTGGAAACCGAGCTGGCGCGCAATGCGCAGTCGCTGGCCGGGATCAACAACCCGTTCAACAACTACGCGCCGATCTCCACCAAGGACCTCAACAGCCGCTACAAGAACCTGCAGCTGGACGCGTTCCTCAAAGTGCAGGGCGTGAACGACGACCTGGTGTCGCTGGCCGACCCGAATCTGTTCAAGGCGCTGGACGGCATGGTCACCCGGATCAAGCCGGACCAGTGGAAGGCCTACCTGCGCTGGCGCGTGGGCGATGCGATGGCACCTTACCTGTCCAAGGCCTACCGCGATGCGGAATTCGAATTCCGTGGCCGCGTGATCCGGGGTGAAACCCTGGCTCCGGCACGCTGGGAACAGGTGCTCAACGCGATCAACGTCGCCGCCGGCCCGATGGTCGGTCGTGAGTACGCCGCCCGCCACCTGTCGGCTGAAGACCGTCGCCAGGCCGCATGGATCGTCGACAAGGTGCGTGAAGTGCAGATCGACGCGGTCAAGAACAGCAGCTGGCTGAGCGCCGAAGCCAAGAGCGAGGCGCAAGCCAAGCTGGCCGCGCTGAAGATCGAGATCGGCACGCCGCTGCGCGACCTGGACTACACCGTGCAGCCGATGGGCCGCGGCAGCTTCGGCGGCAACATGCTGATCGCCTCGACCTGGCGCCACCGCGAGGAAATGAAGCGCATCGGCAAGGGCAACGCCGACCGCCGCTGGGACGTGCTGCCGCAGCAGCCGTCGCTGGCCTATGACATCGCGCAGAACCGCCTGATCGTCACCGCCGCCGCACTGCAGGGCCCGGTGTTCAACGCCAAGGCTGACGCCGCCGACAAGTTCGGCAGCTTCGGTGCACTGGTGGCGCATGAGCTGAACCGCGCCGTCGACGCCAAGGGTGCGCTGGTGGATTCCAAGGGCGAACTGCGCAGCTGGTGGACCCCGGCAGACAAGACCGCCTGGACCCTGCTCGGCAGCCGTGTCGCCGCGCAGTACAGCGCGTATGACTTCCCCGGCGTGAAGGGGGCCAAGGTCAACGGCGCGCTGACCCAGGAAGAAAACCTCGCCGACATCGCCGGCGTTGAACTGGCCTGGGCGGCTTACCTGGCGCAGGAACCGAAGGCCAAGCCGGCCCAGCAGCAGGGCTTCTTCCGCGCCTGGGCGGCGCTGTGGCCGCAGCAGCTGTCGCCGAACGAGGCCGCGCAGCGTCTGACCGGTGACATCCGCGCACCGGGCCGTTGGCGCACCAATGGTCCGCTGTCCAACCTGCCGGCGTTCGGTGCCACGTTCACCTGCAAGCCGGGCCAGCCGATGCAGCGGGTGGAGAACGACCAGATCAAGATCTGGCGTTGATACAGAAAGGGCACCTTCGGGTGCCCTTTTTTGTTTGCGTGGCGTTACGCCGGGAGCAATCGCCCGCGGTAACCGACGATCAAACCGATCAGCGGCGCGGCAATCTCCACATCAAACACAAACTGCCCGTCGCGCTCGGTCTCGAAGGTTGTGCCCTTCGGCAACAGACACGTCGGCAGCGGCACGCCGAGCACCGACCAGCGCCGTGGCACCAGACACAGTCGGTCACTCTCCACCACCAGCGCGATGGCCACGTCGATCAGCCCAAAGCGTTCGACCAGCAGAGCGTCGTTGCGCCCTTCGCCACGTCGCTGCCACGACGAAAAGCGGCGTCCGCCAAAGTCGCGGGTCCAGCGTTCGCCACCGCGCTCAGGCGCGAACGACACCGTCACCGGCACTGCTTCGCCCTCCTTGGGGAAGCCGATCACGGCAGCGACGACGCGTGCGAGCACACCACGCCCCCGCCGGATATCGGCCTGGCCGCGCCAGTGGCGCGGCTGCGCATCACGATGCAGCGCCTGCACCTGCGCAGGCAGGGTTTCGAACGCCGTGCCCAGCAGTTGCGGATACAGTGCTGCACCGGGCTGCTCGCGGCGGAAACCGGTGTGGATCGAACGGCCGGCAAACAACGCCTCGTAGTCGGCCAACTCCAGCGCATGCGTCGCGGGGCGCGCGCCATCGGCAGGACGCTCACCGGCCAGCCATTTGCGGATCACCGCCTCGATGGCCATCGACGGAATGTAAGGACCGTCATCGCCCTCTGCCAGCAGGTGCCAGGTCAGCTCCACCGGGGCACTCGCATGCTGGCCCCGCGCGCGCACATACATGCCGCCGCGATGCTCGCCGAACTTCATCAGGTTCAGCACTCTGTAGAACAGCGGCGACAGCGGCTCCAGCGACGGCAGGCGGAAGCGCGCCCGCGTCTTGGCCAGCAGGTTGAGGACACGGTGCAGCACCTCGGGCACGGGACCGGCACCGATCCAGATGTCGGTCATGCCCGGGTGCTCCGGCGGCAGCACCTGCAGATCCGGCACGTCGACCAGCGAAAAGTGCAGGTTGCGCAGGGGCAGCCGGCCCGGCACCGCCACGGTGAATCGGCGGCTTTCCGCCAGCCCCACGCCCTGCCCCGGCTGCCCATGACGACGCAGCTTCACCGGCGAGCCGGCGTACCCGACAACGGCACGCATCACGTTCAGGCCAATGCCGGCATACGGTGACGGCGCGATACCGCCATCGACGACCCGCAGTTCCATGACCTTGGCCATCTCGCGCAACACCGCCGCGGTCAGCACGGGGAAACTGCTGACCCCGGACAGCACGAAGATGCCTGCCGCCTTTGCCTGCGCGTCATAGCGGTCGATGCCGAACACGAAGTCGGCGGCGTCGGCGAAGTCCAGATACGGAACACGTGCCGCGATACAGGCTTCCACGACCTGATAGCCCTGCGCGCCGTAGTCCTGGAACGGACCGGAGGCATCAATGACCAGCGCGGGCTGCTCGGCGGTCAGGGCGGCGGCCACCTCGGTGCGGTCCAGCCGCAGAGGGCGCACCGTCGGAGCGCCGCTGTAGGTGTCGCAGAAGGCCTGGGCGGCGGGCAGGTTGCGCCCGCAGATCAGCAGTTCCAGACCATGCAGATCCGACAACAGGCGTGCCAGCCGTCCGCCGAACACGCCATATCCGCCCAGGATCAGAATCTTCAATGTCGGTCGTCCTTGTCCGGGGCGTGAGTCACTTCACGCTGCGCAGATGATTGGGCCGCTTCGGTCCAGTGCCCGGGCCGCCCGGCGGACGACGCTTGAACGGCGACTGCCCACGCCAGTAACGAATCAGCAGCCAGCCGAACAACATGCCGCCCAGATGCGCGAAGTGGGCGATGCCGGGCTGCCAACTGGTCGCACCGAACACCAGCTCTGTCAGGCCGATCACGATCACGAAGGTGCGGGCCTTCATCGGGATCGGCGGGAACATCAACGTCACCCGCTGATTCGGGAACAACATGCCGTACGCCAGCAACAGTCCGAACACACCGCCGGACGCACCCAGCACCGGCACCGGGTCGACCATCATCGCACCGACGGCCAACTGGCACAGACCGGCACCTGCGACGCAGACCAGATAGAAGGTCAGGAAGCGCTTCTCACCCCAGGTCTGTTCCAGCGGCGAGCCAAACATGAAGAGCGCCAGCATGTTGAACAGCAGGTGCGTGAAGCTGCCATGCAGGAAGCCGTAGGTCAGCAGCTGCCAGGGCTGGAAGTTGCCACCCGGCGAGAACGGGTCGAAGCTGCGCAGCGGCTGCAGCATGAACGGCTCGAACGTGCCGTAACCGAGCAGGAAGGGCTGCTGCAGCAGAAACAGCGCCGCGTTGGCGATCAGCAGGGCCTTGGTGACAGTGGGCAGTCGCGGAAACATGGGGACATCCTTTGGAACCGCAGCCATCATAGTAGAGCCGGGCTCTGCCCGGCTGCTTTTGGCCCCCGCCCGGCAATGCCCGATTCAACCCGGCCCCCACATCGCCGCGTCCAGGTCATCTCCGCTGCCGCGCGGCATGTGCTTGACCCGGCCACGTTCCATCACCACCCCTTCCGCCCGCAGACGCTGGTTCTGTTCGCGCCAGCCCCGCGAGCCTTCTGGCATGGCGATCCGTCCGTCCGAGCGCAGCACCCGATGCCAGGGCAGATCCGGGTCGTCATTCATGCCCAGTACGCGCGCGGTGAGCCGTGCTCGCCCGGGCAGGCCGGCCTTGGCGGCCACCTGTCCGTAGCCCATCACTTGGCCGCGGGGGATGGCGCGAATGACCGCCAGAATGCGTTCGCGCGCCTGCGCCGCGGCGTCCTCACCGTCGGTGGCAGCGGGCTTCACGCGCGGACGCGACTGACCAGCAGCACGCCGACCAGCACCAGTGCCGTCCCCAGGATCTGCCAGGGGCCCATGGGTTCGTCGAGCAGCCATAGACTCATCACGATGGTGGATACCGGGCCGAGCATACCCACCTGCGCGGCCAGCGACGAGCCGATCCGCTTCACCGCCAGCATGATCGCCGCCACCGGCAGCACCGTGCACACGGTGGCGTTGATCAGCGACAGCCAGTAGACCGGCTCAGGGGCCTGCAGCAACGCCGGCAGCGGATGCAGGACCGCAAAATGCAACACACACAGCACGCAGGCCACGCAACTGGCGTAGGCGGTCAGGCGGATGGCCCCGATGCGTGCCACCACCTGCCCGCTGCCGAACAGGTAGAGCGCATAGCTGAGCGCGCTGCCGAACACCAGCGCACTGCCGAGCAGGATGCGCCCACCTTCCATCTGCAGGTCATGGCCGAAGGCCAGCAGCACGCCCAGATAGCTCAATCCGAGCGCCACCAGCTGCCAGCGCCCCGGCTTTTTCTTCAGCAGCACCAGGCTGATCAACAGCACCAGGGTGGGGTTGAGATACAGGATCAGACGTTCCAGGGTCACGCTGATGTACTGCAGGCCCTGGAAGTCCAGCAGGCTGGACAGGTAGTAGCCGGTGAAGCCGAGCCACAGCACGCGTCCGCGGTCCGCCCAGGACAGCGCGGTGGCGCGCCGTGCCGACCACACCGCCAGCAGGGCGAACAACGGGAACGCCATCAGCATGCGCAGCGCCAACAGCGTAGTCGCGTCCACGCCATGGCGATAGCCGAGCTTGACGATCACCGCCTTGCCGGACGCGGTGATCGCGCCGACGGCGGCCAGGGCGATGCCGGAGGCGGCGATGCGGGGTGACGATGTGGGCAATGCGTGTGGGTTCATCGCATCAACACAACTTCTTCGGCGCTGGTGGGGTGAATCGCCACGGTGTCGTCGAAGCAGGACTTGGTCGCCCCCATCTTCACTGCCACGGCGAAGCCCTGCAGGATTTCATCGGCCCCGTCGCCGAGCAGGTGGACACCGACCACGCGTTCTTCTTCGCCCACGCAGACCAGCTTGAACAGGCTGCGCTGGCTGCCATTGGCCAGCGCCTGCAGCATCGGGCGGAAATTGCTGCGATACACCCGCACGTCGTCGAAGCGCGCCCGCGCCTCTTCCTCGCTCAGGCCGACCGCGCCCAGCGCCGGGTGCGAGAACACCACGCTGGCGACGTTCTCGTAATCCATCTTCGCGTGCGGCTGGTCGCCGAACAGGCGGTCCATCAGTTTGCGCGCGGCGGCAATCGCCACCGGGGTCAGCCCGACCTTGCCGGCAATATCGCCCACGGCGTACACATTGGGCACGGCGGTGGTCTGCCAGTCATCGACTTCGACCTCGCCCTTGTCGCCCACCACGATCCCAATCGCCTCCAGGCCCAGGCCCGCGCTGTTGCCGCGGCGACCGGTAGCGAAGAACACCTCGTCGAACCGGCCGTCACGCGGGCCATCGTGCCCGTAGGCAATCACCGCATCGCCATCGCGACGAAGCTCGCGCAGGCGATAGTTGAAATGCACCTTGACGCCCTGATGGCACAGATTGTCGGCCAGTTGTGCGGTCAGCTCGGCATCGAAGCGCTCCAGCAGGCGCTCACCGCGTACCAGCAGGGTCACGCGACTGCCCAGCGCCTGCAGCAGGCCCGCCAGCTCCACCGCGATATAACCGCCGCCCACGATGGCGACCTGGGCCGGTGCGCCGCACAGATGGAAGAAGTCGTCCGACACCTTGCCCAGCTCCGCGCCGGGAATGTCCGGGCGCTGCGGATGCGCGCCGGTGGCGATCAGGATGTGTGCGGCGCTGATACGCACGCCGTCGCTGCATTCCACGGTATGCGCATCCACCAGCCGGCCCTTGCGCGGCACGCGCACCACGTCGTTGTCGTTCAGGCGCTTGAGGTAACTGGCATGGATGTTGGCGATGTAGGCCTGGCGATGCACCACCAGTTCCTTCCAGTCCAGCGCAGGACGCGTCGGCACGTCAAAGCCGAGGGCCGCTGCCAGCCCGATCCGTTCGGACAGGTCCGCCGCCAGCCACATCGCCTTCTTCGGCACGCAGCCGACGTTGACGCAGGTGCCGCCCAGCTCACCGGGTTCCATCAGGGCCACGCGGCGTCCGTGCTGCGCGGCGCGGAACGCGGCCGCCAGTCCACCGGAGCCGCCGCCCAGCACGATCAGGTCATAGTCGTATTGCATGTGCATTGAAAACCTTCCACCGGAAATGCCGCCGGCAGCATGCCACGGCGCAGGGCACGTCCAGCGTGAGCATGTGCATCAGTGCGTGCCAGCGGTGCGACGCAGAGGCGGCCAACGGCCGTAGGTGATGGCCCGCCACAACCATTCCAGTGGACCAAAACGGAAGTGCCGGAGCCAGATCTGTGCGAACACGACCTGCAGCGCGAACAGCACCAGCGCGAACGGAATCTGCCACGCGCGGGGCAGGCTTTCGAAGGCCCCCAGCCCATACCCGTAGAACACCCACGTACCGACCAGCGACTGCACGATGTACTGGGTCAGCGCCATGCGACCGACCGGAGCCAGCCACCGAAGACGCGCGCGCAGGTGCACGATCCACGCCAGGTAACCCAGGCACATCAGCAGTCCGGCCACCGAAGACAACGCGTAGGCGAACCCGCTGGCAGGCGTGAACGTTCCGGGTGCCACGTAAGGCACCCAGTGCGCGCTGACCAGCATCAACACCAGCCCGGCCGGCCCTGCACCCCAGCGCAGCCGGCGATACATTGCATCGAAGCGTTCCGGCGCACTGAACGCGCCACTGCGGGCTAGGCCGGCACCGATCAGGAACATGCCGAGCACTTCCGGCCCTACCACCAGCATGCCGCCCAGATTCACCCGCATGTCGTGGACGCGCTGCACGACCGCGTCGGTCCAGCTGCCATGGGCATAGGCCTGGCGCTGCAGCTCCACTGCACGTTGCCCCGCTGCCGCCGCTTCCGCCAGCGCGGTGTTGCCCGGTTCTGACTGTACGGCCATGTTGATCACCAGCCCCATGGTCACCATCAACGCGGCCGAGAACAGGTAGGTCAGCACGCCCAGCGCGGGCAGCCAGCGCGGTGGCGCTTCGCGGAACGCCAGCAACGGCAGCGACATCAACGCATACAACACCAGGATGTCGCCCGACCACACCAGCAGTGCATGGCACAGGCCGATCAGCAGCAGGCCGGCGCTGCGCCGCAGGTAGAACGGAGTGAACTCGCGTCGCGCCGCTTCGGCGCGCTGGGCCATGATCGCAAAGCCCGCACCGAACAGCAGCGAGAACAGGGTGAAGAACTTGCCCTGCACCAGCACGTAGATCAGCGCATCGGCCCAGCGATCAGCGCCCTGCCAGTGCGGATCGATACCGGTGAAGGCCAGGTCGATCGGACCACTCAGTGCTTCCATGTTCATCAGCAGGATGCCCAGCAGGGCGACCCCGCGCAGGATGTCGATGACCTCGATACGGTCACTGCCGGTCACCGGCTGCAGGAGAGGCGCAACAGAGCTCACAGGATTCACAGGGCACTCGCGGAGCAGGACGGACAGTGTTGCGTAAAACGCAACGGCCCGCAGAACGCGGGCCGTTGTCGTGCCGGGCCATGCCCGGCATTAGCACCGTATGGGCTTAGTGCTGGTGACCGCCGTCGCCGTGCACGTGGCCGTGCTCCAGCTCTTCGGCCTGGGCTTCGCGCACGTCCACGATCTCCACCGAGAAGTGCAGGTCCTTGCCGGCCATCGGATGGTTCAGGTCGACGTCGACCACGCTCATGCCGACCTTTTCAACGGTGACCGCACGCGGGCCGAAGTTGGTCTGCAGCACCACCTGCTGGCCCGGGACCAGCTTGGCATTGCCGAAGTGCTTCTTCGGCACGCGCTGGGTCAGGCCCTCGCGGCGCTCGCCGTAGGCATCAGCGGCCTTGACGTCGACTTCGAAGCTGGCACCGGCTTCCTGGTCCATCATGGCGTTTTCCAGGCCCGGAATGATGTTGCCATGGCCGATCAGGATCGCCAGCGGCTCACGGTCCTTCGAGCTTTCGATCGGGTCCTGGCCCTGCTCGGCCACGGTGTAATGGAAGCGGACGACACTGTCTTTTACGATCTTCATACGGAACTCTTGTGCTGAGGCTGCCGGGGCAGACGGGTGGGACGGGTTGTCGCCCGCCGGTTACGCCGCCATCATGGCGACTTCCAAGGCCGCGCATTATCCGGACATCATGCTGCTGACGCCAGTTTCGCGCTTGACCCGACTGCCAGCCCAGCTGGCGCTGATCGCCGTTCTGGCCCTGCTGGCCGCCTGTGGCGGCGGTAAAACCACCCGCCCGTCCGCGCCGCCAGCCTCGGCCCAGGTCTGGCCGACGGTGGCCCCGAACAACCCGCAGGCCGCCAACGCGGTGCTGATGCGCGCCATCGGCCTGGTCGGCACACCCTACCGCTACGGCGGCAACACCCCCGAGTCCGGCTTCGACTGCAGCGGGCTGGTGACCTATGTCTACCGCGAGATGGTTGATCTCAAGCTGCCGCGGACCTCGCGTGACCTGGCCGCCGTGCAGGGCCCGAAGATCGACCCCAAGCGCCTGGCGGCGGGCGACCTGGTGTTCTTTGGCAATCGCGGCAACGTCTTCCACGTGGGTATCTACGTCGGCGAAGGGCGCTTCGTGCATGCCCCAAGCACCGGCGGGACGGTGCGCCTGGACTCGCTGGGCGGCAGCTACTGGAAAGACCACTACACGGGCGCGAAACGCGTTCTGCACTAAGCTGAACTGGGCCAAGGCTCGAAAGTGTGACGTACATCACGCGTCGTTAAACGAAAAATTAACGAAATTTGTACCTAATCACACGCTTTCCACGGCATCATCACCCATCGTTTTTATTCAGTGACCGCCGCGTGACGACAGCCGACCTGATGTGCCAAGGCCAGACCGCCACCCCCCGGCGTATCACCCGCCCCGCTCTTTTCGCTTTTGTCCTCTGCCTGGCCAGTGTTCCGGCCTGGGCCCAGAGCGCTCCGACGGCCCCCGCCGACGCCGCTGCGATCACGGTCGCCAGCGTGGCTGAAGCCCCGACTGCCGTCGCCAAGCCCAAGGCAGAAGCCCCGGTCCGCAGCAAGGCCGACGCCGCCGCCAGCGCCACCCTGGCCGCCCTGCTGCCGCACCTGGCGGCCAACGACACCATTCCGCTGATGGACCGCTCGGCGATGGTCGCCGGCGACCTGAGCCGCCTGCTGGCCAACTACGACGCTTCCAGCGGCACCATCGTGGCCGCTGACCCGGCCGAAAACGGCAAGGTCCAGTCGGTCCTGCGCCGCGCCATGACCCTGCTGGGCACGCCGTACCGCTGGGGCGGCACCTCGCCGGACAGCGGCTTCGACTGCAGCGGGCTGGTCGGCTATGTGTTCCGTACCGCCCTGGGCATCGAGCTGCCGCGCGTCTCGCGCGAAATGGCCCGCGACGGCGAAGCCCAGCTGATCAATGATCGCAACGCGCTGGCCGCCGGCGACCTGGTGTTCTTCGGTCGCAAGGGCCGGGTCGACCACGTCGGCATCTACGTCGGTGAAGGCCGCTTCCTGCATGCACCGAGCACCGGCAAGGACGTCCGCGTGGACAGCCTGATCACCGGCTACTGGGGCGGCAAGTTCATGCAGGCGCGTCGCGTCGAGCTCTGAGCCTCGCGCCCGTCCGTAGCTGAATCCTGAAGGCCGCTGCTCCGCAGCGGCCTTTTTCTTTGTCCCGGTGATGGCCGTTGTGGGGTTGATCGCGCGTTGTTGTTTCTGTTCCCGGAGCATTCCCGGCTTCGAGGTTGCAGGCTGCACAACCCACTCCGCCCCCACGGCGGGGCGGTGGTACCCGGCGTGGGGCGGCACGCCGGGTAGCGCTGGACAGGAGACTCCGCCCGGATACCTTTCCGTGAAGGTGACGCATGGCGGCAGTCCCTGAAATTCCGGCCCGGTGTGTGATCTGGTTTGGGCAACCGTTGGCAGCAGAACGCGCGGCGCTGGCCGCCGCAGGCTGGCAGGTGCGTGGCGTGGCGACCGATGGCGCAGTGGCCATCGGCATGCGCGGCAACGACCTGGTGGTCGGGCTGCTGGATCTGCGCTGCGTGGCTGCGCACCACCTTCCCCATCTGCAGGCAGTGCTGGACCAGCATCGCCATCTGCGGGTGCTCGCGATCCTGCCCTCCGGCGCGGCGGCAGTACACCCGCAATGGCAGCCGCTGCTGGCCTGCTGCACGGAAACCTTCAGCGCGCCGCTGGATGCCGCGCGGCTGGTGCAGCGACTGCAGGAGCTGGGTGACGAGCAGCATCTGCAGCCGCCGTCGGGGGCACAGGCACTGATCGGCGAGAGCCCGGTGCTGCAGGTGACCCGGGCGGCGCTGCGCAAGTTCGCGCCGGTGGAACTGCCGGTGCTGATCACCGGCGAGACCGGTACCGGCAAGGAACTGGCGGCGCATGCCCTGCATGCGCTGTCGTCACGGCACGCGCGACCGTTCCTGGCGGTCAACTGCGGGGCGATTCCGGCGGCGCTGGTGCAATCGGAGCTGTTCGGCCACGAACGCGGTGCGTTCACGGGGGCGGCAAGCCGCCGGCTGGGCCTGTTTGAGACGGCCAGTGGCGGGACGGTATTCCTGGATGAGATCGGCGACCTGCCTCTGGATGCGCAGACCAACCTGCTGCGGGTGCTGCAGGAGGGCACGATCGAGCGGGTGGGCAGCAATCAGCCGCTTGCTGTGGACGTGCGGGTGATCGCGGCCACGCACGTGGACCTGGAGCAGGCGGTGGAACGCGGACAGTTCCGTCGCGACCTGTTCTATCGCCTGAACGTGTTGCGCCTGCCGCTGCCGGCGCTGCGCGACCGGGGCAGCGACATCACGCTGCTGGCGGAACATTTCCTGGCCAGCTTCCGCCAGCGTCACGTGACCCGTGCGCGCGGCTTCAGCAGCGAGGCGCTGCAGGCGATGCAGCAGTTCCGTTGGCCGGGCAACGTGCGCGAGCTGTTGAACCGGGTGCAGCGCGCGGCGATCGTGAGCGAGGCGGAACTGATCACAGTGGCGGATCTGGAGCTGGCACCGGATGCGATCGAGGTGCCGCAACGGCTGCTGCACGATGCGCGCCAGGCCGCCGAGCGCGATGCCCTGCTGCGCGCCCTGCGCCAGAACGACTTCAACATCACCGCCTGCGCACGCACCATGCAGGTCTCCCGCGTCACCGTCTACCGCCTCTGCCGCAAACACCAGCTCGCCCTGCCAGAGTTGCGCTGACGGCGTGCGATTGCACGATCTACGTAGAGCCGGGCTCTGCCCGGCTGCTGTTGGTTTTTGGCGAACAGCCGGTGGCCATCGGTTCCGTGTGTTGGCGGATCGGTTGGGTTCCGAGGGGTTTGTGGGCCCGGTAGCGTCGGTCGACAGACGACGGCACTGGAACCACCAACACGCGGTAACGCATGACCCCAAAACGAAGAAGAGCCCCCTTCGTGTTAAAGGGGGCGCGCCAAAGGCGGGGGGATAAGGTGGAATGCGCGACCGTATATGTTGTGGAGCCTCCGGCTTCACAACATATACGGAATCTTGAACGCCAACGTAAAGTCCGGCGCATCCGGCGTCAGGCCGATGCCCAGAATGCTCACCAGCGTGGTGTTGCGGTTGAGTGCGTAGGTGATACCCAGGTTGAGCGTGGCCGCGTTGGCGTCGCTGCCGATCACCTTGACCCATTGCCCGCCCTTGTAGCGCGTGGAGGCGCGACGGCTGAGTTTGTCGCTGAAGGACATGCTCAGGCTGGTGCGTTCGTTGAACGCAAACGCCACACCGGCACCGAAGTAGACCGAACCACCCAGCTTCACGTCGCCGGGATTCACCGTATCCGGATTCCCATCCAGGTCGTCGAAGCTGCCTTCAAACGAATGCACGTAGCCGATGTTGGCAAACAGGATCGCCGGATCGGCCGTCTTGACCGCGGACAGGCCCAGACTGGCCTGCCACACGCCGTTACCGGTGGCCTGGTCACCCGGCACCGCGAAACGGATGAAGTCATCTTCGTCACGCTCCAGCACTTTCCAGTCCACGCCATACGGCTCCTGCCCGGTCGGCGCGGTCACGCCGACGTTGAGCACGGTTTCCGGCCAGCGCCCCTTTTCCTGGTTGAGGCGGAAGTTGCCGCTCAGGGTGATGTCACCGAGACCGTTGCCGGTGGTTTCCTCCTGCGCGATGGCGGCGGCCGATCCGCCGGCTCCACCCTTCTGGAACACGGTCTTGCGTGCCAGGTAAGGCACGTCCAGATTCAGTGTCATGCGCGGGGTGACGCCCCAGCGCGCGGCGAGGTTGTAGGTCAGCGTGTCCGATTCAACGTTTTCAATGGCGATGTTGCCAAGGAAAATCGCGTCCAGGGCGAGGAAGCCGTTCAACGTGACCTGCTTGCGGTCGTAGCGCGCGTAGCTGAGGCTGTTTTCCACGGTGAAGCGGCGGCTGAACAGTGTCGCGGTCTGCTGCTTCACATCGTCCACGCTGCGCTTGGAGGCCTGCTGGGCCTGCTGCGCTTCGGCGGCGCTGCTGGCGTATCCCTCGCCGCTGGGCGGGGTGGTCGCGGCGGCCACCACCGGCGGCGGTTCGGCAGCCGAAGATGCCGGACCTGTTTTTCCGGCGAGGCGTGCCTGCATCGCCTGCACCTGCATGTCCAGCTCGCGCAAGCGGCGCACTTCCTGCGCGTAGTTCGCCTTCAAGGTTTCAAGTTGCTGGGCCAGCGCCTTGATGTCAGCCTCGTCGGCCGGCGCGGTCTGCGCCTGTACACCGGCCGAAGCGATCAGAGCCAGCGCCGCCAGCGCCAGCGGAGTCATCCGATATGTGTGCATTGCCTTGATCCACGGTTGTGGTGACGCCCCCCACCCGGCCGTTTACTGGCCGGGTCCCATGCCAACGCCACGGACCATGTTCATGGCCTGGGCCACGTTCTGGGTCAGCGGCGCATTGCTCGCCAGGGTCTGCCGCACCAGTTCGATCTGCATGCGGTTGGTGACGGCCTGGCCGTCGCTGCTCAGCGCGATGGTCTGACCGACGCTGCCGTTGCGGATCCATTGCTGGACCGCGCCGACGCCTTCGATCTTCAGCTGCACCTGGGCGTTGTTGCCCTCCATCTGCGCCACCGCGCTCACGCCGCCCTGCTGGGCGGTGGCCGTGGTACTTGCCGGTGCCGTCTGCTCGGGCGGTGCGCTGCCTTCGCGGACGTTGAGCTGGGTGCTGTTGCTGGCCACGTTGTTGTCGCCGGCGACCTGGATGGCCTGGGTGACCCCGGCCACGTTCTGCAATCCAGCCGATTCCACGCTGCGGCCCGGCGTGGCCGGTAGCGGTGCGTCGGCGGCCGTGACCGTCACGCTGGGCGTGAAACTCACTTTCGGCGCAGCGGCGCTGTGGGTAAAGTCCATGCCCAGGGTGAGTGCGCTTTCGGCGGCCTTCGAACCGGCTTGCCACTGCGAGATCATGGTGACGCCGAACCAGGCCACGCTGTTGCCGTTGACCGTGTAGCGACCACGCATCAGGCTCAGCTCAGGATCGGGAATCTCGCTCAATCCCTTACCGGCTTTCTGCTGCCCTGGGGCAGCGGGCGCATCGGCGGCGTAGGCAGGTGCCATGCCGAGCAGGGCCAGCATTACCGCACTTCGCGTCCATGGGGTGATGTTCATGTTGCCTCCTAAAGCAGGTCGGCGTGGGTAAAGCCGAAATCCACCAGTTCCGCTTCGGTGATCGGCCCCTGCCGGGCGTACAACGAACGCGCACTCGGGCGTTCGCCAGGCTGCAGCAACACCGTGTTGCGATTGAAATCGCTACCGATCACGATGAACACGGCGCGGGACGGCCATGTCTGCAGAAATTCTTCGACGGGAATGCTGCGGTTGCCCAGGATCGGGTCCGCCAGGTCCACCACGTCGCCACGGACCTGCTTGAGCACCACGAAGTGGCGGAAGCCACGCACATCCATCAGCACCAGACCGGGCACGCGAAGCGAGCGCAGTCGCTCTTCATTGACGCGGTAACCGCGCCCGCGCATGCCCAGTGATTCGACATAGCGCTTGATGTCCAGCAGCGAAAAACCACGCTGGTGGACCAGCTCGGGGTCGGAGACCCCCATCATGCCCTCGATCACCGTGGCTTCGTCCGCCTCCAGGTTGTAGGCGTAACGCAGGATGGTGGCCAGGGCGGCCGCGCCGCAGCTGTAGTCGGTGTGCTGCCGCACCAGGTTGCGGAATTTCCGCTCCTGCATGCTTTCCACCTGCTGCGAGAACAACGCGCCATTGGGCAGCACGCCGCTGAAGGCGACGTCACCGGCCTGCAGCCGACTCATCGGCAGCAACAGCAGCAGTACACAGAGCAGACGGCAGAACGACATCGGCGTGGCTCCAGGAAAAGGAAGGAGCCCCTGCCCCAAAGGGGGAGGATGGAACAGGGGCTCCCGGGGAGCCCGGCCATTGGCGGATGACCGGGTTTGTTGCGCTCAACGCGTGTTGCTTGCGAAAACGGACAGACTTACTCGCCCGGGCCACCCGGGCCAGCCGCCGACGGCTGGGCCACGGCCAGCGCCAGGCTGTTGGCCTGCAGGTTGCCGGTACCGGCAGCGACGTTCACACCGATGTTGCCGCTGGCACCGCGGAACGCATCACCGGAGAGCGAGGCGTTGTTTTCGGCGCGTTCGACCACCCAGCGGGTGGTGGCAACGGTGCCGCTCAGGCTGGCACGCAGATCGGCATAGCCGACTTCGCCGAAGGCCAGCACGCCTTCTTCTTCGGTGTCGAAGCCGAAGCCACCGACGCCTTCCCGGTTCGGGTTCTGCACCGCGCCCTGGGTTTCGTTGTCGAAGTCGATATGGCCGGTCGAGTTGCCGCCCGAGTGCGAACCGCCGGTCCAGCTGTCGGCATACAGGTTGGACGACTGGTAGGCGTTGCCGGTGCCGCGATAGCCACCGACACCGATGGCGGCGGTGCCGCCGCGCACCGTACCACGCAGGGTGACTTCGGTGGTGTCCTGCATGCGCTTGACGTAGCCTTCGTTGCTGACGCTGTTGCCTTCGGAGATCTGCTTGGAGGCAATGCTGGCCGTGGCCATGCGGGCCGTCGATACCGAAGCGGCGAGCGCGTTCTTCTGCTCGTTGTTGTTGCCGGCTGCGCTGTTGACACCGATGTTGCCGGTGGCACCGCGGAAGGCATTGCCGCTCAGGCTGGAGTTGTTGACCACGCCATCATTCCAGGTGCTGTTGCCGGCACCGTACTGGTCGACATACACCTGGGCATCGGACATGCCGAAGGTGAACGAGGCATCGGCGGCCGACAGTGCAGCAGCGTTGTCCTGAGCGTTGTTGTCGCCGGCAGCGGTGTTGAAGCCGAGGTTGCCGGAGGCATTCTGGGCCACGTTCTCGCTGATCGACGAGTTGTTCTCGAGGAGCTCGTTTTCACCTTCGTTGTTCATCACCGACTGACGGTTGTCGATGATGGCGATGGCGGCGGAGTTGACCTCCAGGTCACCGGAGACGGTCGGACGACCACGGAACTTCACATCAGCGCCGACCTGCAGATCGGACTCCAGGTTCACATCCACGCCGTGGTTGTTCTTTTCCTGACGCTCGTCAGCCTGGATGTTGCTGTGCTTCTGCACGTTCTCGTTCACCGTCACGTTGCGGGTGTGGTTCACGCTGCGGGTGTCGGTGCTGGTGTTGCTGCTGGTGTTGGTGGTGCTGGTGTTGCGGATCTTGGTCCGCGAATCCCAGTCGTTGCGGATGTTGGTATCGATGTTGGTATCGATATCGGTATCGATGTTGGTGTCGATATCGGTATGGATGTCAGTGTCGATGTGGGTATCGATACGGGTATCGATATCCGGTCCATTGTGGCGGGGGTTTGCGGCTACCGACGCAGAAGCAACGGCGATGGCCAGCGCCAGTACGGTCCTTTTCATGGTGGTATTCATGTTGCCCTCTCTCTCATCACGGACTATCGGGTGGGTGGAACGATTCACGGGGTGGACTGCACGGAGATGCCAAGCTGGTTGGCGGTGACATTGCCCGAGCCCGCGATCTGATTGAGTTGCAGAACACCGTCAAAACCCCGCAGCGCCGAGTCCTCCACTGCGACGCTGCGGGTACCAGCCGCTTTGCGGCTGTTGGCGAGGTCCTGCCCCCCTGCTGACGCGAGTGCCCCCGAAGCCGCGAGGGCCTCGTCGTCGGACTCGCGTATGCCCTGTTGCGCCAGCGTGGCAGTGACGACGTTGACCGTCGCATTGCCGATGCCGCTGGCCTGATTGATCATGGCGACACCGGTGGCTCCATTCAGAGCCTGGCCGCCGATGCTGGCGCTGGCGTCCAGCGGCCCCGCACTGACACGGTTGCCGGACTGACGCTGACGTACATCGATATCGGTGGTGGCGATTTCGCCGCTGGCCATGCCGAGCAGGTTGGCCTGCTGGTTGAGGTCGCCAGCCACCATGTTCACAGTGATCGCACCGTCGGCGTTGCGCAGTGCGCTGCCGTCCATGCGGGTGTGGTTGAGATAGCTCAACATGGCACCGTAGTCGTCGGCCTGCTGTGCGGCGACCGACAGTGGCAGCAGCGCGGCCACGACAAGGCAGGAAATCCAGCGCTTCATTTGCCGGGCCCACCTGCAGGCTGCCCGCCCAGCGGGAACTGTGAAAGCGCGCCGCGCACCGTATCGCCGATGCCGCGGGTGGCGTTGCCGACCGCGCCCATCGGCGCGCTCATGCTCTGGGTCAGGCCGCTGCCCGACAGCACGCCGTTCTGCGTGACCTTGCCCAGGGTGGCATTGACCGTGCCGCCGGTGACCCGCTCGACCGTGGTCTGCTGATGGCCGCTCGCACCCACGCCAGTGTTGGAGCCCATCGAGGCGAAATCATCGTCGCCCAGTTCATCCATGCCGGTGGAGGTGCCCAGCGCGGCAGACACCTCGCGGTTCGGCGACGGGTCTGCGATCAGCGCGATGCCCGGCGGTGCGGGGCGATAGGCCGTACGTGCGGAGACATCACGCAGCAGCACCATTTCACCTGGCTGCGCCTTGACCCCCGTGCGTGCGCCAGAGGCGTACGCGGCGGTCGGCAGCAGCATCATCAGGGCAACCAGCCCAATGACGGTGCGTGCGAATCTGCTGTCTACGGCAACGCTGTCCATCGCGATCTCCCGAAATCATGCGGGAGAGGTAGAGCAGCATTCGTGCCAACTCCGGAAAGCCCGTCGCGACAGGCGATTGGCGTATTCGAGGAGCGGTCAGCGCAACAGGGGTGTTACACCCGACCCCTTCTTCACGACGGCTGAACACGCGCGTGCAGGATGCGCAGGCCTTGATAACAACGGTTTAACGCCGGGTGTATCACCGCCGTTACACCCGGCGATACACCCGTTACACCCCGCAGTCAGCTGCCGGAGCGAGGCTCGGCTGCCGCTTCGTCCACACCCACGTTGGTGGCGGGATTGTTGTAGACCTGCTGATCCAGCAGCCCGGTTTCCTTGGCCACCAGCACCGGCACCAGCATCTGGCCGGTCACATTGGTCATCGTGCGCATCATGTCGAGGATGCGGTCGATCGCATACAGATAGCCAATGGTTTCCAGCGGCAGGTTGGCCGCGCTGAGTACCACGGTGGCCATCACCACGGCGGTACCCGGAACGCCCGCCGTGCCGAAGCTGCCGAGCACCGAAGCAATCAGCACCACCACGTACTGTTCCGGCGTCAATGGCACGCCGGTGTACTGGGCAATGAACACCGCACACAGCGCGGGATAGATCGCGCCACACCCGTCCATCTTGATGCTGGCACCCAGCGGCACCGCGAACGAGGCATAGTCCTTGTTCACCCCGAGATTGTGGGTGATCGAGCGCATCGCGACCGGCATGGCGGCGAAGCTGGACGAGCTGACAAATGCAACCTGCATGCCCGGCGATGCGCCACGGAAGAACTTCAGCGGATTGAGCCCATGTGCCAGCAGCAGGCTGCCGTACACCACCACGATATGCAGCGCACAGGCGATGTACAGCGCCAGCACGAAGTTACCCAGCGGCAGCAGCTTCTCGAAGCCATAGCTGCCCACCAGCCCGGCGATCAGGCCGAAGGTGCCCAGCGGGGTGACCTCAAGCACGAAGCGCGTGATCTGGATCATGATCTCGCTCATCTGCCCGGTCAGCTTGCGTGCCTCGGCAACCTTGTCACCGAGCTTGACCATGGCAAACCCGATCAGCCCGGCGAAGAAGATCACCGGCAGGATCGAACCGCGGCCGGCCGCGAGCACGGTTTCGCCCGCCGCATTGACCCGGGTACCGATCCCGCTCAAGGCGTAGAACACATTGGACGGGACCACGTCCATGATCACCTTGACCACGCTGGGCACCTCGCGCGGGGTGTAGCCGTGGTCCATGCTCAGGCTGAGATTGCCGGTGCCGGGCTGCATGATCGTGCCCACCGCCAGGCCCACGCACACCGCCAGCGCGGCGGTGACGATAAACCACAGGAAGGTGCGCCCGCCCAGTGCCGCCACGGACTTCTGTCCGTGCAGCGAGGAGATCGCGTTGATGACCGCGAAGAACACCAGCGGCACCGCGATCATCTTGATCAGGGTGACGTACAGGTCGCCCAGCGGGCCGAACCAGGTTTCAGCGGCCGGGCCGAGCAGCCAGCCGGCCAGCGCACCCAGCACGAAGCCGCCAAGGACGCGTTGCCAGAACGGGATCCGCAGCCAGGCAGAGACCAGCGACATGAGCATTCCAGGGGAGAGTGATACAGCCCGTCACAGTAGCTGAACCCGCCCCCGGGAACGAGGTACCGCAGGGGGAATCAGCGTGTCATCGGCGTGCCTTTCTCGGTTCTGCATAATGAACGTCCGTTTCACATCGAGATGACTGCGTTCATGTCCCGCTTCACGCCCCTGGTCGCCGCCCTGGCCACCACCCTGCTGGCCGGCTGCGCCAGCACCGCGCCCTCCTCTTCCGCCCCCGCTGCTGCCGTGCAGGTCCAGGTGCCCGTGGTGGCCCACCCGGCCGGCGAAACCCCGCAGTGGTGGTACCGCAATGGTGCGTCCCAGGCCGCCAGCCACGGGGCCATGGCCGGCAAGGCGAAGAACGTGATCCTGTTCCTGGGCGATGGCATGAGCCTGACCACGGTGGCCGCCGCGCGCATCTTCGAGGGCCAGCGCAAGGGCAGCTCGGGTGAAGAAAACCTGCTGTCGTGGGAGCGCTTCCCGGCCACGGCGTTCAGCAAGACGTACAACACCGATTCACAGACGCCCGATTCTGCCGGCACCATGACCGCGATCACCACCGGCGTGAAGACCCACATGGGGGCCATCGGCGTGAGCGCCGGCACCCGCAGCGACTGCGCCGACAGCCTGAACAAGGGGCTGCTGACCTGGTTGCAGCTGGCCGACAGCGCCGGCATGGCCACCGGCATGGTGTCCACCGCGCGCCTGACCCACGCCACCCCGGCGGCCACCTATGCGCATTCCCCGGAACGCAACTGGGAAAACGACACCGACCTGAGCGAGGCCGCCAAGGCCGCCGGCTGCCAGGACATCGCCCAGCAGCTGCTGTCGACCTCGCGCTACGGGCGTGGCCCGCTGGTCGCACTGGGCGGCGGTCGCGCGCAGTTCACCACCATTGAAGAAACCGACCCGGAGTACGACGACAAGGTTGGCCTGCGCCTGGACGGCCGCAGCCTGGTCAACGAATGGAAGCAGGCCCACCCGCAGGGTGCCTACGTGTGGAATGCCGAGCAGTTGAAGGCGGCCGCCAACGCACCGGCCCTGCTTGGCCTGTTCGAGCCGGACCACATGCGCTACGAGATCGAGCGCAAGGACGATCCGTCCGGTGAGCCCAGCCTGGCCGACCTGACCCGTGCGGCGATCGCCAACCTCTCCCGCCACAGCGAAGGCTATGTGCTGATGGTGGAAGGCGCGCGTATCGACCACGCCAACCACAGCGGCAATGCCTATCGCGCCCTGAGCGATACCGTGGCGATGTCCGACGCGGTGCGTGCGGCGGTCGAGGCGACCTCGGATCAGGACACGCTGATCATCGTCACCGCCGACCATTCGCACACGCTGAACTTCGTCGGCTACCCGGCGCGCGGCAACCCGATCCTGGGCAAGGTCAAGGACAAGGGCGGCGAAGACGGCGCGGGTGCGCTGGACCTGGCCCGCGACGGCACCGGCCTGCCCTACACCACGCTCAGCTATGCCAACGGCCCGGGTTTCACCGGCCAGACCAACCAGCAGCCGGCGGGGCCGAAGACCTACCCGCACGGCCCGAGCAGCTTCGACCCGGTCAAGGGCCGTCCCGACCTGACCCACGTCGACACCGAGCATCCGGATTACATGCAGGAAGCCCTGGTGCCGATGAAGAGCGAGAGCCATGGCGGCGAAGACGTGGGCATCTGGGCGCGTGGCCCCGGCAGCCAGGCGATCCGCGGCACGCTGGAGCAGAACACGATCTACCACATGATCGTGCAGGCCACCCCGCGCCTGCGCCAGCGCCTGTGCGACGCCGGCACCTGCGACGCACAGGGCGTGCCGGTGGAACTGCCCAACGGCAAGGCGTTCGAACGCAAGGCCGATTGACCGTCCATGCATCGCCACGTGGTCCGTGGCGATGCATTCGATGTGAATGCACATTCTCCGATGGCGGCGGTCCACCAGACCGCCGATACTGCCTTGATGAGCGCTGCCCTGCCCCCACCGCCCGATCTGCCGACCCCGGTACTGGTGGGCTTCAGTGGTGGGCTGGATTCCACCGTGCTGCTGCACTGGCTGGCGCAGTCGCCGGTACAGCGTGCCGCTGGCCTGCGCGCGGTGCACGTGCATCACGGCCTGCAGGACGGTGCCGATGCCTGGGCCGCGCACTGCGAAGCCATCTGCAGCGCATGGGGGCTGCCGCTGAGCGTGGTCCGGGTCCAGGTCGCGCATGACAGTGGCCAGGGCCTGGAAGCCGCAGCGCGCACCGCACGCCGCGAGGCCTTCGCCCGGGTGCTGCATGAACATGAACATCTGGCCCTGGCCCATCACCGTGATGACCAGGCCGAAACCTTCCTGCTGCGCGCGCTGCGCGGCTCCGGCGTGGACGGTCTGGCCGCCATGCGCTCGCATGCGCCCTTCGCGTCCGGCTCGTTGTGGCGACCGCTGTTGCAGATCCCGCGCACGGACCTGCGCGCATACGCCTTGGCCAACGACCTGCTCTGGATCGAAGACCCCAGCAACAGCAGCGACGCGGCGGATCGCAACTTCCTGCGTCTGCATGTGATGCCCCTGCTGGCGCAGCGCTGGCCGCAGGTGGACGCCAGTTTCGCCCGCAGTGCCGACCTCGCCGGCCAGTCGCAGCGGCTGCTCGACGCCGCCGACCATGAAGCGCTGCGCCGCTGCGTGCTGTCGCCGGGCGTGCTCGACTGCAGCCGGCTGCTGCGACAACCGCGCGAACGTCGCGCGCGCCTGCTGCGCCAGTGGGTACGCAGCTGCGGTCAACCGCCCCTGCCGGCCGCCGGAATCAAGGCGATCGAGCAGGAACTGCTGCGCGCCGCCCACGATGCCGACGCCCAGTTCGCCTGGCAGGGCGCGCGCATCCGCCGTTGGCGCAACCAGCTGCATCTGTTGTCCGCCGCGCTGGCGTTGCCGTTGGACTGGAGCGTGCACTGGGAGGGACGCACGCCGCTGTCCCTGCCCGATGGCGGCGAACTGGTGCTGCTGGGACGCGACCGGCTGGATACCCCGGTGCAGGTCACCGCACGGCGCGGCGGCGAGCGCATCCAGTTGCCGGGCCGCCGCCATTCGCACGCACTGAAGGACCTGCTTCAGCACAGCGGGTTGCCGCCGTGGCAACGTCGCCAGCTGCCGCTGCTCTACGACGGCGGCACCCTGCTCGCGGCAGGCGACCGGGTCATCGCCGCGCCACTGCAGCAGTGGCTGGATGAACACAGTGCCCGCCTGCAGTGGACGCCGGGCGTGGCGTGAATTGACCCCATCGGGCTGGCGCATCACACTTGCGGCATGCCCAAGAAGTCCCCCACTGAAGCGTCCCCGGTCGCCCACTTCGAGCAGTCGCTGGAAGAACTCGAGCAACTGGTGGAAAAGATGGAAACCGGCGACCTGAGCCTGGAACAGTCACTCAGCGCCTACGAGCGTGGCGTGGGTCTGTACCGCCAGTGCCAGCAGGCGCTGGAGCAAGCCGAACTGCGCGTGCGCCTGCTCAGCGACCCGGCGCGCCCGGAAACCGCCGAACCGTTCGACCCGCCCAGCCATGACGGCTGAGCTGACGTTCGCGCGCTGGCGCGACCGGATTGAAAGCCAGCTCGACGCCAGCCTGCCCTCGCCTGAAGCCGCCCCGCAGGGGCTGCACCGGGCGATGCGTTATGCGGTGCTGGGCGGCGGCAAGCGCATGCGGCCCCTGCTGGTGTACGCCGCCGGCCAGATCTTCGGCGCGGACGAACATGCGATGGATGCGCCGGCGATGGCGGTGGAGCTGATTCACGCCTATTCGCTGGTACACGATGACCTTCCGGCGATGGATGACGATGCCCTGCGTCGCGGTCGACCGACGGTGCACATTGCCTTCGACGAAGCCACCGCGATCCTGGCCGGCGATGCACTGCAGACGCGCGCGTTCGGCTTGCTGGCCGATGCACCGTTGCCGGCGCTGCTGCGGGTGCACTGCCTGCAGGCCCTGACGCATGCGTCGGGTGCAGCGGGAATGTGCGGCGGCCAGGCGCTGGATATCGACGCCACGGGCAGGCTGCAGCCATTGGCGGACCTGCAGCACATGCATGCGCTCAAGACCGGCGCGCTGATCCGCGCGGCGGTGCGCATGGGCGCGCTGTGCGGTGACGCGCCGCAGAGCGACTTGAATCAGCTGGATGATTTCGCCAGCGCACTGGGCCTGGCGTTCCAGGTCCGCGACGACATCCTGGACGTGGAAGCCAGCTCCGAGCAGCTCGGCAAGACTGCAGGCAAGGACCAGGCCCAGGCCAAGTCCACCTTCCCGGCCCTCCTGGGCATGGACGGTGCCAAGGCCGAACTGGCCGCACTGAGCCAGCGCATGCACGACAGCCTGGCCGGCTACGACGAACGCGCCGACGCACTGCGCGCACTCGGCCGGCTGGCGGTCGAACGGAATCACTGATTCCCTGGCTTCGCGGGTCGGGATGGGTTTGCGGGGGACGCCGTGAACCCATCCATGGGGGCTTGGTCGCCGCATCCATGCGGCTCACACCCCCGCAAACCCACCC
>NZ_JASCOZ010000210.1 GCF_029960115.1 Stenotrophomonas sp. PS02289
GCACTGTCGTGGCGGGTCGGGGTGGGCTGGAGGGGGCGTGAGCCGCATGGATGCGGCGATCGAGCTTACAGGGACGTACTTGCAGCGTCCCCCGGAACGCCCATCCCGAGCCGCCAAACCAGGGAACCAGTGAACATCGGCTGTTCGCCAAAAACCAACAGCAAGCCGGGCAGAGCCCGGCGATACGTGGCGCGTGCGATTGCAGAAAAAATGGGGCCCAGCAGTGGGCGTGGGCTTACTTGCTGCCGCCGGCGACGGTGCTGGCGGCGTCTATTTCGGCCTGGGCGCGGGCGGCGTAGAGGGTGCCCGGCGGCGGTTGGCGGCTGAAGAAGGTGTGCACGCCGTCCAGGACCGCACCGGCAATCTGGCGCTGGTAAGCGGGGTCCATCAGACGGCGCTCTTCGTCCGGATTGGAGATGAAGGCCGTTTCCACCAGCATCGCCGGCATGTCCGACGTGCGCAGCACCGCGAAGTTCGCGCGCTCGATATTCGGCTTGTGGTTCTTGCCGATACGCTTGAGCCCACCCAGCACATGACCGGCTGCGTCTTCCGAAGCCTTCATGTAACCGCTCTGGGCCAGATCCAGCAGCACGTTGGCCAGGGTGCCTTCGGTCTGCTGCAGGCGTACCCCGCCGACCAGATCGGCCGCGTTCTCCTTGTCTGCCAGCCACCGTGCACGCTGCGACGAAGCACCCTTGGTCGACAGCACGTACACCGACGACCCCTTCGCCGCGCGATTTTCAGCCGCGTCGGCGTGGATCGAAATGAAGATGTCGGCCTTGGCCGAACGCGCCTTCTGCGCACGCATCGGCAGCGGAATGAACACGTCGCTGTCGCGGGTGAGGAATGCCTTCAGACCCGGCGTTGCATTGACCTGCCGCGCCAGCTCGCGCGCCACCGCCAGAGTGATGTCTTTTTCGCGCTTGCCGGTCGGGCCGACCGCGCCCGGATCCTGACCGCCATGGCCCGGATCGATCGCCACCACCAGCGGGCGCATGCCCGACTGCATCTTGATCCGCGAGGCGTCGCTCGGCATCACCGGACGCGGGGTCGGCACTGGCACCACCGGCGTCGGAGCCGGGGTCGGTGCCACTGCCGCCGTCTGCTGGCCCGCCAGAATGTCGGCCGGCGACAAGGCATTGCTGGCTGCATTGGCCGTGCTGGCCGACGCCACCGTACCGGTGGCCGTCGGTGCCGCAGGCGTGGGCACCGGAGTCGCCGCACCGGCACTGGCCTGCTGTCGCGCATTGGCGGTCAACAGCGCGGTCGCACGGGCGGCTTCGTCACGCGCCTGCGCAACTTCGGCCGGCGTCGGCGCGGGGGCCGGTGCATTCGCGACCGGAGCCGCCGCAACCGGAGCCGCCGTGGCTGCCGGCGGCGTGGCGGTCGGTGCCGCGGCCACACTGGCCGGCGCATCGCCCGGCCACTCGATCACCAGCCGGGACTCATCGCCCTGCTTGAGCATCTGCGGCTTGAACGGGGCCACCGACTCGGCCAGGTCGAACACCACCCGAAACGTACCGGGCACCGGCTGACCGGTACGCACAGCGGTGACCACCCCGGTGGGGCTCGGCAACTTCAGATTGCGAATCGCGCTGGAGTCCGGGAAATCCACCACCAGGCGGTTCGGACCGGACAACGAAAGGGTCTTGTAGCCGCCGCTGCCAGCCAGCGCGATCTCCGCGCGGGTGCCGGTCGCACCGGTCTGCAGGGCCACCTGGCGGACCTCGCCCGCCCACGCAGCCGCACTCGCCAGACAGAGTCCGACGGCAGCAACGATGGCGGTGAGCGATTTCCCCATTGGCATGGATGGGGATTCAATCACCGTGCTGAATGAAAAGCAACTCCTTTTTCCTTAATAATCCGTAACCTGGGGGAGTTTCCTCCTGTCAGCCGGCAGAAAGGGGGCGCAAGTCGCGTCCTTCACGCAGCCGCTGAACCCATTCAGCACCGGCCTCGCTCACGCTGCTGAGGGTGGCGCGACGCCCCTGCCCGTCGATCTCCAGCGCCACCACCAGGTCGGTCGGCGGCAGCGCGCCGGCACCGCGTTCGGGCCATTCCACCAGCCACAGCGAGGCACTGCCCTCGTCCAGACCGAGGAATTCCAGCTCGTCGGCCTGACCGATGCGGTACAGGTCCAGATGCCAGGCTTCGCTGCCGTCGCCCAGCGGATAGCGCTCCACCAGGGTGTAGGTGGGGCTGCGGATCGCACCCTGCACACCCAGCGCCCGCAACAGCGCGCGAGCCAGGGTCGACTTGCCCGCGCCCAGGTCGCCGCGCAGCTGCATGACGGCCTGCGCCGGTCGTGTGGCCGCCAGGCGCGCGCCCAGCTGGTCGGTATCCTCGGCAGTGGCCAGGAAGAAGTCAGTCATCACGTTCACAGTTCGGGGTTGAGCCGGCGGCGCAGCGGCACCAGCAGGTCGGTGGGAAGCAGGCCACGCTGGCCATCGCGGGCGGCGTCGTCGCCGGCCAGTCCATGCAGCAGGGCTCCGGTGCTGGCCGCGTCGAACGCGCTCAGTCCCTGCGCACGCAGGGCGGCAATGATGCCGGTAAGCAGGTCACCCATGCCACCAACGGCCATGCCAGGATTGCCGGCCGCGATGACCCGTGGCCGCGCCTGTGGTGCCGCCACCACGGTGCCTGCGCCTTTCAGCACCACCACCGCATCGTAGCGCTCGGCCAGGGTCTGCGCGGCGCTGAAACGGTCGGCCTGCACCTGCGCGGTGCTCGCGCCGAGCAGACGTCCCGCCTCGCCAGGATGCGGGGTCAGGATGGCTCCAGCCAGCGGCTGCGGAGCCGCCGCCAGCAGGTTCAATGCATCCGCATCGACCACCAGCGGCAGCCCGCTGGCGCGCACCTGCCGCCAGCATTCGCGTGCCCAATCGTCCTGGCCCAGCCCCGGACCGATGGCGACAACCTTGGCGCGCGGTAGTAACTGCTGCAGTTCGGCGCTGTCCTGCACCGCATGCACCATTGCTTCAGGCAGGCGGGACAGCAACGGGCTGACGTGTTGCGGCTGGGTGCCCACGCTGACCAGCCCGGCTCCGGCGCGCAGCGCGGCCTCGGCCGCCAGCATCACCGCGCCGCCACTGCCGGCGTTGCCGCCGACGCAGAGCACGTGACCGGATTCGCCTTTGTGACTGTTGGCGCGACGCGGCCGCAGCAGCGACGGCAATCGCCCGACATGCCAGAGATCGGCGCTGGCGCACACAGCTGCGTCCGACCCCGGGGGCAGTTGCAGCGGTGCCAACCGGCATTCCCCGACGTATTCGAGTGCGTCGCCGGTGTACAGGCCCTGGTGCGGCACGATGAACTGCAGCGTGCAGGCAGCGCGCACCGCCGCGCCGGGTACACGGCCGGTCTGCGCATCCACGCCACTGGGCACGTCCAACGCCAGCACCGGCACGCCGGCCGCGTTGACGGCGGCGATGGCACGTTCTGCCTCGGCCACGGGCGCACGGTTCAAGCCGATGCCGAACAGAGCGTCCACGATCACGTCAGCGCCAGGCAGCGCTTCGCCCAAGACCGCCACGGTGCCGCCGATCGCCTCGAACTGCGCACGCATGCGCTGAGACAAGTCGCTCAGCGTCCCTTCGTCGGCCAGACGCAGTACCTGAACGCTGCGCCCGGACTGCACTGCCAGCCGCGCCAGCACCAGACCATCACCACCGTTGTTGCCGGGACCCGCAAGCACACATATCCGCTGTGCCTGCGGCCAGCGCTGCAGCAGACACTGCCAGGCGGCAGTGCCGGCCTGCTCCATCAACGACGCACCCGCGTCGCCCAGCACCGCGCTGGCCTGGGCATCCAGCTGGCGCGCGGCGGCCACATCGAACAGTTCAGCAAGCTCGGACATGCAGGGATTCTATACTTGTCACCATGTCTGCCGTGCCCCTGCCCGCCCCCGTCCATCTGGCCCGCGCCGCCGAGCGCGTGCGGGAGCTGGCGCGCGCGCATGGCTTCCAGCGCTGCGGCATCGCCGGCATCGAGCTGGGCGAGGACGAAGCCCATCTGGCCGACTGGCTGGGCAAGGGCCTGTACGGCACCATGGACTGGATGGCGCGCCACGGCACCCTGCGCGCGCGTCCGGCCGAGCTGCTGCCCGGCACGGTGCGGGTCATCTCGGTGGGCATGGACTACAGCCACAAGGACGACACCCAGGCCTGGGCGGCGTTGAACGACGGCGAACGCGCCTATGTGGCGCGCTATGCGCTGGGCCGCGATTACCACAAGCTGATGCGCAACCGCCTGCAGAAGCTGGCCGACGCGCTCGCGGCCGAGATCGGCGCGTTCGGCTACCGCGTATTCGTGGATTCGGCCCCGGTGCTGGAGCGTGCATTGGCGCGCAATGCCGGGCTGGGCTGGATTGGCAAGCACACCTGCCTGATCGACAAACAGGGCGGCTCCTGGTTCTTCATTGGCGAGATCTACATCGACCTGCCGCTGCCGGTGGACGCACCGGCCAGCGCACACTGCGGCAGCTGCACCCGCTGCATCGACATCTGCCCGACCCAGGCGATCATCGGCCCGCAACGGCTGGATGCGCGCCGCTGCATTTCCTACCTGACCATCGAGCACGACGGGGCCATCCCCGAGGACCTGCGCCCGCTGATCGGCAACCGCATTTACGGCTGCGACGACTGCCAGCTGGTCTGCCCCTGGAACAAGTTCGCCAAGCGCACCGACGAAGCCGACTTCCGCGCCCGCAACGAGCTCGATACCGCCAGCCTGGCGCAGCTGTTCGCGTGGGAAGAAGACGAGTTCCTGCGTCGCACCGAAGGCAGCCCGATCCGTCGCAGCGGACACGAGCGCTGGCTGCGCAACATCGCGGTGGCGCTGGGCAATGCACCGGGCACCATCGACACGCTGGCCGCACTGCAGTCACGCGTTGATCACCCTTCCGACGTGGTGCGCGAGCACGTGCAATGGGCACTGCACCAGCACAACGTGCGAACATGACCAGCATGGAACGCACCGCGCAGATTCTCACCCCCAGCCAACTCAACGCACTGGCCCGCGACCTGCTGGAAGGCAGCTTTCCGTCGGTGTGGGTGGAAGCCGAGCTGGGCAACGTGACCCGCCCGGCATCCGGGCACATGTACTTCACGTTGAAGGACGCACGCGCACAGATTCGTGCCGCGCTGTTCAAGCCGAAAAGCCAGTGGCTGAAATTCGTCCCCCGCGAGGGCATGCGCGTGCTGGCGCGTGGCCGGCTGACCTTGTACGACGCGCGCGGCGAGTACCAGATGGTGCTCGACTACATGGAGGAAGCCGGCGAAGGCGCGCTGCGGCGGGCATTCGAGCAGCTCAAGGCACGACTGGAAGCCGAAGGCCTGTTCGCGCCGGAACGCAAGCGTCCCCTGCCCGCCCACGTGCAGCGCCTGGCCGTCATCACCTCGCCCACCGGCGCGGCGGTACGCGACGTGCTGAGCGTGCTGGCACGACGCTTCCCGCTGCTGGAAGTGGACCTGCTGCCCAGCCTGGTGCAGGGCGACAGCGCCGCCGCGCAGCTCACCGCGCTGCTGCGCGCCGCCGATGCCAGCGCGCGCTATGACGTGATACTGCTCACCCGTGGCGGCGGTTCGCTGGAAGACCTGTGGGCCTTCAACGACGAACAGCTCGCGCGTGCGATCGCGGCCAGCACCACCCCGGTGGTGTCGGCGGTGGGCCACGAAACCGACTTCAGCCTGTCCGACTTTGCCGCCGACCTGCGCGCACCCACCCCGTCGGTGGCCGCCGAGCTGCTGGTACCGGACCAGCGCGACCTGCTGCTGCGGTTGCGCCGGGATGCGGCACGGATGGTGCAGCTGCAACGACACGCCATGGGCCAGGCCATGCAGCGCGCTGACCGCGCCCTGCTGCGCCTGAATGCGCAAAGCCCGCAGAACCGTCTGCAGCTGCTGCAGCGCCGGCAGCAGGATCTGTCCCGGCGGCTGGCCGCTGTGTGGCAGCAGCAGCTGGAGCGCCGTCGTGCGCGACTGCGCCATGCGGACATCGTGTTGCGCAACAACGCGCCGCAGCGCCGGCTGGAAGCGCTGCGAGAGCGCCTGCTGCGCCTGCAGCCGCGTGTAGACGCGGCGATGACCCGGCAGCTGCAGCGCGATCAGTTGCGACTGCGCGGGCTGGCGCGTTCGATGGAAGCGGTGAGTCCGCTGGCGACGGTGAGTCGTGGTTACGCGATTCTGACCCGCGAGGACGACGGGCGGCTGGTACGTTCGCCGCTGGATGTTGCGCCGGGGGATGCCGTCACCGCGCGCGTCAAGGACGGGGCCATCAACCTGATCGTGAGAGACCCGTAGAGCCACGCCCTGCGTGGCTTCGCGGTGTCAAACGGAATCGAAGCCACGCAGGGCGTGGCTCTAC
>NZ_JASCOZ010000211.1 GCF_029960115.1 Stenotrophomonas sp. PS02289
CTGACCGCGTAGAGCCACGCCCTGCGTGGCTTCGACCCAGCCGGATGGCCATGCACAGCCACGCAGGGCGTGGCTCTACACCCCGAATCCGGGCTTTCGTCGCACCGCGCTTGTTCCCCCTGACCACAGGGCTATGCTCGCCTCACACCCTTGCCGGAAGCCGCCACCGTGTACGCCAGCCTCGCCCTGATCTTCCGCATACTGGCTGCCTGGGCCGCCGCGCTGATCGTCGCCGGTTTTGTCTGGAGTGGCATCTTCCACGGCATGGACGAAGGCCCGGGCTGGGTGTTCGCGCTGCTGGTGCTGTTCCTGATGATCACCGCCCTGGGCAGCTGCATCACCCACCTGCGCCGGGTCTGGCTGGTGGCCGGCCGCCTGGATGCCCAGACCCTGTCCAGCCGCCAGCGCCGCCAGATTGAAGTGCCGATGGACGCCGGTGCCGCCTTCGCGCTGGTGGAACAGGCCATTGCCGAGCTGCCGCGCGTGGAAGACATCGAAAGCGCCGCCGGCAGCCTGCAGGTACGCGCCTATGTGCGCCGCGTGGATCCCTACAACGGCCGTCCGCCGTCACGCTGGAATCTGCCCGCGCGGCTGGCGATCAAGCGCAACAGCGTGCTGGCCACGGTGACCCCGGGGCAGGGCACCTGCAGCGTGACCCTGCTGTTCGAACCGGACGCCGGGGTGTGGGCCGACCTGCTGGCCGTGGACGAAGGCAGCAACTTCGAAAATGCCGAAGCCGTGAGCCGCGCCATCACCCGTCGCGTCGCGGAGCAACGTCGCGACGAACAGGCGGCTGCCGAGCAGACCGCCACCGAGAAAGAACTGTCGGTCGCACGGCTGAACCTGCTGCACGCCCAGGTGGAACCACACTTTCTGTACAACACCCTGGCCAACGCGCAGGTGCTGACCCGCACCGACCCGCCGCGCGCCGACCAGATGCTGGGGCACCTGATCCAGTACCTGCGCAGCTCGCTGCCGAGCGTGGACGAATCCATGTCCACCCTGGGCGTGGAGCTGGAACGCACCCAGGCCTACCTGGAAATCCTGAAGATCCGCATGGGCGCGCGGCTGGCGCTGCAGGTGGACGTGCCGCCGGCGCTGCTCGGCCTGCCGCTGCCGTCGATGGCGCTGCAGACGCTGGTGGAAAATGCGATCAAGCACGGGCTGGAGCCCAAGCCGGGCGGCGGCACGATCTGGATCATCGCGCGCGGCTTCGACGACCACGTCACCCTGACCGTGGCCGACGATGGCCTCGGCTTCGGCCAGAGCACCAGCGGCACCGGCATCGGCCTGAAGAACCTGCGCGAACGCCTGCGCCTGACCTGCGGTGAACGCGCCGGCGTGGCGATCGTGAGCAATTTCCCCAGTGGCGTCGCCGCCACCATCACCCTGCCGCGTGACGCGCGCGAGGCCATCCATGCAGCTTGATGCACTCATTGCCGAAGACGAAGACCTGCTGCGGCAGTCACTGGTCGCCCAGCTCGGCCGCCTGTGGCCGGAGCTGCGCTTGGTCGCCGAATGCGAGGACGGAGCCAGCGCGCTGGAGCGCCTGGCCGAACTGAAACCGGACCTGGCATTGCTGGACATCCGCATGCCGGGCATCAGCGGCATCGAGGTGGCGCGTGCGCTGCCCGAGATCAGCCCGCGTACCCAGGTGGTGTTCGTGACCGCGTACGACCAGTACGCGATCGACGCCTTCGAGCAGGGCGCGATGGACTACCTGCTCAAGCCGGTCAGCGACGAGCGTCTGCTGGCCACGCGCGAACGCATTCTCAGCCGCATGCAGCTGGGACGACCGGACAACGCGATGCTGGAACAGCTGCTGCAGCGGCTGGGGCAGGCTCCGGGCGCGCACAGCAACGCGCCGCCGCTGGCCTGGATCACCGCCAGCAACGGGCGTGATACCCAGCTGATCATGCTGGAAGACGTGATGTACTTTCGCGCGGACAGCAAATACACAACCGTGGTGACGGAGGCGGGCGAAAGCCTGCTGCGCACGCCGCTGCGAGAGCTGCTGGAAGTGCTGGATCCGCAGAAATTCCGCCAGATCCACCGTTCGACCATCGTCAACATGAAGGCGGTGGCTGCGGTGAGTCGCGACGATACCGGGCGGGGTCAGTTGCGGTTGAAGCAGCGGCCGGAAGTGTTGAACGTGAGCCAGCCGTTCATGAGTCTGTTCCGCGGGATGTAAAGCGGGGCTCTGCCCCGCTGCCGGGATGCTCGGGCACCGGTACCCTAACGTAGAGCGGGGCTTGCCCCGCTGCACGGAAGGTCGGCGGCCCTTGCCGGGCAAGCCCGGCACTACATCAAAATGCCGGCTGCAGATGCAGATTGTGCGGGCCGTCCTGCTCGCCCACGTGGTTGAGCTGGCCCACCAGTTCCGAATGCTGCTTCATGCGCCCGATCTCGCGCATGATGCGGATGTCTTCATGGCGCAGCTCGCGCTTGGCCGTGACCGCCTGCTTGTAATCCAGCACTTCCGGGTAGTGGTGGGCCATGTCCAGCGCCTCGGCCACGCACTCGACGGTGTCCGCGTCACTGGTGATCCGCGCGCGGCTGTTGAACGCCTTCATCCAGCGCTCGAAACCGGCGGTGTGGTCGAACATGTTGGCCATGAACCAGATCACGAACAGGATCGACACCCAAGACCCGAACACGATCACCACGCGGGTGAAGGTGATATGGAAGTCGTCTTTCCACAGGTAATTGGCGATCAGCCCGAGGATCAGCAGCGAAGCGGCCTGCCAGCCGACGATGGAGGCCATCAGCCACTGACCCTTGGCCTTGGCCAGGGTGGCGACCTCTTCACGGATCTGCTGTTCACTCTTGTTGCGCCAATGCGCGACCTGCTTCTCGAACGGGCTGCGATACAGCTCGTTGTCCTGGAGCAGCATTCCCAAACCTTTGAACAAAGCGATCATCACGAGCTCCTTGAGGAACGAGTACAACCGGCTGTATTCAGTAGTAGCACTTTCATTCCGCTTGGCAATGGGCAGTGCGACAAATCGCCGCAGGGGCCATTTCTGAATACGCGAAGGGCCCGAAATATGGCGCGCTGCATCATTAAAAACACCGGTCACCGGTGAAAAATTCGCCACCTCACGTGCTGCGTTTGCACAACTTTGAGGTTGAGCGCCGCGAATGCATGGCCGGGCTGTCGCAGATCACGCAGAATTGACACAACCGCGCAGATCCGCGGCCCTTTCGCGCTGTCTGGACCTGCCATGTCGTCACTGCTGCACCGCCTTTCCAGCCCTGCCACCACGTCGATCCGGCGCTGGGTGATGGGGGCGTTCCCCCGTGGGGAAAGCGGGATCGACTACGACCATCCGCAGGGTGACCCGGGCTGGTTCGGGCCGGACAGCGCCACCTGGCAGGTGCACTCGGAATTTCCCGGCATGCTCGCCGGCGGGCTGTGCGCGCTGATGCTGCAGACCCTGCACCCGCTGGCCTTGGCCGGGGTGTATGACCACTCCAATTTTCGCGACGACCTGGTCGGCCGGCTGCGCCGCACCACCGCATTCGTGGCCGGCACCAGCTATGCCGCCAGCGGCGAGGTGGAGGCGCTGGTGGCGAAGGTGAAGCGGATTCATGCGCAGGTGCGCGGGCAGACACCGGATGGCCAGTCGTACTCGGCCGATGATCCGGCACTGCTGACCTGGGTGCATGTGACCGAAGCGTACGGCTTCCTGCAGGGGTATCGGCGGTATTGCCGCGACGTGCCGCAGGCATTCGTGGACCAGTACTACAACGAGTACCGCCGTGTGGCCGAGGCATTGGGTGCGACGCAGGTGCCGGCGAGCGAGGCGGAGGTCATTGCCTATTTCGCCGCACAGCGTTCACAGCTGCGCTTCGATGCGCGTTCGCGCGAAGTGCTGTCGGTGCTGTCGGGCATCCGCCTGCCGGTGCCAATGGCAGGGCTGTCGCGCGAGCTGTTTCTGGGCGCGGGCGCGGCACTGTTGCCGGACTGGGCCGAGGCGATGCTGGAACGCACGCCGCTGCAGCGGATGCAGGCGGCTGCGTCGGCGCGCATGTTGGCCGGCATGGCCCCGTTGTTCCGGCGTGCATTGACTGAGGGCAGCACGCAGCGTGCGTACGCGCGGATGGGATTGACGATGGAACAACACCGGTAGCGCCGAAGCAAACGGCAGGAGCCGTCTGCAACGTCGCGCACGCGACGGCCCGAAGGGTGGCCGTCAGGGAAGACGGCCATAACGTTGGCCGGCCCACGCATCTGCCTGGGCCGGCCAACGGCCGGCGCTACCGGTCATACGAACCTACATCACCACACCTTGACCCGCTTCTCCGGGGCCAGGTACAGCTTCTGACCTTCCTTCACCTCGAACGCCGGATACCACGCGTCCAGGTTGCGCACGGTCAGCGCACGGAACTGGCCCGGCGCATGCACATTGGTCAGCAGCGAATTGCGCAGTGCCTGCTCGCGCGCCTTGCTGCGCCACGCCTGCGCAAAGCCCAGGAAGAAGCGCTGGTCGGGGCTGAAACCTTCAAGCGTCTGCCCCGGCTTGCCCTGCAGCGACAGCTGGTAAGCGTCGTAGGCGGTGGCCAGGCCGGCGACGTCGGCAATGTTCTCACCCAGGGTCAGGCGACCATTGACGTGCACACCCGGGAACGGCTCGTAGCTGCTGAACTGCGCGGCCAGCGCATCACCGGCGGCGGTGAACTTCTTCAGGTCGTCGGCCGTCCACCAGTTGTTCAACTTGCCGGTTTCATCGAACAGCGCGCCGGCGTTGTCGAAGCCATGGCTGATTTCATGGCCGATCACCGCGCCAATCGCACCGTAGTTCACGGCGTCATCGGCGGCACCATCAAAGAACGGCGGCTGCAGGATCGCGGCCGGGAACACCAAGCGGTTTTCCAGCGGCACGTTCATCGCGTTGATGGTCTGCGGCAGCATCGCCCACTCGCTGTGGTCGACCGGCTGGCCGAGCTTGGCGATGTTGCGCTTGTACTCGAACAGGCTGGCGCGCTCGGCGTTGCCCAGCGCATCGTCGCGCTTCACTTCCAGGCCGGTGTAATCGCGCCACTTGTCCGGGTAGCCCATGCCCACGGTGAGGCCGGCGACCTTGGCCTTGGCGTGCGCCTTGGTCTGCGGCGACATCCACTCCAGTGCGTCGATGCGCTTGGCGAAGGCGGCGATGATGTTCTTCGCCATCTCATCGGCACGCGCCTTGGTGGCCGGGTCGAAATGCTTCTCGACGTAGAGCTTGCCGATCGCTTCGCCCACGGCGACGTTGCTGTCATCGACCGCACGCTTCCAGCGCTCGCTCTGCTGCGGCGTGCCGTTGAGCGTGGTGCCGTGGAAGGCGAAGCGCGCGTCGGCCAGCGCCTTGGGCAGATAGGGGGCGGCACGGTCCAGCGCATGGAAGGTCAGGTAGTCCTTCCACACGTCCAGCGGCTCGGTGGCGACCAGGCGCGAGATGCCGGCGACCGCTTTCGGCTGCCAGACGATGAAGTCCTGCTGCTGGTCGAGGCTGGCGGCCTTGAGGAAGGCAGCCCAGTCCATGCCCGGAGCCTTGCCGATGAGGTCGGCCTGGGTCCAGGCGTTGGCCCCCTTGGAGACGTCGTTGGTTTCCTCCTGGGTGGCATGCACCTGGGCAATGCGGGTTTCCAGCGCGAGGATGCGCTGCGCCTTGCCCGCCGGGTCGGCGACGCCGGCCAGCTGCAGCACCTGTGCGATGTAGGCCTGGTACTGCTTGCGCAGCTCGGCCATGCGGCCGCCCTGCAGGTAGAAGTCGCGGTCGGGCAGGCCCAATCCGCCCTGGACCAGATACGGCGCATTGCGATCCGGCTGCAGCAGGTCCACCGACACCCAGGTGCCGAACAGGCGGTCGGTGTAGAAGTTGGTGGCGTTGAGCAGGTCGACATCGGCGCGCAGGGTGCCGCCCAGGGTGGCGGCCAGTGCGGCCTTGTCACTGATGCCGGCAATGGCGTCCAGCTCGGGCTTGATCGGGGCCATGCCGCGCGATTCGATGCCGGCTTCGTCCATGAAGGCGGCGTAGTAGTCGCCGATCAGCTTGCTCTCACCGCTGGCCTTGGCATCGCCCGCAGCGCCTTCAAGGATGGCGCGGGTGTCGGCCAGGGTCTTTTCGGAAATGACGTTGAAGCTGCCGAAGCTGGAGCGGTCGGCGGGAATCTCGGTGTTCTTGACCCAGGTGCCATTGGCGAAGCCGAAGAAGTCATCGCCCGCAGCGATGCTGCGGTCCATGCCGGCGGCGTCGAAGCCGAACGTGCCCAGCTGGGCCTTGGGTGCCGCCGGGGCGGCGGGCGCGGTGTCGGCCGGGGCGGCGGCCGTGGGCGCGGCCTCGCGGTCGCAGGCGGCCAGGCC
>NZ_JASCOZ010000212.1 GCF_029960115.1 Stenotrophomonas sp. PS02289
CGCCAGCGCTGCATGGCTCAAGGCTGGCGAGCAGGCCGCGCGCCCGGGCGAGATCCCACGCGGACGCAAGCTGGTCGTGCAGATGGTGGAAACGTTCCGCGAACACATGGCCCCCGCCTTCGTCGAGCGTCTGGATGCCTGGGAGCTGGCCGAGCGTGCGCAGATGCCGTTGCCGCCGGTGATGATCTACGGCGACGACGTCAGCCATGTGCTCACCGAGGAAGGCATTGCCAACCTGCTGCTGTGCCGCACCCCGGAAGAACGCGAACAGGCGATCCGCGGTGTCTCCGGTTACACCGCCGTCGGCCTGGGCCGCGACCGCTCGATGGTCGAGAACCTGCGCGACCGCGGTGTCATCCGGCGTCCGGAAGACCTTGGCATCAACGTCCGCGATGCCAGCCGTGACCTGCTTGCCGCGCGCTCGGTGAAAGACCTGGTGCGCTGGTCCGGCGGTCTGTACGACCCGCCCAAGCGTTTCCGCAACTGGTAAGGAGCGCACATGGAAACTCTCGATTATCGTTTCGATGGCCACACGGCCGTGCGCTTCCCGACCCAGGCAGTCCTGGTCGGCGTGCTCGCCTCGGGCAATCTTGAAGTCCTGCTGGAACCGGCCGCGCTGGACGGTGCCATGCAGGTCCGCATCATTACCGCCGCCACCGGTTTCGGCACGATCTGGCAGGCGGTGATCGCCGACTTCGCGGCGCGCCATCCGCTGCGCGACGTACGCGTGTCGATCAACGACGCCGGGGCCACGCCGGCGGTGGTCAGCCTGCGCCTGGACCAGGCCGTGCAGACACTGCGCGAAGGAGCCCCGCAATGAGCCGCACGCAACGACACAGCTATTACGAAGCCGACGCCCGCGAACGGATCAGCGCGCTGCTGGACGACGGCAGCTTCACTGAATTCCTCGGCCCGGCCCGTCGTGTGACCAGCCCGCATCTGGCGCAGCTGGATCAACCGGCCGCCTTCGATGACGGCATCGTGGTCGGCAGCGGTGCACTGCGCGGCAAGTCCGTGCTGGTTGCCGCGCAGCAGGGACCGTTCATGGGCGGTGGCGTCGGCGAAGTGCACGGGGCCAAGCTCACCGGTCTGCTGCAACGCGCTGCTCAGGTGCGTCCCGACGGTGTGCTGCTGTTGCTGGACACCGGCGGCGTGCGCCTGCATGAAGCCAATGCCGGACTGATTGCCATCTCCGAAATCATGCGCGCCACGTTGGCGGCGCGTGCCGTGGGCGTGCCGGTGCTGGCACTGATTGGCAGTGGCAATGGAGCATTCGGCGGCATGGGCATCGTCGCCCGATGCTGCAGCACCGTGATCATGTCGGAAGAAGGCCGGCTGTCATTGTCGGGCCCGGAAGTGATCGAGACCGTGCGTGGCGTGGAGGAGTTCGACGCCCGCGACCGCGCGCTGGTGTGGCGCGTCACCGGCGGAAAACACCGTTACCTGATCGACCAAGCCCAGGTGCTGGTCGCCGACGCGATGGATGCGTTCGCCGATGCCGCGTTCAACGCCTTGCAGCCGGATGCCGCCAGCACCGATACCGAGGTGGCGCTGTACGCGCTGCAGGCACGGCACGCCGCCCTGCAGGCACGCGCGCAGGCATGGGGCGACTGCCGCGACGGGCTGGAAATCTGGGCCCGTCAGGGCATCCCCGATCCGGAACGGCTGCCGCTGCTGGACACCGACGCCTTCCTCGCCGCCACCGCCGAACGGAGCCTGCCATGACCGTCGCGCTGCAGACCCTGCTCGACGCCCTGTTCCCCTTGGGCCATGAGGTCAACGTCAACGACTCGGTGCTGGGCGGAACCGCCCGTACCGACGATGGCGTGGTGACCGTGATCGGCACGACCGACAAGATCGAAGTCGGCGTGGACCATGCGCTGGCACTGGCCGACAGCGTGCTGGCCAGCACCGCCGAACATCCGCAGCGCCCGATCGTGATGCTGGTCGACACCGCCGGGCAACGCCTGGCGCGCCGCGACGAGCTGCTCGGCATCAATGGTTACTTCGCACACCTGGCGCAGACCCTGGACCTGGCGCGTCGTCGCGGTGCGCGGCTGGTCACACTGGTATATGGCGAGTCGGTCAGCGGCGGCTTCCTGTCGTTCGGGCTGATGGCCGACCACATCCATGCCTTGCCCGACGCGCAGGTGCGGGTGATGGACCTGCGCGCGATGGCGCGGGTGACCAAGCAACCGCTGGAAAAGCTGCAGGCGCTCAGCCAGAGCTCACCGGTGTTCGCGCCGGGGGTGGAGAACTACGTGGCGATGGGCGCGGTCACGTCACTGTGGCCGGACGACTTGGCACAGCATCTGCTGGAAGCGCTGCGCACGCCCGCGGCTGGCGATCGCCGCGCCGTGCAGGGCGCTGAGCGTGGCGGTCGCCGTCTTGCCGCCAGCGTCGCCGCCGACGTGGCCAACGGCAATGCCTGACCGGCCCGCCCGCCACACGCTGGTCTGGCTGTCGGCACAGGCCGACTGGCGGGCCGACGTGGCGGCGCAGGACCCGCGCCTGGCGCAGTGGTTCGCGCAGGGCTGGCCTGCAGTGGTCGCGCGCCGCGCTGCCGATGATCCCGATCCGCGCCTGCGCCTGGGTGTGCCCCTGCCGCCGGCGGAGGGCAAGCAACGCCTGGGGCTGCGGGTACCGATGGCCGATGTGCACAAGGTGCAGGAACCGGTGTCGATGCAGACGCTGCTGGAACAGCCGTTGGCAGGGGCCGCCGCCGCGTGGTCACTGCCGTTGCAGGCCCTGCACGCGATCGCACCGGCACGCGTGTTCGGTGCCTTCGCCTGGCAGCTGCTGACCGGCCTGGACTATGTACACCCGCGCTCGGATATCGATCTGCTCTGGCGCATTGATGATCGTGACAGCGCCGACCATCTGGTCGCACGCCTGCAGGCCTGGGAGGGCACGTTTGCGCGGCGCGTGGATGGCGAGCTGTGCCTGCCCGATGGCGGCGCGGTGAACTGGCGTGAGTACGCGAGCGACGCACGCCAGGTACTGGTCAAGCGCGTGGATGGGGCGATGCTTGCGCACCGCGACGACCTGTTCCACCGCATGGAGGTCAGTGCATGAACGCCGTGCGCCAGGCGCTACCCGCCGTCCACCGCGTCGACAGCGCGCGCCTGGGCCGGCTGGCGATCTCCAGCCTGTACGCCGAACTGGCCTGCGCGCCCAAGCCGGGACTGGTCACACCGTTCAGCACCGGCAGCCATGACGACATGGACGCAGGCACCTTCCTGCGCAGTCTGTTCGCGCTGCGCCACTACTACTGCCAGATCGCCGGGGCCGGTACGCAGGAGGCATCGTTCGAGAGGCTGCGTGCGCTGGGCATTGTCGCCGAACAGTCAATGCTGCGCGCAACCGGTGGCGTGAACACCCATCGCGGCGCGATCTTCAGCCTGGGGCTGCTGGTGGCCGCCGCCGCGCGTGCCCAGGCACGCCGGGGGTCGCCGCTGGCCGCCGAGCAGGTCTGCCTGCAGGTGACGCAGTGGGCCGGTCCGCTCTCGCAGGCCCCCCTCAATCCTCACAGTCCCGGGCAGCGTGCGCGCGCGCAACACCACGTGGCCGGTGTGCGCGAGCAGGCCGCTGCAGGTTTCCCCCTGCTCCGCGAGGTGGCGCTGCCTGCGCTGCGCGCCGCACGACAGGCTGGAGTAACACGTGATGCGGCGCTGTGCCACACACTGATCCACCTGGTGGCCGCGGTCGATGATCTGAATCTGCTGCACCGGGGGGGTGCCGCCGGTCTGGCCTGGGCCAAAGCGGAAGCGGCCGCGTTCCTGCGCGACGGCAGCGTGTTCGCCCCCGGCTGGCCGCAGCGCCTGGCCCGGATCGACGCCGGCTTCGTGGCGCGCAGGCTCAGCCCGGGCGGCAGTGCCGACCTGCTGGCCTGCGCGTGGTTCCTGCTGCAGCAGGAGGACGCATGAGCCTGGCCCTGCTCTGCCCCGGACAAGGCGCACAACACGCCGCGATGTTCGAACGGGCCCGCCCCTACCCGGCCGCACGTGAGGTGATCGACGCAGCATCGGCGGTGCTGGCGCGTGATGCGATCACCGCCGCAGCGGCCGATGATCGTTTCGACAACGCCCAGGCACAGCCCCTGTTGTGCGCGGCGACGCTGGCGCAGTGGCAGGTGTTGCGCGAGACCCTTCCGGCACCGCTGCTGGTGGCGGGCTACAGCATTGGTGAGCTCGCCGCGCACGCCATCGCCGGCAGCGTCGACAGCGCGGCCTGCCTGCAGCTGGCGGCGCAGCGTGCCCGTGTGATGGACGAGGCCAGCCCACCCGATGCCGGGTTGCAGGCGGTGCTCGGACTGACCCGGGAACCGCTGCAGGCCCTGTGCGAATCGCACGGGGTCTACATCGCCATTGCCAACGGCAGCGACCATTTCATTGTCGGCGGTCGCACGGCGGACCTGCGGGCGCTGGCCGAGGTGGCACGCACGCAGCACGCGGAGATCCGCACGCTGCCAGTGCACGTGCCGGCACACACACCGCTGCTGGCCGAGGCTGCCGACGCCTTCGCCGACGTACTGGCGCAGGCAGCAGTGGATGCGCCACATCTGCCGGTACTGGCGGGTGTCGATGCGCGCCTGGTCCGCGACCGCGAGACGGTGCGGCACAGCCTGGCCGCGCAGCTGGCCCAGACCATCGAGTGGGCGCAGGTGATGCGTCAGGCCTTCGAACGTGGCGCGCGGGTGTTCCTGCAGCTGGGTCCGGGCACCGCGCTGGCGCGCATGGTCGCCTCGGCCTACCCCTGCTGTGAGGTGCGCGCGGTGGAAGAATTCCAGCACCTGGACGGTGCGGCGGCCTGGGTGCATCGCGCCCTGGAGCGTCGGTAACGGCCGGCTCGGCCCCGTAGTACCGGGCGCTGCCCGGCAGGCAACACCCCGAGGATGGCGGTCCCCCATCCGTGCTGTACGTGAGCCACGTGTCTGGGAGGGCGCATGAGTCCACAAGTCGCAACGATCATCGGTCTGGTGATCATGTTCATCATCGCCACCGCCCTGCCGATCAACATGGGCGCGGTGGCCTTCGCATTGGCCTTCATCATCGGCGGGCTGTTTGTCGGACTGGAGGGCAAGGCGGTTCTCGCGGGCTTCCCGGGCGACCTGTTCCTCACCCTGGTAGGCATTACCTATCTGTTTGCGATCGCACAGAAGAACGGCACGATCGACCTGCTGGTGCACTGGGCGGTGCGTGCCGTCCGCGGACGCATCGTGGCCATTCCGTGGGTGATGTTCGTGGTGACGGCACTGCTGACGGCGTTTGGTGCGCTGGGTCCTGCGGCGGTGGCGATCATTGGCCCGGTCGCCCTGCGTTTTGCCAAGCAGTACAAGATCAATCCGCTGCTGATGGGTCTGCTGGTGATCCACGGTGCACAGGCGGGCGGGTTCTCGCCGATCAGCGTGTACGGCAGCATCACCAACGGCGTGGTGCAGAAGGCGGGGTTGGAAGTGACCGAGATGGCGGTGTTCCTGACCAGCCTGGGCTTCAACTTCATGATGTCGGTGATCTGCTTCTTCGCCTTTGGTGGCATCGCGCTGATGCGCCGGGGTGCGGTGACGGCCGGCGGCGGCGAGCTGGCACTGGCCGGCGGCCCGCAGGCATCGTCGCGGCAGTTCGCGATTGAAGGTCACGGCGCACTGGTCTCAGCGGGCGGCGGCACGCTGTCCAATGATCCGGATGCGCTGGAGGCGGTGGGGATTACCCGCGAACGTCTGTTCACGCTGGTGGGTCTGGTCGGCCTGGGTGTAGCGGCGCTGATCTACAACCTCAACGTGGGCCTGGTGTCGATCACGGTCGCGGTGGCGCTGGCACTGCTGTCGCCGAAGAGCCAGAAAGGCGCGGTGGACGGGATCAGCTGGTCAACGGTGCTGCTGATCTGCGGCGTGGTGACCTACGTGGGCGTGCTGGAGAAAGCCGGCGCGGTCGACTTCATCGGCAACGGCGTGTCGGACATCGGCATTCCGCTGCTGGGTGCGCTGCTGGTCTGCTACGTGGGCGGCATCGTGTCGGCATTTGCGTCGTCCGCTGCGGTGCTGGGTGCCACGATTCCGCTGGCGGTGCCGTTCCTGCTGCAGGGGCACCTGGGTGCCGCCGGCGTGATCTGCGCGCTGGCGGTGTCCTCCACCATCGTGGACGTGAGTCCGTTCTCGACCAACGGTGCGCTGGTGGTGGCCTCGGCGGCGAAGGAAGAACGCGAGTCGCTGTTCCGTCAGTTCCTGATCTACAGCGGCCTGGTCGTCGCCTTCGGTCCGCTGCTGGCCTGGCTGCTGTTCGTGGTCCCGGGCTGGATGTGACTCAGCGTGGAGCCGGGCTCCGCCCGGCTC
>NZ_JASCOZ010000213.1 GCF_029960115.1 Stenotrophomonas sp. PS02289
CGCCCTGCGTGGCTTCGGACCTGTTTGAGATCGCGCAGCCACGCAGGGCGTGGCTCTACGTGGGGGAAACCCCTATTCCTGCTTGGTATACCTGGCGTTAAGCTTTGCGGACCATCCAAGGGGATCCCGCGTCATGGAAGACAACAGCCCGTACCAGGCCGGCCACGCGGCTCCTGCCGACAAAACCGAAGCGCGGCTGCGTGCCAATCTGATTCCGCATGAAATTGGCGGGCCAATCAAGCATCTCTGGGTCCTGGCAACGGTGCTGGGCGCGATCTCGCTGCTGGTGAGCGTGGTGCAGTTCGCGCCGCAGTACGAGGCGTATCGGGACGGCAACATCACCCTGCTGATCATGATCATTGCAGTGGGTGCAACCGCGGTTGACGGCATTCTCTATCTCGCTGCCGCCTGGGCCATACGCCGCTACAGCCGCGTCGCTGCCTGCCTGCTGCTTGGCTATTACCTGCTCGGTCAGACGCTGTCGCTGCTGTTCACCGAGCGCTCCATACTGGTCGGCCTCCCCTTGGCCGTGATCATTGCTTTCATGATGATTCGCGGTACGCGTGCAACGTTTGCCTACCATCGCTACGCCGCACAGGAAGCACGCCGCCCGCCGCGCGGCCGGCTCAGCGACGACCCGTTGTTTGCCCCGAAACCGGAAGCGTAGATCCACGCCCTGCGTGGCTGCGACTCCGTTTTAGCATCGCGAAGCCACGCAGGGCGTGGCTCTACGCGTGGTTCGTCTGCCCTCGGCACCGTGCGCCGTCAATCCTGTGATCGGTTGGTCGCCGCTTTCGGCGTCTCGCTGAAGTCGGCGATCCGCCACAGGTACAGGCTGGCGTAAGTTCGATAGGGGCCCCATTGTTCGCCGCGCTCGGCCAGCGCCTTGGGCGTGAGCATCACCTCGGCCTTGTCCAAGCGCTGCGCGCCCTTGCGGATGCCGAGGTCATCAATGGGCAGGATGTCCGGCCGCCCCAGCCGGAACATCAGCATCATCTCCACCGTCCAGCGACCGATGCCGCGGATCGGCACCAGCGCCTCGATGATGGCGTCGTGCTCCATCACCGACATCCGCCGCAGGTCGGGAATCTCGCCCGCCGCCTCACGCCGGGCGAGGTCGCGCAGAGCGAGCGCCTTGTTACCGGATACCCCACACAGACGAAGCGCGGCATCGTCTATACGCGACAGCGTGTCGGCGTGCAGGCGGGTACTGCCAATGGCCGTTTCCACACGCCCCACAATGGTGGAGGCCGCCTTGCCGCTGAGTTGCTGGAACAGGATCGCCCGCGCCAGTGCATCGACCGGGTCGAATGATTTTCCCCACCCCGGCGGTGCCTCGATCGGCCCCAGCCGCTTCATCCACGCCGCCAGCCGGCGGTCACGCCTGGCCAGCCAGTCGTGGGCCTGCTGGACATCGAAGCCGCGGCGGAAGCGGGGCATGGTCAGCGCCTCAGGGCATTGAGCCCGTACACCAGCCAGCCCAGGATCAACGCACTGCCGCCCACCGGAGCCAGGCGGGTGGGCAGCTGCCACAACGCACCGCCGACCAGGCTGCCCGAGAACAGCAGCGTGCCCAGCAACAGCACATACAGGGCCAACCGGCCGACGCGGTTCTGCTGACTTGCGCCCAGCACCGCCAGGGCGACGCCGTGACCGAACGCATACAACGCGGCCGTGCTCACGTGCGACTGCGCCAGCGCGTCGCTGATGCCATGCGACGCATAGGCGGACAGGCCGACCGCGGTGGCGGCGAGCAGTCCGCCCAGGCAAGCCAGCAGCGAGGGTTTGCGCGTGCGTCGTTCCAGATTGAGCATGGTGGAATTCCTTCTGCCAAAAAAAACGCGCCGCAGTGAGCGGCGCGTTTTGAGGTCATGCGTTACATCGCATCAACCGCTGGGTTACTTCACAGCCCAGTAGACGTCGTAGGTGCCGTCTGCGGTGAACGACTTGTCCACGCCATCCTTCCAGGTTTCGTACGGACGGTCGATGACTTCGTTACCGGCAGTGACAGCCCAGGCGCGCAGGGCGTTACGGGCGATATCCAGGCCTGCCATGTGGCCGGTGAAGGCAGCATGGGCGGAACGGTGCGGAGCGACGTGCACGTACTTCACCGGTGCGCCGCCGTCGATCTTGACGGTCAGCTGCTCAGCCGAAGCACCTTCGGTGCCCTTCTTCTTCACCGGCTGGGCGATGTCGAAGGCGTACTTTTCCTGGCCGAAGTCGGTGGTGATGATGCGGAACGGGCCGGCGGCTTCGAGGTTGTTGGCCTCCATCACGCGCTTGATCCACTCCTGGTTGTCCTTGATCGACTTGGTGATCGTTTCCTGGCCACGGTCGACGTTACCGGCGTTCACCACCAGCAGGTCTTCGGCCGGGACGTCCACGATGGCCAGATCGGTCAGCGGGGCTTCGGCGGTGCGGTAGTCGATGTTCGGCACGGTGGCCAGCATGTTGGCCATGCGCGACAGGCCCAGCTTCAGGTCGTCACCGATGTGACGGCTGACGTACAGGCCGGCATAACGACCGAACAGGTCGAAACCGTACTTGACGCTGTAGTCCTGGGTGATCTTGACGTTGCGGCCACCCTTGCCGGTCGGCTCGAGGGTGAAGCTGGTCTTCTTGTCGTGGCCCTTGCTGACGTCATCGATGGCGATGGCGACACGCTTGCCGGGTTCGGATTCGGTGATTTCCCAGCTGCCTTCGCCCAGCGACGCTTCCTTGGAGGCGTAGTCCAGACGGGCACCCACGCCAGCGGCGGGGCCGGAGTACTTCAGTTCAACGGCGGGATCGCGCAGCAGGAGCGGGTTCCAGTCCTTGAAGCGGCGCAGGCTGTTGACCGTGTCGAACACGATCGTCATCTTGCGGTTGGTCTCGATGCTTTCGGAAATATGGCGTTCGCCCGGCAGCGCCACGCCAATGATGACGAACAGGCCAGCCACGATCCCCAAGGCGATCAGGAACTCGATAATACGGGTCATTCAGGAGTCTCCGGGGCCGATCCCACGGCCGGGTTGATTGAAGCGAAGCGCCAATCCTAGCAGGCTTCGCAGGTGTAATGGATCAGGATTGGCGCACCGGTTTCCATGCCGGCAGCGGTTTTGTACAGACAAGGAGCGGAAAGATAGCGCATCGCGCGCGTCCGCACGTAGAGGGGCAAGGAATTTCTTCACTCGCCCGCACCTGAATGAATTCCAACTGACCCGTAAAACCCTTGCCCTGCAAGGGTTGTGCCGCAGCGAGCCGGGCGGATTCAGACAAGCTGGAGTTCAAATGCCTTGAGCACCGCCCGGGTGCGGTCGCGCACGCCCAGTTTGGACAGGATGTTGGACACGTGGTTCTTGATCGTGCCCTCGGCCACCCCCAGCGAATTGGCGATCTCCTTGTTGGAGAAACCGCTGGCCATCAGCCGCAGGATCTCGGTCTCGCGGTCGGTGAGCGGGTCCGGGCGGTCCAGGCTGACAAACTCGTTGTGCATGTGCTCCAGTCCCGACAGCAGCCGCTGGGTCACCGCCGGCTGCACCAGCGAGCCGCCTTCGGCGACCGTGCGGATGGCCCCGACCAGCTGCTCCAGGGTCACATCCTTGAGCAGATAGCCCTTGGCCCCTGCCTTCAGCCCAGCCAGCACCAGCTGGTCGTCGTCGAAGGTGGTCAGGATGATGGTCGGCGGCAGCTGGTCGAGCCGGGACAGCATCTGCAGCGCCTCCAGCCCGGACATCACCGGCATGCGCATGTCCATCAGCACCACGTCCGGCTTCACCTGGGGCACCAGGTCCACGGCCTGGCGGCCATCGGCGGCCTCGGCGACCACTTCGATCCCGGCATCGAGCGCCAGCAGCGAGCGGATTCCCTGCCGCACCAGGGTTTGGTCATCGACCAGGCAGACGCGAATCATCACAACGCTCCTTCAAAAGGTGCCAGCATCAGCACCGGCACGCCGGGGACCGAGGCGCGCAGGCGGAAGCCCTGGCCCCGGCGGGTTTCAATCTGCAGTTCACCGCCGCACTGCTGCAGGCGCTCGCGCATGCCACGCAGGCCATTGCCGACGACGATACCGTCGGCACCGATGCCATCGTCATGCGCCTCCACCACGACCTGGCCGGAGTCCTCGCAGCGTACCTGGATCCACAGGTTGCGGGCATCGGCGTGGCGCACCGCATTGGTGATGATCTCCTGGGTACAGCGCAGCAATACATGCGCATGCTCGGGATCTTCCACGCTCAGCGGCTCCTCGATGTCCAGGTGGATGTGCAGCGAGGGCACCTGCTCGGTCAACGGCCGCAACGCGGCCGCCAGGTCGATCGCGCCGCTGTCGCGCAGCTGGCTGACCGCCTCGCGCACGTCGGTGAGCAGGAGTTTGGCCAAGGTATGGGCCTGGTGCACGTGCTCCTGGGCCTGGCCCTCGGTGATATGGCCGGCCACCTCCAGATTCAGGCTGAGCGCGGTCAGGTGGTGGCCGAGCAGGTCATGCAGCTCGCGCGAGATGCGGGTGCGCTCGTTGACCCGGGCGCTTTCAGCCAGCAGCACGCGGGTGGCGCGCAGCTCGGTGTTGAGCCGCCGCTGCTCTTCCCGGGCATCGGTCTGCTGCCGGGCGACCAGGCTGGTCACGAAGATGAACATGGAGAAGCCGCCATACAACAGCGACTGCATCAGCGCTTCGAACAGCGAGAACGGCAGGAACAGGTAATAGACCGGGGCCACCGCCAGCTGGCTCACCAGCAGCCAGATCACCCCGACCCGCGCCGGGAGCATCCACGGGATGACCCCGGCCGCGACCATCATCAGGATGCTGCCCAGCCCGGAGCCGCTGAGATAGCTGACCCCCAGCGCACAGATGGTCAGCAGGACCAGGATGGCGCGGTCATACCAGGCCGAGTGGCCGCCGTTGCGCAGCCCGCGGGTCAGCCACAGGTAGCCGCCGCCGAAGGTCAGATACGCCACGAACAGCAACAGGGCCTGCTTGTCCACCTGTCCGCCATGGCGCAGCAGCGCCTCGTACTGGGAATAAACCAGCGGCAGACCCAGCATGACCCAGGTGAACAGGCCGGCCAGTCGCAGTACTCGGGTTTGGCTGAGGTATCCCAACATGGCTGCATCTTAGGCTGAACCTGCGCCTGTGCACCCGGGCAGAAGTCATGGCTCGTCGGTGACCCGACCGGCCGGCCATGTAATAATCCGGTGCAGGGTTCCTTCGGGAACCATCCGCGTTACCCCACGGAGTCACAATGTCGATTGTCATCCGCGACGTGCGCGAGCACGAGCTCGATTCCGTCCTGGCACTGAACAACAACGCCGGCCTGGCCATCCTGCCGCTCGACGCGGCCCGCCTGCGTCTGTTCTATGAAACCGCCGAGTACTTCCGGGTCGCCGAACGCGACGGCAACCTGGCCGGCTTCCTGATCGGTTTCGGCAGCGAAAGCGGGCACGACAGCAGCAACTTCGCCTGGTTCAAAGCGCACCTGGACAGCAAATTCTTCTACATCGACCGCATCGTGGTGGCCAGCCGCCGTCGCGGCGGCGGTGTCGGCCGTGCGTTCTACGCCGACGCCCAGAGCTACGCTGAGCTGCGCTACCCGCAGCTGACCTGCGAGGTGTTCCTGGACCACGGTGCCGACGCTGCCCTGCTTTTCCACGGCAGCTTCGGCTTCCGCGAGGTCGGGCAGAACACCATGCCGCACGTGGATGTGCGGGCCAGCATGCTGCTCAAGGACCTGTGCAGCTACCAATGGGTGCACGACACCTACGGCGACGCGCTGCCGGACGTGCCCTGGGTGGGCCAACGCCGGCTGCCGCTGGGCGCGCAACGACCGACGGGGACCTGAAGTGGCGGCAAACATGGATTTCGAACAGGCCGGTGAGCTGAAGATCGGCCAGGTGGGTATCGCCAACCTGCGCATCCGTACCCTGGATGTGGAACGACTGACCCGCGAAATGCACGAACGCGTGGCGCGTGCGCCGAAGCTGTTCGGGCGCGCGGCGGTGATCCTGGACTTCGGCGGGCTCAGCCGCATGCCGGACGTGGCCACCGCACAGGCGCTGCTGGATGGCCTGCGCAGCGCCGGCGTGCTGCCGGTGGCGCTGGCTTACGGCAGCACCGAGACCGACCTGCTTTCCCAGCAGCTGGGCCTGCCGCTGCTGGCCAAGTTCCGCGCCCAGTACGAGCGCGCCGAGGCCGAACCGGTACCGGCCGCCGCGCCGGCACCTGCACGCGCACCCGCCCCGGCCGCCGAACCGGCGCGGCGGGCCAGCCCGGTCGCTGCGGCGGCCGAAGC
>NZ_JASCOZ010000214.1 GCF_029960115.1 Stenotrophomonas sp. PS02289
ACGTTCAAGGACTGGATATGATCAACCCGCCCCGCTGGTGACACCGTAGAGCCACGCCCTGCGTGGCTGCTTTCGGGCGATCATGCGGTGCAGCCACGCAGGGCGTGGCTCTACGATCCAATGTTGTCCATTGACCCGAGTCCATGCCCCCACTCCTCAAAATCCGTTCCGAGCGTGATCAGATGTCGGCGATTGAACGCCGCATTGGCGATTTCATTCTCGACAACGCCCACCTCCTGCGCGACTACTCCTCGCAGCAGCTGGCCAGCGCGCTGGGGATCAGCCAGTCCAGCGTGGTGAAGTTCAGCCAGAAGCTGGGCTTCAAAGGCTACCCGGACCTGAAGTACTCGGTGGGCCAGGCAGTGGCCCGCGCCGGCAGTGACCCGCAGGCGGCTCCGCCCACGGGCGAGCCGGGCAACGGCTATGCGCAGCTGGGCGAGCGCCTGCGGCAGAGCCGGCAGGCCGCCGACGATGAAACCCGGGTGGCCAATGCACAGGCCGACGTGGAGCGCATCGTGGCGCTGATCGACGGTGCACCGAAGGTGTTCGTCTATGGACTGGGCGACGATGGCCTGTATGCGCGCGAGTTCGCGATGCGGCTTTCGCTGCTGGGCATGCTCACCGTGCACCACGCCGATCCGATTCTGATGATGGCCAATCTGGCGGCGGTGCGCCCCGGCGATGTGCTGCTGGTGTTTTCTGAATTCGGCAAGCTGCCACAGCTGTACCAGCTTTCGCGCCAGTTCCAGGACATGGGCGGCAAGGTGGTGTCGATCACCCGCCACACCGCCAACCCGCTGCGCGCGCATGCCGATGCGGCACTGGTGGTGTGTGCGCACGATCCGTCGCCCTCGATGGCGCAACTGTTGTACCGTTCAGCCTTGCAGTCGCTGCTGGACTTTCTGTTTGTCCTGCTCTGCCATGCCAACCCGGACCGGCACCGCCAGCTGGGGGTGAACCTGGAGCGGATTGAACACCTGATCGACACCTGAGTGCTGGAGTTGACGATGCTGCCGTACCTGCGAACCGCTGTTGCCACCGTTGTGCTGGCCTGTGCCCTGCCCGCCTGGGCGAACGCGCCCCTGGACGGCACCACCCAGCTGGTGGTGGTGACCACTGCGGACTGGGACGCCACCTCCGGCACGCTGCAGGCCTATGCGCGCACCGAGACCGGCTGGCGGCCGCAGGGCGAGGCGTTCACCGTGGCGGTGGGCCGCAGCGGCAGTGCCTGGGGCACGGGCCTGCATCCGGCGCAGCGCGGCGGGCCGCAGAAGCAGGAAGGCGATGGCCGCAGCCCGGCGGGCGTGTTCGCCATCGGCGAGGCGTTCGGCTATGCCGACAAGGTGGAGACCTCCCTCCCCTACCAGCCCATGCTGGAAAGCAGCTACTGCATGGATGTGCCGGATTCGAAGTACTACAACCGCATTGTCGATGCGGAGGTGGTCGGGGCCGAAGCGGTGGAAGGCTCGACTGAGCCGATGCGACTGGACCTGCACAACAAGGGCGACGTGCGCTATCGCGAGGGCTTTGTGATCGAGCACAACCCGAAGGCGGTGCCGCGCGGCGGCAGCTGCATCTTCGCGCACCTGTGGCGCACCCCGGGTGAGGCCACGGCCGGGTGCACGGCGATGGAGCCGGCGCACATGGCCACCCTGCTGGGCTGGCTGACGCCGGCGGCGCGGCCGCGCTTCGTGCTGCTGCCGAAGGCGCAGTACGCGCAGCTGCAGGCGCAGTGGCAGCTGCCGGCATTGGGCGCGCCATGAGCACACCTGCGCAAGGCGGATCGTCCGAGCCGCAGCTGGAGCGTGCGGTCAGCCGCTGGCAGATCGTCGGGCTGTCGATCAACGATGTGATCGGCAGTGGCATCTACCTGCTGCCGGCGGCCACGGTACTGCTGCTCGGGCCCTTCAGTCTGTGGGGCGTGCTGGCGGCCGGCATCGTGGTGGCGCTGCTGGTGCTGTGCTACGCGCAGGCGGCGAGCTACTTCGACGAACCGGGCGGCAGCTACCTGTATGCGCGCGAGGCATTCGGGCGGTTTGCGGGGTTTGAGATCGGCTGGATGATCTGGCTGACCCGGATCAGCTCGGCAGCGGCGTTGAGCAATGCGCTGGCTGATGCGGTGGCGCGGTTCTGGCCGTGGGCGGGGCACGATGTAGGCCGGGTGCTGGTGATCGTGGTCTCGCTGGGCTTTTTGACCGCAGTGAACGTGATGGGCGTGCGCTCGGCCGCGCGCACCGGCATCGTGCTGGTGATCGGCAAGCTGCTGCCGCTGCTGCTGTTCGTGCTGATCGGCGTGTTCTATGTGGACATGGACCTGGCGTTCTCCGGCCAGCGCCCGGACCCGCATGACCTGCAGCGGATGGGCGAGGCGGCGCTGTTGCTGCTGTATGCGTATGCCGGCTTTGAGAACATTCCGGCGGCGGCGGGCGAATACCGCAACCCGAAACGCGACATTCCGTTCGCGCTGATCACCATGATTGTGACGGTGACGGTGATTTACGGCGCGGTGCAGTTCATTGCCCAGGGCACCCTGCCCGGCTTGGCGGATTCGGCCACGCCGCTGGCGGATGCGGCGGCCGGGTTTGGCGGTGAGGCGCTGGCGTTGATTCTGACCGTGGGTGCGACGATTTCGATTCTGGGCACCAACAGCAACACGATGATGATGGGGCCGCGCTTCCTGTTCGCGCTGGCCCGTGATGGGTATGGGCCGAAGTTGCTGGCGCAGGTGCACCCGCGCTTCCGCACGCCGGCGGCGGCGATCGTGACCCAGGGGTTGATTGCGCTGGTGCTGGCACTGAGCGGCTCGTTCGTGCAGCTGGCGCTGTTGTCGATGACCACGCGGTTGTTTGCGTATATCGGCACGGCGGCGGCGGTGCTGGTGCTGGCGCGGCGTTTCCGCGACCGGCCGGGGGCGTTGAAGCTGCCGGGTGGGCCGTTGATTCCGGTGCTGGCGCTGGTGCTGTGCCTGGCACTGTTTGCCAGTGCGAGCTGGCAGAACATTGCGGCGGCGTTGATCGCGTTTGCGGTGGGTGGGGTGATTTATCTGTTGCCGCGGAAGGGCGAGTGATCGCATGAATGGCGTTTGATCCGCCATTCACCCGCTGCGCCCACGGCGTTAACCGGCACATGGCTACGGTAGAGCCTCACCCCACCGGAGCCAGACATGAGCCCTGACTATCAGATTCCCGGCCGGGTGCCGGAAGACGGCGTGCCGCGCGAAGCGGTCTCCGATTACTGGCGCGAGCGCTTCAGCGCCGAGCCTTACTACGACAGCAGCAGCGACCTGATCTTTGAAGACTACGAGCCGGCGTATTACCTGGGCTACAGCGCGCGCCATCAGCGCACGCGGGCCGATGAGGTGATTGCGGCGTATGAGCAGGTGGAGGCCGAGTTGCAGTCGCGCTGGGCGCAGGAACATGCGAAGAGCAAGTTGACCTGGGAACAGGCGCGGAGTGCGGTGCAGCGGGGGTGGGATGAGTCCACCGCGTTGCGGCAGGCGCATTTGGATAAAGGCGTGCCGCGCGGGACGTGATTGAGTGGTGAGGCGTTGGCCCGGTTGGGTCCATGCGTTAACGTGCCGATCAGTGTTATCGGCAGGCGTCTTGCGACCGCCTCTACCATTGACGCCCTATCGGCAATATCGACGATAGGGCGCGGTTTATTCGCCCGGGAGCGGCGGCAGCTTGGCCGGGCGCTTGGGTTCATCAGCACCTGCGGCCATGAGGTCGCGGGTGTTTTTCTGCACGGCGACCGCGCCGAACAGGCTGAGCGCGAAGGCCATGCCGTAGAAGCCCTTTTCGCTCAGCAGCAGAGTGGCGTTCCACAGGCCGACCAGCAACAGCAGCAGCGAGGCCAGCAGGGCGAACCAGCACAGCGAGTAATACAGGCTGCTGACCGGAATGCCTTCCACACGGTCGCGTACGCTCTTCTGCAGCGAGACGGCGGCGAACAGGCCGAACAGCAGCAGGGTGAGGTAGTAGCCCTTCTCGTTGAGGGCCATTTCGGCGTTGAACAGGCCGATCAGGTAGGCCGCCGCGCCCAGCAGCAGGGCCGTCCACGAGGCGGCGATGAAGGCGGGTGAAGGCTTCTGTACGCTGGTATTCATTGCAAACTCCGTTTTGACGCGTCCGTGTTGCTGCGTACGGTAGCTGAATCCGGGCGGCGCGCCTATCCGGGGTGACCTATGGTCCACGCGGTGTTGATGGTCATGCTGTACAAACAGGGCTGGATATCGCACCCCTGACGGAGACACCCTCATGCCCCGCCATCTGCTGCTCACCCTGGCCCTGGCTGCCACCCCCGCCCTGTTCACCACCGCCTGCGTGGCCGCCGGCCCCACCGCCACCGCCGCGCCGGTGATCCAGAAGGCCGACTGGCCGTTCACCGCCACCGAAGTCGCCCGCTTTGACCAGCCGTGGGCAATGGCCTTCCTGCCGGATGGCAGCCTGCTGGTGACCGAGAAGGAAGGCGCGCTGCAGCACTTCAACGTGCAGACCGGCAAGCGCGCGGCGATCACCGGCCTGCCCAAGGTGGCCTACGGCGGCCAGGGCGGTATGGGCGATGTGTTGCCCCACCCGGACTTCGCGAAGAACGGCTGGCTGTACGTCAGCTACGCCGAAGAGGGCGAAGGCGACACCCGCGGCGCAGCCGTGGCGCGCGCCAAGCTGGTGTTGGCGGCCGACGGCAGCGGCACCCTGCAGGACTTCAAGGTGATCTGGCGACAGACCCCGAAGGTCACCGGCAAGGGCCACTATGGCCACCGCCTGGCGTTCGGCCCGGACGGCAAGCTGTGGATCACCTCCAGCGAACGCCAGAAGTTCGACCCGGCCCAGGACATGAGTGGCAACCTGGGCAAGATCATCCGCTTGAATGACGACGGCAGCGTGCCCTCGGACAATCCGTTCGCCTCGCAGGGCGGCGTGGCGGCGCAGGCGTGGTCGATCGGTCACCGCAACGCGCTGGGCATCGCCTTCGATGCGCGCGGCAAGCTGTGGGTGCATGAAATGGGTCCGGCCGGCGGCGACGAACTGAACCTGATCGTGCGCGGCAAGAACTACGGTTACCCGATTGTCTCCAACGGCAATCACTACGACGGCCGCGAGATTCCGGACCACAGCACCCGCCCGGAATTTGAAGCACCGAAGATCACCTGGACCCCGGTGATTTCGCCGGCGGGGTTCATCATCTACAACGGTTCGCAGTTCCCGCAGTGGAAGGGCAGCGGTTTCATCGGCGGGCTGTCGTCGACCTCGCTGGTGCGGGTCGCGTTTGACGGCGACAACGCGAAGGAAGCGGAGCGATTCGCGATGGGTGAACGCATCCGTGAAGTGGAACAGGGTCCGGATGGCGCGATCTGGGTGCTGGAGGATGGCAGCAAGGCGCGGTTGTTGAAGCTGACGCCGAAGGGTTGATGCGCGCGAAGGGACGCGCGCGATGCGCGTCCCTCGCGGTGCCACATCGGGCGATCAACTGCCGATGTTGTTGACCTTCACTTCGGACTTCGTGCAGGCCTTGTCCAGGCACGTGCCGGTGATCCACACCTCGCCCTGCCCCAGCATCACGCCCTGCTGGTTGACGAACAGGGTGTCGAAGCGCTGTTCGGCGATTAACGCCTTCAAGGCCGGCGTGACGATCTTCGGGTAATCGCGCTGGAATGCGGCGGCATCGGCGAGCTTCTGAGTCTTGCCGTCCACGCTTACCCGCACCGGGTAACGCAGCAGCCCGGCAACGGCGGCAGCATCATCGGCGGCAACACCGCGCTGCAGGTCGGTGAACACCTTTTCATACTGATCCACATCGCCGAGCAGGCGTTCAATGCGTTGACGCGCGTCACCTTCGGCGGCGGCAGCGTGGTCGTCGCCGGAAGCGGCGGCTTCACCGGCGGCCACTTCGGTGGTGGCGGGGGCCGGGGTGGTGGCCGGTGCCGGCTCGCTGGTCGCGGGCACCGCGTCAGGCGAATTGCTGGCGACGGGCGCGTCCTCCGCCGGCGCGGTGGTGGGCGCTTCGGTGGCGGTGGAGGATTCGGGCTTGCTGCAGGCGGTCAGCCACAGCGGTGTGGTGAGGGCGAGGAGCAGCGGGAGCGGAGTCAGGCGCATGGGGAACTTCCATCATGATGCGGTGGAAGAAGCGTAGGCCAGCTCGTGTCACCTCATGATGACGGGATCCGGTAGCGGGGGGGGGGGGGGGGGGGGGGGGCGCGCGGCGGGGGCGGCGGCGGCGGGGGGGGGGCCCGCGG
>NZ_JASCOZ010000215.1 GCF_029960115.1 Stenotrophomonas sp. PS02289
CCACCGGCACCGCCACGGCGCTGGCCCTGCGGCTGGCCGCCGCGCGGCGCGCCACGACCGGCACCGTCACGCTGGCCGCCGCTGCTCTTCTTCGGGCCCGCATGGGCGTGGCGCGGAGCCTCGCTGTGCGGACGACGCGCGTGGTTCTTGCGCGGTGCGCGCTCGCCACCCGGAATCTCCGCCTTGCCCGGGGCGCTGTTGCCCCAGCGGATCGGCACCTGCGGCTCGAAGCCCGGCACGTCGCGGATATCCATGTCGCGGTTGAGCAGACGCACGATCTGGCGCAGCAGCTTGGCTTCGTCCTGGGCCACCAGCGAGATCGCCTGACCGGTCGAGCCGTTGCGGCCGGTACGGCCGATGCGGTGCACGTAGTCTTCGGCCACCATCGGCAGGTCGTAGTTGATGACCTTCGGCAGCTCGTTGATGTCGATGCCGCGCGCCGCGATATCGGTCGCCACCAGCACGGTCACGCGGCCGGCCTTGAAGTCACCCAGCGCACGAAGGCGCTGGCCCTGGCTCTTGTTGCCGTGGATCGCCGCGGTCTTGATGCCGGACTTTTCCAGGAACGTGGCCAGCTTGTCGCTGCCGTGCTTGGTACGGGCGAACACCAGGGTCTGCTCGCGGCTGTCCTGCGCCAGCAGGTGCAGCAGCAGTTCGCGCTTGCGGGCGCCGTCGACCGGATGCACCTTGTGGGTGATGGTCTCGGCCACGGTGTTCTTCGGCGTCACCTGGATCTGTTCCGGGTTGCGCATGAACTCCAGCGCCAGCTGGCGGATGTTGTCTTCAAACGTCGCCGAGAACAGCAGGGTCTGGCGGTTCTGGCGCGGCAGCTTGGCCAGGATGCGCTTGATCGAGGGCAGGAAGCCCATGTCCAGCATGCGGTCGGCTTCGTCCAGCACCAGCACTTCAATGCCGGACAGGTCGACGCTGCGGCGTTCCAGGTGGTCGATCAGACGACCCGGGCAGGCCACCAGCAGGTCCACGCCACGACGCAGCACGTCGAACTGGTTGCCCATGCCCACGCCGCCGTAGATGCAGGCGCTGGGAATACGCAGGTACTTGCTGTAGCCGCGCAGGCTGTCATGCACCTGGGTGGCCAGTTCGCGGGTCGGGGCCAGCACCAGCGCACGCGGCTTGCGCGGACCGTCAACGGCCTGCGGGTTGGTGCCCAGGTGCTGCAGCAGCGGTAAGCCAAAGGCAGCGGTCTTGCCGGTACCGGTCTGTGCGCCGGCCAGCAGGTCGCGCCCGGCCAGGGCCAGCGGGATCGCCTGCTCCTGGATCGGGGTCGGGTTTTCATAGCCCTGCTCGGACAACGCGCGCAGCAGGAACGGGGCAAGGCCCAGGTCTTCGAAAGACATCGGTGGAAAGCTCCAAAAGCAAAGTAACGCCGGGCCCGATGGCCAGACGCGCGGCAGATCGTGTGATCGGCTGACTCGGAGCGTTCCCGTGAACCGCGCTGCGAGGAGTAGGGTGCAGCCAACGCGGTGCGCAGGCTGGACTGCATGACGAATGGCGTCGGAGTGGGGGCGGGCGAGGGGTCGAAACCCGGCTCGCCGGCGATCCCGAAGGGAAACGGACGGCCGCTGCAGACCGGCGGATGATAGGACAAATTGTGCAGCACATCAATTTGCCCATTCAGGTTCATCCTGGCCGGACTCATCGCGCAATCCGCTAAGGTGCCATCTGCGGCAGCGCAGCTTGGCTCCTGCGCGCATTTGGTTACACTCGAAACCTATTTTTCTGCGTTCGACGGATACCCACCCATGAAGCTTGGTTCTTTGAAGGAAGGCGGTCGCGACGGCACCCTGATCGTGGTCTCGCGCGACCTGCGCCACGGCGTCCGCGCCACCGGCATCGCCGCCACGCTGCAGGCCGCGCTGGAAGACTGGACCCACCTCGCCCCGCGCCTGAACGCCCTGTATGAGTCGCTCAACGATGGCAGCGCCGACGGCGTGTTCGACATCGACCTGCAGGCGCTGGCCGCGCCGCTGCCGCGCGCCTATGAGTTCGTCGACGGCAGCGCCTACCTGCCGCATGTGGAACGCGTGCGCCGCGCCCGTGGGGCCGAGGTACCGGAAAGCTTCTACACCGACCCGCTGATGTACCAGGCCACCAGCGCCGGCTTCTACGGCCCGCGCGACGCGGTGAAGGTGGTCAGCGAGGAGTACGGCATCGACCTGGAAGCCGAGCTGGTGGTCATCACCGACGACGTGCCGATGGCGGTCACCCCGGAACAGGCCGCCGGCCATATCCAGCTGGTCGGGCTGGTCAACGACGTCTCGCTGCGCAACCTGATTCCCAGCGAGCTGGCCAAGGGCTTCGGCTTCCTGCAGTCCAAGCCGCGTTCGGCGCTGTCGCCGGTGTTCGTCACCCCCGACGAGCTGGGCGATGCCTGGCAGGACAGCAAGGCGCACCTGCCGCTGGTCACCCACATCAATGGCGAATGGTTCGGTGCGCCCGAAGCCGGCGTGGACATGCAGTTCAACTTCGCCCAGCTGGTCGCCCACGCCGCCAAGACCCGCCCGCTGGGCGCGGCCACCATCGTCGGCTCGGGCACCATCGCCAACGAGGACACCAGCAAGGGTGCGTCCTGCTTTGCCGAGCAGCGCACCGTGGAAACCCTGCGCGACGGCAAGCCGAGCACGCCGTTCATGTCGTTCGGCGACGTGGTCCGCATTGAGATGTTCGACGCCGCCGGCGAAAGCATCTTCGGTGCCATCGAGCAGCGCATCGAGCAGGCAGCACGGGCCTGAGCATGCACGCCGAACCGCTCGAACTGTTCAGCTACTGGCGCTCCAGCGCGGCCTACCGCGTGCGCATTGGCCTGAACCTGAAAGACCTGGCGTACGCCATCACGCCGGTGCATCTGGTCCGTGATGGCGGCCAGCAGCACAGTGAAGGCTATGCGGCGCTCAACCCGCAGGAACTGGTGCCCACCCTGCGCCACGGCGAACAGGTGCTGCACCAGTCGATGGCGATCCTGGAATACCTGGACGAGGTGTTCGGCGGCCCTTCGCTGCTGCCGGACGATGCGGCGGGGCGGGCGCGGGTGCGCGCGCTGTCCCAGCTGGTGGCCTGCGACATCCATCCGCTCAACAACCTGCGGGTGATGCAGTTCTTCAGCGACACCTGGAACGTGCCGCAGTCCGAGCGCGAAGACTGGACCCGGCACTGGATCCAGCTCGGGTTCGAGGCAATGGAGCGGATGCTGGTGGAATCGGTGGAGACCGGCCGCTTCTGCCACGGCGACACGCCCACGCTGGCCGACTGCTGCCTGGTGCCGCAGCTGTACAACGCGCGGCGGTTCAATGTGGACCTGGAGCCGTACCCGACCCTGGTGCGCATTGAAGCAGCGTGTCTGGCGTTACCGGCATTCGAGGCCGCGCGGCCGGAGAACCAGCCCGACGCGGCTTAAGTAGAGCCGGGCTTGCCCGGCTGCCACGTAGCGTTTGAGTCCCCGATCAGCCGGGCAAAGCCCGGCTCGACGGCGTTCCTTAAAACCCGTGCGTGATGCTCGCCGGGCTCGCGGCCGAATAATCCGCGTACGGATCATGCTCACCGCTGCCGCCTTCGGACAGGCGGAACTTCAAGGCCAGACCATCGCGCGAATCGGCCGCGCGCAGCGCCTCCTCCTGCTCGATGATGCCGCTCTTGGCCATGCGGAACAGACACTGGTCGAAGCTTTCCATGCCTTCTTCCAGCGAGCCTTCCATCGCCGCCTTGATCTCGTGCACCTGACCGCGGCGCAGCAGGTCGCGGATCATCGGCGTGTTGATCAGCACTTCGGTCGCCGGCAGGCGGCGGCCGTCCTGACCCTTCACCAGGCGCTGGGAGATGACCGCACGCAGGTTCAGCGAGAGGTTCATCAGCACGTTGCGGTGCGCGCTTTCCGGGAAGAAGTTGAGGATGCGCTCGATGGTCTGGTCGGCGTTGTTGGAGTGCAGCGTGGCCAGGCACAGGTGACCGGTTTCGGCGAACGCAATGGCCGCTTCCATGGTTTCCGCGTCCAGGATTTCGCCGATCAGGATCACGTCCGGCGCTTCTCGCATCGCGTTCTTCAGCGCGTTGTGGAAGGCATGGGTGTCCAGCCCGACCTCGCGCTGGTTCACGATCGACATCTTGTGCTTGTGCAGATATTCGATCGGGTCCTCGATGGTGAGGATGTGCCCGGTCGTGGTGCTGTTGCGGTGGTCGATCATCGACGCCAGCGAGGTCGACTTGCCGGAGCCGGTCGAACCCACCACCAGCACCAGCCCACGCGGGGTCATGATGACGTCCTTCAGCACCTGCGGCAGATTCAGCTCTTCAATGCTGGGAATCTTGCTGCGGATGGCACGGATCACCATGCCCACCTCACCGCGCTGCTTGAACACGTTGACGCGGAAGCGCCCGGCGTCGGGCAGGGCGATGGCCATGTTGAGTTCCAGGTCGCGCTCGAACTGCGGTACCTGGCCTTCGTCCATCAGCGAGTAGGCGATCTTCTTGACCATGCCCGGCGGCAACCCGGTGTTGCCCAGCGGGTAGAGCTTGCCCTCGATCTTGATGTACACCGGGGCTCCGGTGGTCAAGAACATGTCCGAGGCGTTCTTTTCGGTCATCAGCTTCAGGAAATAGCCGATATCCATGCGAAATCTTTCCCCAACAAACGGCTTCGTGCCATTGCAAGCACGGCGCAGGCTTCCGACAATGGCCGTGCACAGACAACCTGGCAACGGCCCCCCCAATGAATCGTAGCTTCGCACAAATACGACGTACCCCGGCAGTTTTCATCTCTGGATGCGTGATGGCGTGCGCATTCGCGCTGTCCGGACCGGTCCTGGCCCAGGACGGCGCACTCGAGCTGGCCCAGGCCCGCCAGGCGGTGGACAAGGCCACCCAGGCCGACGCCGACCAGTACGCCCCGGACCTGATCGCCGTTGCGCGACAAGGCCTGGAGCAGGCCCAGGCCGCCGCCAGCGACCGTCGCGAGCGCAAGAACGCGCCCCTGCTGGCAGCCCGCGCGACCGTGGACGCCGACCTGGCCCGCGCCCGCAGCGAAGAGGCCGCCGCGATGGCCCAGCTGCAGCTGCACCGCAATGAGGTGAACCAGCTCGAACGCCAGCTGGCGACCGGGGAGGGCCGCTGATGAAGAACGCCCTGCGTACCCCCGCCGCCCTGCTGCTGGCCGCCGGCCTGGCCTTGCCGCTGCTGGCCAGCGCCGCCGAAGACCCGGCCGTGGCCCAGCTCAATCAGCGTCTGCTGGCCATCCAGGCCAACAGCAGCACCTCCGAACTGGCCCCGTATGAGCGCCTGCAGGCCCAGCAGGCCGTGGCCGACCTGGCCAAGGCCAAGCGCCGCGACCTGGACCAGGCCCGTTACCTGGCCGAGCGCCGGGTCGAGATTGCCGAGACCAGCGTGCGCACCGCGCTGGCCCGGCGTCAGTCGGCCGAGCTGGAGCGCACCCGCAGCGACCTGCTGATCGAGGCCACCCGCCGCGAATCGCAGCGCATCCGCCAGGAGAACGAGCGCCTGCGCGTGCAGGCCCAGATCCAGGCCGAAGAGTCCGAGCGCCTGCGCCTGGCCGCCGAAAGCGAAGCCCTGGCCCGCCAGGACGCCGAAACCGCACTGACCAGCGTGGCCGGCAAGCAGACCGCCCGCCTCAGCGCCGCCCAGGCCAACGCCGCCAAGCTGGCCCGCGAAGAAGCCGAGCTGGTCTCCGGGGCCAAGCTGCCGGGGTCGAAGTTCGACAGCCGCGGTGAGGTCTTCACCTTTGCCGGTGATGCCTTCGCCGGTGGTCAGTCCAGCCTGTCCGGCGGCGCGAAGAGCCAGACCAAGGCCCTGGCCGAGTATCTGAACATCGGCAAGAAGGGCCGGGTCCGGATCGAGGCCTATGACGCCGCTGCGGGCGTCGGCCAGAAGCGGGCCGAGGCGCTGCGCGATGCCCTGGTTGCCGCTGGCGTAAGCGCCAGCCGCTTCCAGGTCAGCGGCAAGAAGGCCGCCGCGACCAAGGCGCGTTCGGCCGAGGTGATCATCGCCCCGTAAGGGGGCCGATGACGGTGCATTTCGGTAGCGCCGGCCGTTGGCCGGCCCATGCATCACTGAGGGCCGGCC